>JAPLKT010000004.1 GCA_026387895.1 Gemmatimonadota bacterium | reverse complement strand
TGAAACGACGCACATGTCGGTCGTCGACGACGCCGGCAACGCCGTGTCAATCACCAACACGCTTGGACTCGGCTTGGGCACCGGGACGTGGGTCGACGGGGTGTTTCTGAACAGCGCGTTGTTCAACTTTGCGCGCGACGCTGCCTCCCCGAACGCGCCCGGCCCCTTCCGCATTCCCGCCTCGACCATTGCCCCAACGATCATTCTGAAGGACGGCGCGGTGGAGATGGTCGTAGGTTGCCCGGGGTCACCGGCGATTCCGCCGGCGATTGTGCAGACGATCGTCTACGTGCTCGACTACCACTTGGATCCGATGCAGGCGCTGCGGATCCCGCGGATGATCCCCTCCTCGTCCGGGGTGGGGCTCCGTATGGAAGATGGGTTCGCTGAGGGGGTGTATGCCGAGGCAAAGCGGTTGGGGTATGAGGTCGCCGTGTCACCGCCCGTGGACATGGGATTTGGCGGGGTGCATGTGATTGCCCGAATTGGGGGGCGGTGGGTGGGAGCCGCCGATCCCCGAAGAGATGGCGAAGTCCGAGGAATGTAGAGCTTTGCGTCACAGTTAGGGCACGAATACACTTAATAAGCTATTCCCGAATTTTAGGGGAATAGGCACACCACCCGTATTCGTCGAGGGAGAGTAATGGCACAAGCCTTTTCATCACGGTGGACCCGCCTGATCGCTGCTGCCATCCTTGCGGTCCCAGCTCTGGGACACGCACAGGGTGGGGCGACGATTAGCGGCACCGTCAGCGAGCGAGGGTCGAACAACCCGCTCGAGCGCGCGCAGGTCAGCATTGTCGGCAAGGCGAATGCCGTTGCCTCCGACGCCAAGGGCGGCTTTACGCTGCGTGGCGTTGACGCCGGAACGGTTACCGTGCGCGCCCAGTACATCGGCTACGAGGCCCGTGAACAGGTTGTGCAGGTTGCTGCCAACGGCACCGTGCGCGTGAACTTTGCCCTGACTCGCACCGCTGTGACGCTCTCGGGCGTCATAGTCACCGCGACCGGCGAAGAGCGCCGTCGCTCGGTCGGTACGGCCATGGCCACTGTCGACACCGCGCAGATCGAGCGGTCGGCGGCCACCAACACCCAGCAGTTGCTCGCGGGCTCGACCCCGGGCGTCACGGTGTTGGCGAACGGCGGCCAGCCGGGCGCCGGTGCCACCGTCCGCCTGCGCGGCGTGAACAGCGTGAGCATGGGCAACAGCCCGCTCATCTATGTTGACGGCGTGCGCGTGTACGGCGGCAACACCCCGACCAACGTCGGTGGTCGTCAGTTCAGCTCGCCGCTCAATGACATTGCGGCAGAAGACATCGACCACATTGAAATCGTGAAGGGCCCTGCGGCCACGACGCTCTACGGCACGGAAGCCTCGGGCGGCGTGCTGCAGATCTTCACTAAGCAGGGTGTCGAAGGCGCGCCGCGCTGGAACCTGAGCGTGACCTCCGGCTACAACAACATGGGGCACGTGGGTCCGGCGTCGGACACCACCGGCCTCTACCTGAACAGCTGCGCAGGTGTGCACGTCATGAATGATTCGGCGCGCACCCGGTTTCTGGATGCCAGCTGCCCAGCAAGCGGGACCTGGCTCTCCAACGGTCCGATCCAGCGCACCGCGATCAGCGTGCGCGGCGGCAGCTCGAACGGCACCACATATGACCTGAGCGTCACCGGCAACAATGAGCGCGGCGTGCTTCCCGTCGGCGGCTCGTACGTCCGCTCGTTCCGCATGAACCTCGGTTTCAAGCCGGCTAAGGGCTTCACGATCAGCTTTAATCAGTCCTACGTGAACAACCGCGCGGTCGGGTTCCCCGACGGCAACAGCGCGAACGGCGTGATGCTCAACATCTCGCGTGGTTCCGGCTCGAACTTCAAGGGCCCGGGCTGCACCGATCTGACCGTCACCTGCGTGCTGAACGACAGCCTGTTCACCTCGCAGGTCACCAGCAGCACGAACCACTTCGTCACCGGCGCCACGCTGGCCTACCAGCCGTTCGACGCCTGGACGACGCGCCTCACGCTCGGCTTGGACTATAACAACGCCGACATCCAGTACATCACCCCGTTCGGTCACCTCCGTGTGCCGCTCGGCCAGATGTTTCAGACCCTCTGGACCCGTCAGTTCCTCTCGGCTGACCTAGCGTCGACGTATCGGAAGCAACTCTCCACGAACTGGAGCAGCAGCACCGCCGTCGGCGGACAGCTGTTCGAGAACAAGGTGTACTCGACCGACCTGCAGAGCGACAACTTCGCCGGCCCCGGCGACCCGACGCTCCTCTCGGGCGCGCTCAAGAGTATCACGGGTGTCTCGCAGCAGCGCGTGATCAACGCCGGCTACTTTGCGCAGGAGACCATCGGCTGGCGTGATGTGCTCTTCGTGACTATCGGCGCCCGCGCTGACGGTAACAGCGCCTTCGGCAAGAGCTTCGGCGTCCAGACCTATCCCAAGATCAGCGCCTCGTACGTGATCTCGGATGAATCGTTCTGGCCCCGTCGCTGGATTGAAACCCTCAAGCTGCGCGGCGCCGTTGGCGACGCCGGCAAGGCGCCGGGCGCGTTCGACGCCGTCCGCACCTGGACGCCAGTGGCCGCAGAAGCCGGCAAACCGGCCTTCGCAACCAACCAGATCGGTAACCCCGACCTCGGTCCGGAGCGCACGCGCGAAATCGAACTTGGTTTCGACGCCAGTGCCTTCAACGGCCGCGTGAACCTGCAGTACACGCACTTCGACCAGCACACCTACAAGGCGCTGATCCCGGTGCAGCAGGCTCCGTCGCTCGGCTTCGCCGGCTCCCAGCTAATCAACGCTGGCGACCTCATGAACTCGGGCCATGAAGTCCAGCTGAATCTCGACGTCTTCCGTAGCCGCAACCTCGATGTCAGCACCCGCATCGGCTTCATGAAGCTGCATAGCGAGGCCGGCAATGTTGGGAACGGTCCGCTGACAATCTTCGCCCTCGGCCGCACGTACATTGTCCAGGGACTCCCGATTCCGACGTACTACGGGCCGAAGGTCATGAACCCGAACGACTTCGCGAATCCGGTCATCCAACAGAATCAGGACCTCGGCTCGGCATTCGCCGACCGCATCTGGACCCCGGGCATCTCGGTCAAGCTGTTCCGGAGCATCACGGTTGATGCGCAGGGCGAGTGGCAGCTCGGTGGCCACAACCTGAACGCCTTGGCCTATCAGAACGCGAACTTGAACGCGTGGCAGCCCTGCTTCAACGCGCAGGACCAGATGCGCAAGGCTGTCGCGGGCGACTCCTCCGGGCTCGCCACAATCAATGCACTCGATCGCGCGCGCTGTACGATCAACACCAAGATCGCGCGTGACTACGGCTTCTTTGTTGAAGCCAACGACTTCTTCAAGCTCCGCAGCGTCTCGGTGACCTACGACCTGCCGAAGTCCATCCTGCGCTTCGGCGCACGCTCGGGCTCGCTGGCTTTCGCTGGTCGTAACTTGTTCACCTCGACCAAGTACACCGGCACCGATCCGGAAGTTTCTGACCAGCGCGACGACCAGTTCGCTCGTCGCGACTACTACGTGTTCCCGACCTCACGGTCGTTCACGATGACCCTCCGCCTGGGCTTCTGATAATGACGACCCTTCGTAACTTCGGACGCCGTTCAGTCGGTGTCGCCGCTGTGCTCTGCGCGGCCTGTAATCTGCAGGTGACCAACCCGGGTCCGATTCAGGACTCGCAGCTCAATGCCATCACCGCCATGCCCGCGCTCGTCAACGGCATGTCGGGCGATCTCTCCTATGCGCTCGGCAACTACGTCGATCGCGGTGGACTGGCCTCGGGTGAGATGACCGCAGCGGGCAACTATTCCGCCGAGCAGCAGTACTGGTTCGGCATCATCCGTCCGGACGACGTCAATCCGGACTGGGCGAACATGCAGCAAGCGCGCTGGTCGGCGGAGAACGGCATCGAGCGTATGAAGTCCGTGCTCGGCGCCAACTTCGAAAAGAACGTCGACACCCCACGTGCCTATCTCTACGCGGGTTTTGCCAATCGGTTGCTCGGTGAGAATGTTTGCACCGGCGTGATCGATGGCGGCCCTGCGCAGAGCGACACCGTGTACTTCGTGCGCGCGGAAAGCCTCTTCACCCGCGCCTATACGATCGCCACGGCGCTCGCGAACACCAACGTAGCCAACGCCGCGCTCGGTGGTCGTGCCTCGGTTCTTGCGTGGCAGGGTAAGTGGACCGCCGCAATCGCCGATGCCGCGCTCGTGCCGAACGCGTTCGTGTACAACGCGATCTTCTCGACGAACAGCGGTCGTGAGAATCTGGACATGGCGGTTCAGACGATCTCGCGTCGTGAGACCACGGTGTTCGGCACGGTGTATGCCACCATTTCCAAGACCGACCCGCGCACTCCGTGGGATACGGTCAAGGCTGGCACCGCCATCCAGACCGGACAGGACGGCAAGACCAAGTTTTTCCAGCAGAAGAAGTACACGTCGCTCGGCAGCCCGGTCCCGCTCGTCAAGGGCGCCGATATGTTGCTAATGCGCGCTGAGGAACGTCTCCGCGCGAACGACCTGGCCGGCATGACCACGCTGATCAACTCGGCGCGTGCCACCTGGACGGGACTGACCGCTCTGACTGCTCCGACCACGGTTGCCGCGGGCTGGACGATGCTGCAGGCCGAGCGTGGTTCGGCGCTGTGGCTCGAAGGGCGTCGCCTGTGGGATCTGCGCCGTTGGAATGCGGAAGGCACCAACACCTTCCTGACGGGCCGCAGCAAGTGCGTGCCGGTCAGCACCAACGAGCGTGCGTCGAACGTCAACCCGATGCCAGCGCCGTAAGCTGGTTGTCGTGATCGTATCGAAGGGGCGTCGCTTCCAAGCGGCGCCCCTTCGTGCATCCGCGCCACGCAGCGCGCGAGCCACGAAAACCGCGGCGACCCTTTCGCTCAGGCATTCGCACGCGCAACTTTTCCCCCAGCGGGACACACCTCCCCGCGCAGTCCCACTCTCGGAGCCCTGCATGCGTCGTTTTCTTCGTGCCATCGTCCCGTTGACCTTCGCTGCAATCGCAGCCTCCGTCGGTCAGGCCCAAACGCGCGGCGCGGCCGCCACAGCGCCGCTCAAGGCTGGCGAGCTCCGCCTCACGTATTTGGGGAACGCGGGC
>JAPLKT010000147.1:11051-82847 GCA_026387895.1 Gemmatimonadota bacterium | reverse complement strand
GCCCGAACGCAGTTTGCCGCGCAACAGCGCAATCGACAGCGGCCGCAGCGGTACCGTATAGAGCGGCTCTTCCCACAGTGTGGGTGTCCGTGACGGGAAGAGCACAGCAAACGGTACGTGACGATCGGGAGCCACACCCGCGACCTCTGCTCCTCGAAACCCATGATCTGACGTCACGACAATCGTGGTGCGATCCCGAAGCGGAGAGCCTTCGATAGTCGTGAGGAACTGGCCGAGTATGTGATCGGCTAAGCCCAAGTTCCCAAAGTAGCCGGACTGGCGAAACTGAAAACGCGTAAACGACCCCGTGGACGCGTTCCACACAAGTTCCCAAAGTAGCCGGATTGGCGAAACTGAAAACGTGTAAACGAACCGGTCGATGCGTTCCACACAAATGGCGCATGCGGCACGACCAGATGCACGAAGACCAGTCGATTCGCGGGATTCACGCTGGCAGCGACCGCGACATCCGTCATCTCACGGAGCGACCGGATCCACGCATCGCGCGACCCCACGGGGCCGCCAAACGCACGCAACTGCCGCGCAATCGAACGCCCAAGTGGCAGGGGGCCCTCAAGCACCCCCGACCTTCCGCTCAGCGGAAGCCACGTGCAACGGCGCGTGAACGAAGCGAGTCGCCAGCGACAGTACGGCAACAAGGCCCCAGCAATTTCACTCGGCGCACCCGCTGCGGCCGCGTCATCGAACAGCGTCTCCGTATTGGCGAGATCTTCCGCTTCCGTTTGGCCACGAAACCGGGCGAGCGCTGAGCCCACCGAGACATTCTTGACGGAGTCGACCACTCGGCCGGTCAGCAGCGAAGGAATCGCGACCCTCGTCGCCGCTCGCGAGGCAGGCTCTACATCCGTCGCAAAGAACCCCTCGCGCCGCAGGCGATCCATGGACTCGAGCCGCAAATCCGCCGGCCGCCGAGAAAAGGCGAGCCCGTAGTCCAGCTCGTCAAAGACGAGTATTACGACGCGTTGCCCAGTCGTATCTGCCGAGAAAGTCGCTGGCGGTGCATGCGGCTCGAGGACAGCAAAATCAGTAAACGCTGCAATCGATGCGGCACGGCCCGTCGTCACTAGCGCAAACGGAGCCAATATCAGCAGCAGGCGCATGGATGCTCGTGCGAGCACCGCTCGCCAGCGCAGTACGGCCACCAGCGCAGTGGTCGCAAGCACAACAGCCAACCCAATATGCCATCCGCCTCGAACCCAGACTTCCGCTCGAAGAAAATTAAAATCGTTCACAACACGAACGGAGTCCAAGCAGAAACAAAACGCCCCCACCAACGCGAGCTGCGAGATGGACCTCCCCGGTTCTGACCGCGGCTTCGGGCACAGCCACCCCACGAGCGCTCCCACCACACCGAACAACACAACCACTATTACCGCCGCCCAGCACGCGTTAGCACTCGGCCGGAGCCACATGCTAGCCGAAACCTCCGGCTGCAGCAGATGCTCCCACTCCGGCAACATCACTAGGTTCGCCCACGATGCAGCGACGATGGCACCGCGCGCCGTGCGCCTGAGCTCAGCCCGCTCCAACAGGGCTCCTGCGCCGCAGCACAAAAACCTCACGCCCGCTGGGACTCACGACCTGCCGTGCCACCAGGTCGAATTCGCGGTGCGCCACACCGAGCAGCGCATCTACGCTCCACCGATCTGCGGTGAGCTGCCGTCCCCGTAGCAGTCCCGCACAATGCGGGTCGTCCGCTGGGATAAACTCAATCATCAGGAGATCGCGCGTCAGTTCCGCAACCAGGTCGAAGGCGGCCTCGAGCGGGATCCAATCGCCCGCCACCAAGTGGTGCAAGACCGCAAGGCAGAGCACGGCGTCAAACCCGTTCGTTGCCCGCTGCAAAAACGAAAGCCGTTCCTCATTACGCCAGCCAGCCGCCGGTGTCGGATCTAGAAGATCCACAACCAGTGGAAGAATGTTTGCGTTTTCCGTCTTGATGCGGCGGTACGCACGTTCCACGACAGCTTCGTCGCGGTCAATGGCAACCACCGCAGCGCCCATCGCGGCGGCGACAAGGGCAAACGTGCCGTCATTGGTTCCGATGTCGAGTACCCGCGCCGGATGGTGCTCGCGCATCATCTCCTCAACGATCAGTCTCCGCTTCTCGTGGTACTCCGGCGGATGCACCGACGAATCGCGATAGGAGGTCCACCGCGAGTCCGATGCCGAGCCTCGGGCCCGCTCAATGGAGCGTGCGGCATGGTTGAGCAGGCGCTCCACGGAAAATTTGGCACGCTCCGGCGCCATACGAGCAAACCCCGTTCCGGACGGAGCAAGGGACTTCATACGCCGAGCAAGGAGTACGGGCCCCGTGACCATTGCGAATACCGGCGCGCGCAGGCGATCGATGAGCGAGAGCCGCGGATAGAGCATTTCTGGCTCAAGACCATCGCGAGCGCCGGTGAATGTCCGTCGCAGCGACCAGCCGAGGAACTTAGATGCGATGAGCGGCAGCACGAACGTACGCACAAACTGTCCGTAGGCGAACCAAACCGCATCGCCAGGGTCGCGAGGCTCAACCGACAGCGCATCGACGAACACGGGGGTACATCCGTCAAATAGCACGTTCAGCGGCGTGGCGTCCTTCAAGCCAAGCCCTTCGCCGAGCAGCTCCCGCGCGAGCTCGGCGGTGAGTGCGCCCGCATCCGCGAGCATCGACGGGGTCCACTCCTCGGGATAGGAGGGAAATGCTATCGCCGAGTGTTCAAGAACCGCGATCGCGTCGTCAACGCCCCGGGCGTTTGGCCACTCGTTGCGCGGGACACTTTTTGTGACGACAAAGCGGCCCTCGCGTTGCCAGCGCGCGACAACGGGGGAGTGCTCCAATGCGTGCGCGTTCGTCGCGCCGAGTGGCAGGACGAACCGGAAGAAGCGCCCGTCGATTGTGACGAGTGATCCGGCTGGGTCCCGCAGGGAAACGGAACTTCGCGTCATCGCGACTACCCTACTGCGAGCCGGGACGTTTACCCCGCAGCCGCGACCAGACGGCGTGAAACAGCCGTGTCAGCCCGCCCCGAAAGGTGAAGGCAAAGCCTGCGATAGCAGAGAGGAGTAGCTGCCAATACAGCGACGCATTGCCCGGGTCGATGTACTGCGCACTCGCGATGCGAGGGGCCAGTACAACGCATAGGGCAATCAGCCATCGTGCCACGTTCAGGCGGCGGTTGCTTGCTACTCTCATGCCAGACTCCACGGATGAATCACACACACTACAGGCTAACATATCGTCGCAATCAGAGCACAGCCACCCAGAGACCGCTTCTGAGCGAGAGGTCACTCGCGGCGTCAGCATGGGACCGCCCCCCCTCACCAAACGCTATTATACCACATGCCCCCCGCACCCCCGGTCCTGCTCTATGACGGCGACTGCGCCCTCTGCAGCCGTGCGGTCCGCACCGCCCTCCGCTGGGACCGACGGGGCACCCTGCAGTTCGCCGCCCTCCACGGACCGGCCGCCACCGCGCTGCTCGCCCGCGCCCCCGTCGAGGTCAGGACCGCCGACTCCCTGATCTGGGTCGAGCCAGGGGCCTCGCCCCAATACCTCATCCGCTCCGACGCAGTCCTCGCCCTCGCGCACTATCTTGGAGGGTGGGCCACGGTCGCGCAGCTCGCCCGACTCCTCCCACACGATTGGCGCGATCTGGGGTATACCGCCATAGCCCGTCGCCGTATGCAGTGGCTCGGACCGTCCCGCTCGTGCGTGCTCCCGCCGCCCCACGACCGACCCCGCTTTCTCGACCTCCGATGACTCCTCGACGCACCAGTCGCCGCCTCCTCCGCCTCACGACCGCAGTTGCCACAGCCGTCGCGGCGGCGCTGATCACACTCGCGCCTGCCCAGGTCGACGCCCAAGCAAAAAAGACGCCGGCCAAGCAACAAGCCACAAAAAAGAAGACGCCCGCCAAAAAGCCGGCGCCCACAGAGAAGCCCGCGGCCTCGGCCACCACAACCGGCCCAACCACCGACCTCAAGCGCGGACTCGTCATCACCAAGTCCACCCGCATCACCCCCAAGAGCTACCGCCTCACCGCCGCGGCCTCGCTCGACTCCGCGCTGATCGTGGTCAAAGGGGACAACATCACCCTCGACCTCACCGGCGTCACCATCAATGGCGCCGACCCGTTCTCCGACCCCGATCGATTCGCCGGCGTCGCGATCCGCGTCGAAGGGGGGACGAACGTCACCATCAAAGGCGGCACAATCCACGGGTTCCGCGTCGGCATTATCGCGCGCAACACCAAAACGCTCACCGTCGCCGACGCGAACATCAGTTATACCTGGAAGCCGCGCCTCTACTCAACGGTCGAACACGAGTCGCTCGCCGACTGGCTCTCCTTCCATCACAGCGAACAAAAAGAGTGGCTCCGCTTCGGCGCCGCCCTCTATCTCGACGGCGTCAGCGGCGGCGACATCAAAAACGTCACCGCCGAACACGGGATGAATGGACTGATGATGGTGAAGTCCGATCACCTCATGGTCCACGACAACACCTTCGCCTACAACTCCGGACTCGGTGTCGGTATGTACCGCGCCACCGACAACACACTCCTCCACAACACCCTCGACTACAACGTCCGCGGATTCTCCGAGGGCTTCTACCGCCGCGGCCAAGACTCCGCCGACTTGCTCATGTTCGAACAGTCCAGCCGCAACATCGTGGCCTATAACTCCGCCACCCACGGCGGAGACGGACTCTTCCTTTGGGCCGGCCAAAGCACCATGGACACCGGTATCGGCGGTGCCAACGACAATCTCTTCTTCGCCAACGATTTCTCCTACGCGCCCACCAATGCCATGGAACTCACCTTTAGCCGCAACACGCTGATCGCGAATGTGGCCAAAGGGAGTGACTACGGTCTCTGGGGCGGCTACAGCTTCGACACGAAAATCGTCAGCAACTGCTTCGTGCGAAACCGCACGGGCATCGCCATCGAACACGGGCAAGACAACTTCATCGCCGTCAACCGCTTCGAAGGCGAGCGCACCGCCGTGCGACTCTGGGCCGATAAAGTCGAACCGTCAGACTGGATGTACCCGAAAAAGAAAGACACGCAGAACCGCAACAACAGCATCACCGGTAACATGCTGAGCCGCAGCCAGGTGGGCTTCAACATCGCCAACGCCCGCGGCCTGCAACTCGCCAACAACACGCTCGCCGCGGTCGACACGGCCTTCGTCATGAAGGACACACTGGGCCTCCGCAACACTGGCAACGCGCCCGTCCAAGCGGTCGAAGACGCCGCCGATCCGTGCGCCACAATGGGCGCAATCCCCGCCGAATTCGATCGACTCGCACCGGCCGTCGAAGGGATCGCCCGCACGATCCCCGTGTCGCCGATGAGCCAGCGCCCACGCAGCGCGATTGTCGTGGATGAATGGGGCCCGTTTGACTGGCGCGCTCCCAAACTCTGGCCCGTCGACAGCACCCACAGCGCTACCGTGCGTCTCGCCGTCTTGGGACCCGACGGAAAGTGGAGTGTCGTCTCGCGTCGCGGTCTCGCGGGAATCTCTGCCACCGCAGGAATCATGAGTGACACCATCACCGTGACACCAGCGCCCGACGGCGCGGGCGACTGGGAACTCGTCCTCGAGTACAAAGGCGCCGCCACCCTGTCACCGCGTGGCGAGTCCAAGGCGGCGAATGTCGCGCAGCGGTTCTCGTATCGCATGTTCGAGCCCGCCACCGACTGGAACGTGAAATTCTACGCGTGGGCCGACACGACCGACCCGCGCACCAAGAGCGATGCCTTCAATGCTCTGCTGAAGACCACGCCACTCACCACCGATCGCACCTCGCGACTCGACTACATCTGGGCTCGGCCTACCATCATCGGGCTGCCATCGTCCAAATGGGCGCTCGAAGCGATCAGCAACGTCACCGTCCCCGCGGGAACCCACACCCTCCGCACAATCAGCGACGATGCCGTGCGCGTGTGGGTTGATGGCGCTCTCGTGATCGACAACTGGGTGCCACACGAATCGACCGTCGATGCGGTGCCGATTTCTGCAGGGAAACACGAGCTCCGTGTGCAGTATGTGCAGGTGGACGGATGGACAGAACTACGGCTCGAGATTCTCAAGGGCGCACAGCGCGCATCTGGATCGCCGGGCCCGCATTGACCGTACGAGTCCTCTGGATGCCGAATAACCGGCAAACCACCTGACGAGGAACGACCATGAGTCTGCGCGTAACGTTGCGGGAACGGATGATGGTGGTGTGGGCCGGCGAGCCCTGGCACGGGAAGTCGAGCAAGGCGATTCTCGCAGATGTCACGGCTGCTGAAGCGGCCACGCGCGTGATTCCCGGCGCGCAGACCATTTGGGAGGGGACACTCCACCAGTTGGCGTGGACTGAAGAGGTCGCCGCCCGCCTCACCGGTGGCGGCGGACCAGTTCCCACGCGCGGCGACTGGCCAACCGTGGCCGAAACCAATGATGCCGCCTGGGCGGCCACTCTAGAGTCACTCAAGGCTGCCCGATATGCCCTACTCGCCGCATTGGAGAAGGCGCACGAGGAAGAGCTGTTCCTACAGGTCCCAAAATCGGTGTCCGGAGAGGGTGGATCCAGCATGACACGAGCGCAAACAGTCGCAGGACTGATCGATCACGATATCTACCACATGGCGCAAATCGCTATGCTGAAGAAGGTTATGCGTTCGAGGCCTGTGTAAAACCACAGAAGCACAGGCTTTTGTAATAGTAACCATTCAGTAGATTTAAAGCAGTTACTTTAGAGGCCGATCGCTCCCGCGACCGGCCTCTCTGGCATCGTCGACCCCTGGGTACCGGTTTATAAACGGGTGCCATGTGCCGATGCTCACCGGCGTGGAGATCAGACAAGCTTCTGCTGAATCCTATTGCAAATATGACAAGCTTGTAGTTATTATTATCAAGAAGATATACACTGTCGTAGTTATTGATAGTTGGTGCGTTGGAATCCATTTGACACACAAGCGATCGCGACCGCACGCAGGGTCCGCGATCTGCTGTTCCTCATGACATGGCAGCTTTTCTATGAACCGTCGTATCCTCAAGTCAATACTCGCCACGTTGCTCGTGGTCGCGGCGTGCAGCAAGCTCGCGGACGTCACGGGACCTCGCGCGTCGAGTGCGTCTCGTGGGGTCGCGCCCCGCCTCGCCACACTGGTCGGTCGGAGTTCGCTCGTCGCGTCGCTCGACAATCGGGCAACCCCGGCAGGCTTGATCTCGTGCTGGGGTGGAGAAGGGAGTGCGGTGGATTCTGTCGCCAGTCGCTTGGGTCAGATCACAGGGAACGTGACCTTCGTGCCAGGGCGCATCGGCACAGGGTTCAGCTTCAACGATCTCACTGCCGACATTGTGACCGCGTCTGACGCGGTGCTTGATGTTGGTCCTGGGTTGGGCATGACGATGGCCGCGTGGGTCAACACACGTGGCGATTGGTTCAGCTCTCTCCCAAACGATCCCGCCAAGGGGTCCGGCCCAATTCTTGAGTTCTGGAATGGGGCGCACCTCTGGAGCCATCACCAATGGATGGATCCCAGGATGGCCGAGTTCGCGAACCTGATCGATGTGAACGGCACGTGGCATATCGTGATGCAACAGAATGTCGTGCCGCTCCAGACCTGGACCTATGTTGCCGTGACGTACGATCGTGCGACGGGCTATGAAAAGATCTGGTCGAACGGCTTCGTGGAGGACAGTGCCTATGTTGGCGACATCACGCCGCTCACGTCGGGTCCAGTCCACATCGGTTCGCGCATCACCTCTCCGAACCTCGGCCCGGACAAGTACGCGTTCAATGGCATCATCGATGAGCCAGCGATCTTCAATCGCGCGCTGACCAAAGACGAACTCGTTGCGCTGACGGCATCAACGTCCTCGATCTGCCATCCGAAGCCGATCGTACTCCGCGCGGTCAGTGTGCCAACGGCTGTCGAATCTGGCGTGCCATTCACGGCAACCTTCGACCTGATTACGGCAGCCGGTGTTCGTGCCCGCAGCTACAACAATGTCACCGCGCAGCTCTACAGCGGCAGTGGCGCATTACTTGGCACGACGACAGTCAGCGCCGACAGCGGCCGCGCGACGTTCACCAACTTGATTCTCGCGGGCGCGAGCACCGGCACGACGCTCGTGTTCAGTTCCACCGAAGTTGTCGATATCGTGACAATACCGATCACGGTCACGCAGGTCGTGCGTCACATGAACTTGCTTACTGCCCCGGGGCTGACGTCGTTGGGCGCTACGCTCGCGCCGCAGCCAAGTGTCGAGCTGCTCGATGCCGCCGGATTGCGCATGGCGAACAGCGGGAATGTGGTCACCGCCAGCATCGTTGACGGTCCAGCGGGCGGTACACTCACCGGAACGCTGAGCGCGACCTCTGTGAATGGCGTTGCAACCTTCACCAACCTCGGTGTCGCCACGAGCCTCGGCTCCTACACGATCGCGCTGAGCAGTGGCGCCGTAACCGCCGGGATCTTTGTGGTGTCGACGGGTACGCAGCTGCTGGTCGACGTGCCGCCAACCAGTGTGGTGAATGGCGGAACGCTGAGCACCTTCGCGGTGCGCGTGGCTGATGCCACCGGCGCGAAGGCCAGCTCGTCTACCGCGCCGGTCACTGTCTCGGCTACAAACGGAACCGTCACCGGAACGACGACGGTGAATGCAGTGAATGGTGTCGCGACCTTTGCTGGGTTGCGCATCACCAGCAGCACGCCGGCCACGCCGGTGACCCTGACGGTGTCAGCTTCGCAGTTCGCGGGTGTCCCGCTTTCGATCGCGATCACACAAACCGCCGCCACGGCATCGTTTGTAACGCAGCCGACCTCGGCGAGCCTCAACGTTGTATGGAGCCCGCAGCCGTCGATCCGCGTGCTCGACAACGCGGGACAGCCAATGACGAGCGGAACGGTGACGGCCTCGGTGGCCAGCTCGCCAACGTCGCTGAGCGGCACGACCACTGTACCGGTCGTCAACGGCGTCGCAACGTTTACCGATCTCTCGCTGAATACGATTGGGTTGTTCACGGTCTCGTTCAGCGCCGGCGGCACCACCACACCGCTCACGTTGCTGCTCACCACAACGGGTGGCGGAACGAATCCGGGCTCTACGGCTACGCAGGTCGCGATTACCTCCGCGCCAACCACCGTCGAGAGCGGCGCGGCGATGTCGACACCGTTCCGCGTTGAGATTCGGGACGTGAACGGCGTACTCGTGTCGAACGCAGCCGTGACCGTCAGTGCGACGATTGCGAGCGGGAGCTCCGGCGTGTTGCAGGGCACCACCAGCGCGACCAGCGTAAATGGTGTGGCAACCTTCACCAACCTGCGTGTCGGGTCGACGGCCGGAACGGTGCGGGTGCAGTTCGCGTCGTCTGGTCTGAGTTCAATGACAAGCAGTGCCGTTACGGTGACCCAGGTGGTCCGTCAGTTGGCGCTGGTGACGCAGCCCGGAACGCCGCGTCTCGCCAGCACCCTGACGGTCCAGCCTGTGGTCGAACTGCGGGATGCCGCTGGGCTCGCGGTCGCCACCGGAACTGGCGCTGTGACCGCCTCGATCGGGAGTGGCACGGCCGGCACGCTCACGGGCATCAACCCTGTGACTGCAACCGCAGGGCGCGCCACCTTTACCAACTTGGCGTTGAACGGGACCGGCAGCTACACGCTCGTCTTTAGCCTGTCGGGCGCGTCGAGCATAACATCGTCCACGGTTTCGTTCGCCGGCACCTCCTCGCTGGTGTTCACCGGCTTCCTCTCCCCAATCGATATGGGGCGCGTGAATGTGATCGAGGCAGGGCGCGAGATTCCGCTTCGATATTCGGTGGCGTCCGGCGTGACGGCTGGCACCACGGTGGTCCAGTCGTTCACCTCGGTGCAAGAAGTGTGCGCTGTGCCCACGCTTCTCGACCATCCGTGGAACGGCAGTGGCAAAAAGTGGGACGACCACTCGCGCGGTTCGTTCACCGATGACGACGAAGACGTGAGCGACGATTACGGACGCTACGACGCGCGCCGTGGATACTACCACGTGAACTGGACCACACAGCGAAGCTGGGCAGGCACCTGCCGCCTCTTCACCGCGACGCTGATTGACGGCACGGCCCGCACCATCCACTTCCGCTTCAAGCGGGGTGCGAACAACACGGATTCGACCGACATGACAAGCTGGTGGGGCGCTGACGCCACGCGCCGCTTCAAGCCAATCCTGGACGCGTGGAAGCGCGCCTGGAAGGACTCCGACTAGGCCGTCGGTAGTTCACGAAGCCCGGCTCGTGCTTGCCCTAGCCCTTTGCGGCTTGTAATATCGCAACAGCGGTATCGCCTCACCACTGAACCCGGGCCGAGCGCATGGTGTTGTCCAAGTTGACCAGTGGTTGGCACATTCGCGCGGCACGTGGGCGCGTCGCCGCGATGCTCGTCGTAGTGGCCGTCGGCGCGACGACCGTTTCGGCGTTTGCGATGCGCGGTACTGTGCCTGCGGGCATCTCGCGATTCGCCGTTGACAGCATTGCCAGTCCGGCCCGGCCCGGAAGTGCAGAACCGAATTTGAGTGTGGCCCCCGACGGGCGCGTGTTCATGTCGTGGCTGGAGCCGGCCGATTCCGGATACTCGGTACGCTTTGCATCGCACGACGGATCGACCTGGTCGGATGCGCGCACGATCGCGTCAAGTCGCGATTTCTTTGTGAACTGGGCGGACTTTCCATCCATCGAGGTGTTGGACGGTGGTCGCCTAGCCGCGCACTGGTTGCAGCGGAATGGTCGAGGCACCTTCACCTACGGCGTCCGTATCGCGCAATCACGCGACAATGGCGCCACCTGGAGCGCGCCCGTCACTCCCCATCGTGACTCCACGCAAACCGAGCACGGGTTTGTCGCCATGTGGCGCGAACGTGGGGCGCTGGGTACCGTGTGGTTGGACGGCCGGAAATTCAAAAAAGACGGACACGACGCGGGCAACGAGATGATGCTGGTGTCAACCACACTGCAGCCCGACGGCACGCTCGGTCCTGAAGTGCGACTCGACGAGCGCACCTGTGACTGCTGCCAGAATGCCGCTGCCGTTACGGCCAACGGCCCCATTGTGGCCTATCGCAATCGCTCCACAGAGGAGATTCGCGACATTTACGTTACGCGTCGCGTCAGTGGAAAATGGATTGTGGGCGTTCCGGTGAACAACGACAACTGGAAGATTGCCGCGTGCCCGGTGAACGGACCGGCGCTTGCCGCGCGGGAACGGCGCGTGGCGTTGGCCTGGTTCACCGCGCCAGGCGACAGTGCTCGCGTGAATCTCGCGTTTTCCGACGATGCCGGCGCCACGTTCAGCGCACCAGTGCGTGTGGACGGCGGCACTCCCGCCGGACGCGTGGACGTGGCCTTGCTGCCCGATGGCGGGGCGCTGGTCACGTGGGTGGAACGTGTTGGAGGCGATGTGGCCGCGGTGCGCGCGCGCCGTTTCTCGCGTGACGGCAAAGCGGGAACTGCCACCACGATCGCATCGTCGTCGGTCGCACGGGCCAGCGGATTCCCGAAAATGGTGTTGACCGGTTCCAACGCAGTGTTCGCGTGGACGGTTCCTGGTAAGCCATCCAGTATTCGCGTGGCACGCGCACCGCTCACGGAGTTCCGGTGACCCACGCAGTGGGCAGTCGAGGGTCGGCCGTCGGAAGTACAGGGAAAACCAGGAGAGAGTCCAAGCGGTACGCGCTGGGCCTCGCGCTGGCACTCGTGAATAGCATCACGCTGAGCAGTTGCGGCACACGCACCGATGGCGCTCCAGCGAATGATGGTCGCGTCGAAATCGGCCTACCAGCTCCCGCGTATGCCACGGTGTCGCTGGACGGTGATTCCGTGTCGCTGGCGGGAGAGCGTGGCAAGGTTGTGCTGCTCAACATCTGGGCCACCTGGTGTCATCCCTGTCGCACGGAAATCCCAGAGCTGCGTCAACTGCATGCGCGATATCGTGCGAAAGGATTGGAACTGGTGGGCGTGAGTGTCGATACGGACGGTACCGACGACGCCATTCGCGGGTTCATGCGCGAATTTCAGATGACGTTCCCCATCTGGCGCGATCCCGACGAGCGGATCTCGTCGTTGTTCCTCACGCTCGGCGTACCGGCCACCTTTCTTATCGACAAGCAGGGGATTCTGGTGTGGAGAAAAACGGGACCGATTGCGCCCAATGACACGTCATTGCGTGCGGCGATCGAGCGCGCGCTGGCGTCCTGAGTCGCGGCTGGCCCTACAGCGTGTACAGGCGTTTGGCGACTGCGTTACTCTTTCAGCACCATGTCAATGCACATTACTGCGGCAACGATGAGCATTCGACTACCGTCTGAAGCGCCAACGGTGCTGTTGATTGACAGCATGTAGTTATCGGCGGTGGTGAACAGCTCTTTTCCGAGGCCTGCCCACTTTTTGGAGACACTGGCGAGTTCAGTGTTGTCTTGCAAAAAGCGAAAGTCCCAGCTTGTCCACTTTCCCTGTAGCGTACAGACGGGGTTGTCTTCTGAATCGAGGACGTCAAACTTGCCCCCAATCGAGAAAAACTTTTGCTTGAAATGACCGACGACTCTGTCGTTCTCGTCCAGAACGTCAACGTTCGAGACGAAGAGCGAAATGCCCCGCTTCATGGAAAGAACCTTTGCGCCTTCTGGGGTTCGAATTTCGATGTTGAAGGGCGTCATGCGCTTGTAATCGGTGAAGCGAAACAGCTTCGCAAAGATGCCGAGGTTGGGCTCTCTGCACTCAAGTATTTTCTGTTGTGTGGTCGGATCGAAGATGTCGTAGTTGTTTGATGCTTTGAACAGCCCGACGTGTTCTTTTACGAAAAAGTGATTGAGTTGTAACGATGAATGCATAGTTCCCTGTGAATGATTGATGTTTGGTTTTACTGAAAGCCTCACGACCTGCGTATCAGCTGCGAGGGCGCATGCGGCGGTCTAGCTCAAATGCCTGTGGGTTGCGCAGGCCGCTCTGCCAGTGCAGTCGACAGCGCTGCCAGAATACGGTCAACCGCGGTAGCGTCAAAAGTCAGCGGCGGGCGCACTTTGATGATGTTGTTGTCATGACCCTCAGTCCCCACGAGGATGCGCTGCTCGCGTAGCCGTTCGACCAGATACGCCGTCTGCACGGTCGCAGGATGGCGCGCGTCGCGGTCATTGACGAATTCGACGCCGAGAAAAAGCCCATGACCGCGCACATCCCCGATCAACGGATAGGTCTGCGCGAGCGATCGCAATCCATGCAGGAGTTGGTCGCCCGTGCGCTTGGCATGGGCCATCAGCCCTTCGTCGGCGACGATGGAGAGCACTTCGCTACCCACGGCGCAGGCGACCGATGAGCCTCCGAAGGTGCTGAAAAATTCCATCCCATTGGCAAATGCATCGGCAATCGCACGCGTGGTGACCACCGCACCGATCGGATGTCCATTACCCATCGGCTTGCCCAGCACCACAATATCGGGTACCACGCCCTGCCCTTCAAAGCCGAAGAACCAGTCCCCGAGTCGACCAAAGCCCGTCTGCACCTCATCGGCTATACACAGCCCCCCCGCCGCGCGGATACGGGCATAGACGTCGGCCAGATAACCACTCGGCGGCACGATCTGCCCACCCACCGAGGGCAAGGTCTCTGCAATAAATGCGGCCGGTCGTCGCCCGGCAGCTGCAAGATGGTCGAGGATGACGCCGACCTGTGCGGCGTAGTCCGCACCCGAGTTCGGCCCGCGATATCGGCCGCGATAAGGATCCGGCAGCGGCGCAACATGGACCCAAGACTCCTGACCCGTGCCGCCACGTCCGGCAAATTTGTAATGACTCAATGCGACCGCTGTATTGGTATTGCCGTGGTACCCCTCCTCAAGCACCACGGTATCGCGCACGCCGGTATAAGCGCGCGCCAAGCGAATCGCCAGTTCATTCGCCTCGGAGCCAGAGTTGACAAAGAAACACACTTCTAATGGCGCCGGAAAATGCGCGGCAAGGGCATCGCCGTAGGCTAAATGCACGTCCTGCAGGTAACGGGTGTTGGTCTGCAACAGCCGCGCCTGTTCGGCCATGCGGCGCAAAATACGCGGATGACAATGCCCGACCTGTGGGACATTGTTATACGCATCGATGTACTCTCGGCCCCATACATCGTACAAGTGATGGCGAATCCCTCGCACGGCAGTGATCGGTTGCTGGTAGGACGTCTTGAGGTTGCGGCTAAAACGGTGTCGACGCCGATCGATCCGTGCCGATTCAGCCACAGGCCGCCCATCCACGTGCTGCGCATCAACGCCGAGCAACGCTGCTGGATTTGGGTACAGCGCAAGCCAAGTCGCCAACTCATCCGGCGCGGCCACTCCCGGCCAATCACTCCCCCGGTCCAGGGTCGTCAAACCCAACTGCAGGTGCAGATGGGGCGGCCAGCCACCGTTCTCATCGGCCGCACCGACATTACCGATGGGGTCGCCTGCCGCCACGCGACTGCCGAGCTGTTGATGCAAGCCTACGGTGTGCGCAAGGTGTCCATACAGCGTGTAAAACGGTACGTCACCAGCGGTCCGGTGCTCAAGCACGATCACGCCGCCATAGTCGAGATCATCCGATCGAATGGCGATATCAAAAATGGTGCCGTCGTATGGCGCACAGACCACGCTGCCCGCAGGGACGAACACGTCCAGCCCAAGGTGCACGGTGCGCCGCTCGCGACCGGTGCACGTCTCGGTGACGAAGGCGGGTGCGGTATAGATCAGGCGCGGTTCCGCATAGCGACCCAGCGCGACACCGTCGCGCGCCACAGTGTCAATGTGACGCTCCAATGCCGCTATATCGAAGCGCTGTGGGTCATCCGGAGAACCGGCGCCGCCAATCGACAGGTCCAGTACGGGCGCCTCCACCAAACGGACCGCCAAGACCGCCGCTGCCGGTACCGCGGCGATATGCGCAGCAACAGCCTCCCCCGACGGGTGCGCCGCAAGTCCACAGGCGAGACGCAGGCGCGCGTGCACGTAGTCCTCTGGGTAAGCCCCCATCGCCTCGAGAAACGCCCACGCACTGCGTTCAGACACGACGACGTACGGATCCTCCGGCCGTGCCAGTTTACCCAGCCCACTATTGGTGACGCTAACGGCAAGCCGTGTGAGCAGCAGTGGCCAGAGTAGCGCCAGTTCTTCCTCACTGAGCGGGGCCACTGCATGCACTCCGGCGACATACGCGGCCAGCGTCTCCAGCGTCTCGAGCGTCTCCAGCGTCTCGAGCGGTCGCGGCTGATCCAAAACGATATACGCCGCCGCGATAGCCAAGTCCGCGACACGCGCACCCGAGATGAGGTCACCAAAGTCGAGTAGCCCGGAAACCCGGACCGAATCGCCAGTCGCCTCGACCAGAAAGTTGTGATCGTTCAGATCGTTGTGGATTGCCGCATGCGGCAAAGCCGCCAGGCGTTCCTTGAGGTCATCGACGAAGCGCGCCGCGATGGCATCCACCAACTGGCGCCGTGACGGTTCCGGAATCGCATCGGGATGTGCGCAGATCCAGTCTGCCACTTCCAGATCCCACTTGGTCGGGCGCGCTAAGGCGACGTGCGTGAAATCAGCCAACGCCAGACCCAACCGACCATGCGCCACACCCACCGCTTGCGCGAGCGTCACGGTCTTGGGTCGCTCGCGCGCATAGACATGCCCTGGCAATACGGTAATCAGCCAGACCAAACGAACAGCCCCATCTGGGGCGACGAGGCGCACGTAGTCAGCGCCTTCTCGACTCGCGACCACTCCAGGCACTGGCACCGCAGGATCAATTTTTGCGACATGTCGCAATACGCGGCACTGCAAGTCGACGAAAGTCTCGGTGCAATCCGGGCGCATGATCTTCAGTACATGGGTGCGCACGCCCGCTACGGCGACCATGAAATTCTGGTCGTACTCGCCCGGCAGCACTGTGAGCTGGGCATCGATACCCCAGTGCTGACTGAGTGCTGCCCGTGCAAAGGTCAGATCCAGGAGAGCAGCATCAGACTTGAACGCAATTTCGTCGGTCATCGAGATTCCCTAGGTCAGCGGCGTCGCAGCGGCACCCGCACCTCTAAACGTCAATGCGCTCCCGGGATAGGACATGCAATCGGGGTTATGGAAGTATGGCGAGGCGCTGCACGCCGCGCGAGACACCACGACCTTCGCGTGAGGACGGCCCCCCCCGACGCCCCGCGACCAGGCTCGTCGGCAGCAAGCGCTGGTTATGCCGCGGGCGCGCCAACGGTTGCGTCCGTGTAAGCAGAGATACCGACACTCGGTCCGGGACAGCGATTGGTGTTCGCCCACCGGTCAGCACAGCCCACGCCTGATGGAACGCGGAGTTCGGGACGAGGATGGCTTCAACCTTGTCAGGGTTTTCCAGCCTGCTTCCTAAGTCTTGCGATCTCCAGATGCGCGACAAGCGCAACGACCCCCGGAAAGAAGAAGACCAAGACTGACAAATCCGACACGGTAAGCTCGGTCGGCGTCAAGCCAAACACCATCAGCACCGCGCCGACAAGAAATACGATTCCGAATCCTAGCAGTGTGTTGTTCATCGTTTTCTTCCCTCCGCTTGATCAGGATGTCGCCGCCAAACCGATCCGGTCTTGCATGGGGCGACTCGCTCGCAAGGCGCGTTCGATCACGAGAACGTAACTACCAGCACTTAGCTGCGTAGCCATGCATGTGCGCGGCGTCGGCCTAACGCCAGCTTCTGCAGCGGGCGCTCCAACACGAGGCGCGCGCTCGAGTCAGCCGGCACGCCGCCGCCCGTTCTGCTGCGCTAGCGCGGACGACGATCGCGCGGTACGTTCCAAGGTTCGCCGACCCACCCCGATTGAATTTCCTATCCCGACAGAGTCTTGTGTCATTCAACCGTGGAATAGGTCGTTTTGCACAAAAAAGCGCGGAAGCGACGTGCGCTAAGATCGGTGGTACATGACCACTGCAACCGTATCTCGCCCTTGCCGGCAGCGCGCGCCGAGACTCGTGGAACCGCAAAGTACTGGCGGTGGCCGCGGTTGGTGCCCGTGAGGCCGCCACGATCGTCAAGCTCGGTTAGCCCGATGCTCCCGACAAGCGAGTACGACAGTTTTGCCGACATCTACGCGGTGTGGACCGATACCGCCGCCTCCACGCGCGCCAACCTGGCGTTCTACGTGGACGCGTACCTGCAAGCGGCCGGTCCGGTCGTGGAGCTTGGCGTCGGCGATGGCCGCATTGCCGTGCCGGCGGCAGCCCGGGGACGAGCCGTCATTGGCATTGATCTGTCTGCCGCCATGCTCGAACGCTGCCGCCGCCGCGCGGCGGACGCCGGCGTCCTTGAGCAGCTGACGCTGCAACACGCCGACTTCCGGCACTTCAAGCTCGACCAGCCCGCCGGACTCGTCGCCTTGCCTTATCACAGCCTCGGCCACCTGCCGACGCTCGACGACAAGCGCGGCGCCATCGCCCACATCTTCTCCCAGCTCCAGCCCGGCGGTCGTTTCGTCTTTGACGATTTCCTGATGACGCCGGCCCTCATCGACCACATGCGGCGTGTGCAACTGCGCGCCGCGTACCGAACCGCGGCAGGCGCGGAGACCCTGTTGTGGGTCACGTCCCTAGTGGATGAGGCCTCGCAGTCGATCAGGGTCGTGACGTGGGAGGATACACTCGACGCCGAGGGCGTGCTGGTCCGGCGGCAGTACCGCCGGCTGAGCCTCAGCTGGCTCGAACCGTCGCAGGCACGGACCCTGCTCCAGGAAGCCGGCTTCGTGATTGAATCTTGCTTCGGAGATTTCGCGCGCACGCCGTTCGCGAACAACACCGCGCGCGAGCAGGTCTGGATCGCTCGCCGACCCGAGTAGAGGAGGAGAACCCCGTTATGATCGGAACTACAGGCCTTCAGGGCCTCCGGGTGGAGTGCATCGTCGGGATCTACCAGCACGAGCGCGAGGCTCGGCAGTCCGTGATCATCGACATCGATCTCGACTACGACTTTGCGGCGGCGGCGGCCTCGGATGCGATTGGTGACGCCCTCGACTACGACGGCGTGGCCAAGGGAGTGACCGAGCTGGCCCACCACAGGGCGTTTCAACTGATCGAGACCATGGCCGAAGAGACCGCGGCGATGTTGCTCGCCCGGTTTCCCCAGGTGCGACGGGTTCGGCTCGAGATTCGCAAGCCGGCCGCCGTCCCGGCCGCCGCGTGCTCCTTCGTTCGGGTGGAGCGCGTCCGGCCGTGAGCCACCCCCGGTCCGCCCCGATTGCCGTTGTCACCGGCGGCGCCATCCGACTCGGCCGACATTTGTGCACGGCGCTCGCCGCGCGTGGTTACGACCTGGTGATTCTGTACCGCAATTCTGCGGACGCTGCGCGCGAGCTGGAGCGGCAGATCATTGCCAGTGGCCGGCAGGCCCGGGCCCGAGTGGTGGATGTGGGTGTCGAGACCCAGGTGGCCGAGGTCTTCGCGGAGATCGCACAGCGGGAAGGTCGTGTCGATCTACTGGTGAACAATGTCGGCAACTATAACCCGCAGCACATCACCAATCTCGACCCGGCGGTGTGGGATGCCACGCTCGCCGCCAACCTCTCCGGCGCGTACTACTGCTGCTTCCATGCGCTTCGGCTGATGCCGTCAAGCGGCAACATCATCAACATCGGGATGGCCGGCCTTGAGGGCGCTCGCGCCAACGTGCTCGGCGCCGATTACTTCGTCAGCAAGATCGGACTCCTCGCGCTGACACGGTCGCTGGCGGCGGCGTACGCGGAGCGCAACATCCGGGTCAACATGGTGTCGCCCGGTCAGCTCGACAACTCTGTCGATCTGCCGCCACCCGATGAAATCGGACGCACGGTGCCGCTCGGACGGGCAGGCGCGCTGGACGAGGTTGCCCAGGCGGTGGCATATCTGCTCGATGCCGCCTATGTGACCGGCGCCAACATCGACGTGGCCGGTGGCTACAGGCTGTAGCGGTCGATGACCAGCGCTTCTGCGTTCTTGCCGCTCTGGAACCGCGCCGCTGAATGGGAGCGCCGGCTCGCGATGGTCAGGGAGGCACGGTCATTCCTCTATCTGTCGACCTTCTACATCGAGCATGACTGGTACGGCGTCGGGATGCTGACGGAACTGGTGGCGGCCCAGCGCCGCGGCGTGGCGGTGAATCTGCTGATCGACGGATTCGGCCAGCGCCTGGGTGGCCTGGTGATGTCCGGCGAGCACAAGGCGGCCTTGGCCGCAATGCTGGATGAGCTGCGCCGCGCAGGCGGCGTGGTGACGACCTACCAACCTGGGCGATGGCTGCAGCGGTGGCTCGGCGGCGGCCAGCACGTCAAAATCCAGGTATCGGAAACGGGTGAGGCGATCTTCGCCAGCAGCAACCTGACGCGGTCGTCGTTCGATGGCTGGAACGAGTACGCTGTCGCGGTGCGTGGCCCGGTGGTGCGGACGCTGCTCGAAAGCTACCGCGACATCGGCGGCTCGGTGCACGAGTCACATCTCCGTCAGTTGGATGAAGTCGCGGCGACCGGCGTCGCGGATCTCGCGCTCGAATACTGGCTGTGCAACCCGAACACCGAACAGGGGCGGTTCGGCCCCCTGGGCTGGCGCGGCCGCAACCTGGTGACCGACGGCCTCGCCGATCGGATTCGCGCCGCGCGGCGATCGGTCCGGATCACCAGTTTCTATTTCAAGCCAGTTGAGCTCCTGCTGACGGCGTTGGTCGATGCCGCGCGCCGGGGAGTGCGAGTCGAGGTGCATCACTCGCATCGCGACGCGTTGCCGGCCACGGACCTGGCCTGGATCGCGGCGGCCGCGCACTACCATCGCCTGTTGGATGCGGGCGTGCGCATCTATGAGAACCGCCGCGGCGAGCACTCGAAGATCGTGCTGATCGACGACGAGTGGGTGGCGTTCGGGAGTTACAACTTCGAGCACGCGGCCCACGATCGGCTGGCCGAGGCCATGCTGGTCAGCCGCGATGTCCGTGCGACGCAGCCCGCAGCGGCCATCTTCGCCGAGCTCGGCCAGCATCCGGACAACGGGCTGGTGACTCGGCAGACTCTCGACGACCTGCCCGCGCGGCTGAAGGCCAGGCGCTGGCTGCTCGGCTGGTTCAAGCGGTGGATGTGAGTTCCCTCACCGATGGCAAAGGAGCCCTGGTGTCGACAGACGAGTTGCGATTCAAGGAGATCGAGCACAAGTACATCGTCGATGACCAGTTCGATGTGCCGCGCTTTCGGCAGCTGGTCAACGCGCTGGGTCCGACCAGGAGTGGCGTGATTCGCGTGCGCGACCGCTACTTCCTGACCGAGGGTGGCAGCGCCCGCCGGTTCCTGATGCGGCATCGCTACGATGCCGAGCTCCATCACCTGACGATCAAGGCGCTCGAAGCCGACACCGAGGTTCGGGTCGAGGTCAACCTCGATCTCGGACAGCACGCGGGCAACCAGGATGCGCAGGTCGACGCCTTCATGGATCGGCTCGGTGTCCTCTGGAGCGGCACGCTGCACAAGGACCTAGAGGTGTGGTACTTTGCCGACTGCGAAGTCGTGTACTACGAGGCCTCGACCTCGTCGCGTGCCGTCCGCTGCGTCGAGTTCGAGGCGACGCGCAAGGAGTCGATGGCGACGGCCCTGACGACGATTGAGCGCTTTGAGCGGGCAACCGGTTTCGCCGGCGCATCCAGGTCGCGGCTGTCACTGCCGCAGATCCTCTTCCCTGATTTGGCCGAGCGCCTCACGCCGCGCCAGTCGACCTAGCGTGTTCCGGCGACGAAATCGTAACGCGCCGAGAGCTGGACAGCACCACGCTACGGTCGGCGCGCCAGCCGCCCTTCGAACAGCAATCGCACATTCGGGTCGAGTGCAACGCTCGATGGCTCCTGCTCGCACGCGAAGCTGAACCGCGCCGCATGCCCCGCGAGGTCGGCTCGCTCCACGCGCACCTTGCCGTCGGTGAGCGTGATGCCAACGTCCACCGGCAGTACGAATGGCTCGCCGGGCTGCGTCTGTGTGAGTTCCACCACCACCTGCTTGGCGGTCGCGTCCCACTGCCACGTGCCCTCGATGCGCGGAATGCCGCCACGATACAGCCACTGTTTGAAGAACGCGGACAGCTCCAGACCCGACGCGCGTTCCATCGCGAGCCTGAAGTCGTTCGTCGAGGCGTTCGCGTTACGGTATCGTGCGTAGTAGTCGCGAATGCCCGCCCAGAACCGATCGTCCCCCATGCGCTGACGCAGCATGTGCAGCACCCAGCTGCCTTTCTGGTACGTCATCCCGTTGCTCACCTGCGCCATATCCGCCAGGTTCTCGTGCACCACGCGGTAGTCCGGTGTCTTGGCGTAGAAATCGAGCACCGTCTTTCGCGAGTCGCGGAGCCCCGACGCAAACTCCTCTCGGCCATAGGCGTGTTCAATGAAGAGCAGCGTGAAGTACGTCGCGAAACCCTCGCTCAGCCAGACGTCGTTCCAATCGCTCTCGGTCACCGCGTTGCCAAACCACTGATGCGCAATCTCGTGAATCACCACGTTGCGCCACCGCACGGTGCGCGTGCCGGTGACACTGTTGGCGCCGTACATGATGGCGGACGCTGCCTCCATACCGCCGCCGCCAACATTGGATTGGACGTTGGCGAGTTTCTCATATGCGAACGGCCCAATGCGCTCACTATAGAACGCCAAAACGTCGCGGGACGGCACGGCAAAGTCGAAGAAACCGGCATCGCGATCCTGCGCGTATACCCACGTCTCAATCGGGGCTCCCGCGTAGTCTCCGACCGTTTGCACGGCGAATCGGGCGACGCCTAACACGTAGAGCCACGGGGCGATGGGCACCGACTCACGCCACACCGTGCGACGCGTGCCGCCCGGCAAATCCGTCTGCTCCACACGACGCCCGTTCGAAATCACCTGATAGTGCGCGGGCGCCACCACATCCATCTCCATCGTTGCCTTGTCCGCAATGTGGTCAATGGTGGGTAGCCACTGATGCGCCTTGTTGGGCCAGTCATCCGAGTAGAACGTCCGGTCGCCGTACTTGTTCGGCTTGATCTGCAGCCCGTCCGCGGCGATGCCTGCATAGCGCACCACGAGTTCGATGACCTCGCCAGCGGTGGACGGATGATCGAGCGTAATGGCGAGCCGGTCCGCGCTGTGCGAAAAGACGAGCGCCGCGCCGCCGCGCGTTACCGCGCTTACCCGCATGCCTCGACCTGTCTTGGCGGCACTCGCGTCGGCAAGGTCGAGCGTCACCGACCGAATGTCAGCGGCGAGCAGCCGCATGCGCACGGTGGCCTCGCCGACGATGCGATCGGTGCTGTCTGAGAGAGTCAGCGCGAAACGATAGTGCTCGACGTCGACCGGCTGGCGTGGATACGTGTCGGCCGGACGCGGGGTGCCCGCCGCAATGAGAAGGAAGAACGCGCTGAGAATGCCGAGCATTAGCTCCACACCTGCAGCGGCTTGCCGAGCACGTCCATCATCGGCCGCACGCCGAGCCCCGGCTCACGCGACGCCGCCAGCCGCCCGTGCTTGCGCTGCGGGGCGCCCTCGGCGAATGCCACCGTCCCGTACGAGTTGAAATCCGTCGCCGAAAAGAGGAACCGATCCGGCGTACTATGTGCCAGATGCGCGATCGCCGCCGTAATGATGTCGCCGCCCCACGTGTCTTCAATGGTCATCGCGATGCCCAGCGACACGCAGAGGTCGCGGATCTGCCGCGCCTTGGTGAGTCCGCCGACCTTTGAAATCTTGAGGTTGATGACGTCCATCGCCTGATCAGACACCGCACGCACGAGCATGTCGATGCCATCCACGACCTCGTCGAGAATGAACGGCCGGTTCGTGTGCCGGCGCACGGAAAGGCACTGCTCGTACGTCATGCAGGGCTGCTCGATGTACACATTGACGTCGCGTACGGCGTCGGCCACGCGCATGGCGGCGTGCTGCGTCCACCCGGTGTTGGCGTCGGCAATCAGCACGTCGCCGGCCTGCAGCGTTTCTGCTGCGGCGTGGATGCGCTGGATGTCGGTGTCGGGATTGCCGCCGACCTTGAGCTGGAACTTCGTATATCCCTCGCCGCGGTAATGGGCGATACGCGCGGCCATCGCTTCGGGCGACTCCTGCGAGATGGCACGGTACAGCGCAAAGTCATCACCGACGTGGCCGCCCATGAGCGTGGCGACGGGCAGTCCGCTCGCCTTGCCGAGCAGGTCCCAGCAGGCCATGTCGATGGCCGACTTCACGTAGGGATGGCCGCGCATCGCGCTGTCCATCCGTTCGTTGAGCAACCCGAGCGCGAGTGGATCGGCGCCGATCAACTGCGGTGCCAACTCGGCGATGCCTGCGCGGGCGCCGCGGGCGTACGCGGGAAGATAGGCCGGCCCGAGCGGGCACACCTCGCCCCACCCCGTGATGCCGTCGTCGGTGTCGACACCGACGACGGTCGCATCGAACACCGAAACCGAGTTGCCGCCCGACCACTTGTAACTCCCCTCGTGCAGCGGGAGGTCAATCTGGAACATGCGGATGCCGGTGATCTTCATGCGGCCACCGGCGCATCAGCCTTCGATGAGGACCACAGTGTCGCCGATGTGTACACCAGCACGCCGACCACCATCCAGAGGAGGTATTGCACGGGAAGTTCCTTCACGATGTAGACGGCGATGAGGACGCCGGGAATGCCGCCCACCGCCAGGCCGAGCGATATGCGACGATCGAAACGCCCCGACTTCCAGAATCGAAGTGCGGCAACCGGCATCATGATGGCGGCCGAGCCGGCCATGATAGGAAACGCCACGCGTGGGCTCACCCCCAGCGAGTAGATGACCGCCATGCACGGCGCGTAGTTACCGATGCCGAGCGACATGAGCGCACCAATCAGTGCGTTGGCGAGCACGGCAGCGATGAGCGCCATGCCGGCGAGTCCGGCAGCGTTTCCACCCTGCGGAAAGATCCCGATCTGCCGCAGCGTGATGACGGCGGCGGTGAAGAGCAACGCCAGTGCCATCGCGCGTTGTACGGTGCGGCGAGGCCAGCGCACCACGAGGCCCGCCCCGAACCAGGCGCCGAGCCCTCCCGCGACGATCATCGAAAGCAGCGTGGGCATCTCCACCTGAATCACGCTCAGAAAGAGCCCAGCCTCGAGCAATGTCGGAATCAAGTGCCCGACATTGAGTGTGCCGGGAATCTTCTCGTCCTCGGTCATCTTGCCGAGCTTGAGCACGCTCGTCGTGGTGGCAAACGACCCGATGCCCAGTGTGTCGAAGAAGTTCGCGAAGAGTCCGAGGCCGAGGAGCCCAAGCCCGGGAAGGGAGCTGCCCGAGCGCGGCGCGGGAGTCTGAGACGGGGTCATTGAGTACCTTGTATTGAGAACGTGAAGTGGCGGCGTGCCCCAACGGTGACATCGCTCCAACGGCTTGTAATGTACGGGTCGATGCTGGGCAGTCGCTATGATGTCCGGCCGATCCATCGAGCAGCGGTGAAGCGTACGCCGCGTTTGCGGACGAGAACGCCACACGGTAATGTTTGCCCCATGACTGACGCCCGCAGGCGCATTGTCTCCCACGTCGATGTGGAACGCCTGCTCCCCATGTCCGCGTGCATCGACCTCATGGCCGACGCGCCCGCGCCCGCCCGCGCTGCGGGAGTCGGTCCTTCACGCTGAAGTGGGTGGTCACGACCGGCATGCCCCCGATGATGCTCTCGACTCGGCAGCCGGCGTCGAAGACGCCGTGCACGCGAGGCCGCACTCGGAGGAATACCGGGGCCGGCGACCGCAGACCATCGCTCGGACGGGTGACACACCGCTGGCCGATGACCAGCGGAGCGCCATTTACACCGTCATTGCCGCCGCGTTCAGCAACCCGATGGCGAGGGAAACCGATGCCAGGAAGACCGCGGGTGCCGTCTTCCCTTCTGCGACATCAGACGCCAACCGGCTCAGGACGAGCCGTGTCACGCCGTAGGCGACGAGCTGCGCCAGTAGCGCCACTCCACTCCACAACAGCATGTCCCCCAATCCCTCGCTCTGCGCCACTGCCTTCGCCAGCGGAATCGTGTAGCCGAGGATCGCGCCGCCCAAGGAGATCGCAGCGGCCGTATTGCCGTCGCGGATCAGCGCGAACTCACGGTAGGGAGTGACCATGACATAGATAGCCACGAAAAGCACCACCGCGACGATGGCGACGCCGAAGTACAGCGCGTGCGCACCAACGCCACTGGCAGAATTAGAAATCAGATTGCTGTCCATGCGGGGCTCCAGGGTCGTGGTGCGGATCAATAGTTGAACTGTGCCTGCAATCTAACGAAACTGCCCTTCTGACGATTCCCCTTATGTCCGAAGTCCTCGGTCAGGCGATCGGAAACGGTATACATTGCCGTGAGCTCGAATGCCGCGAAAGGGAGCCACTCGATGCCCGATTCGAACTCAATCGCATTCAGTGCCCGTGCGCCCCCGCTTCCCCACGCGCGATCGTCAGATGGTGCCGCACATGATGCGTCCCCTCCGTCAGGAACCCGATCACCCCCAGTCCTCGCACCCGCGCCTCGGCCTTCACATCACCGGCTGCCGCCGTACGCACGGTCACCCGCACCCCACCGGCAATCGAGTCCGCACGCACAAGATATCCGTCCACCCCATCCATCATCTTCGCGTGATTCACCACCATCCGCTGGATTGCACCCACCGTCGCGCCAACCCCGGTCACGTCGGCTTGAAATCCACCGGCGACAGACCGCTGCAACACCGCGGCACGCATGGTCACCTCGTCCATGTCCTGCAAATGCCGGCGCAGCCCCTCGAGGTTCACACGCGACCAGTCCGTCTTCGGGTCCGCATCCAAGATCCGCACAATCTCCTGGATCGCCGCGAACGCTGCCTGACCACCCTGAGTGGGCAACGTCACCTGCGCGCCCGCCGAGGCGGTGGCCATGCAAAGGAGTAACAGCGAACGGACGAACATGGGCAACTCCAGCATGTGTGGGTGTGGAAGATGCCCCCCCCCAGTCCTTCGAGAGGATGGCTTCGCCTGTGAGCAGCGCTGAGGCGCTCACTTACTTCGCTCCGGTAGCCTTGGCTTTATCGACGATTGCCTTCACTTCGCGCAGGAGCTGCGGGCCGTTGTAAGGGATGCCGTCCTTGATGACCCACTCGGAGCCGTGGGTGCGGATTTCCTTACCGTCTTTGAGTCCCGTCGTGCCACCCGCGTAGAGGACCTTGAGGTCTTCGAGCGGGTTGCCGTCCACCACGATCAGGTCGGCGAGCCAGCCGGCGCGCACGCGGCCGAGTTTGTCTTCGTGGCCCAGGATTTTTGCGTTGTTGCCGGTGCAGTGCTGAATGATTTTGATCGGGTTGAAGCCGGCTTCGGCGTGGAGTTCCATTTCTCGGATCAGGCCGTAGCCGTAGAGCTGGTAGATAAAGCCCGCATCGTCACCGCAACCGATCGTGCCGCCTTTGCGTTCGAAGTCGCGGAGGGCCGACATCCAGAGGCGATAATTTTCCTTCCAGTAGACTTCGTCGGTGGAGCTCCAGCCGATGAAGTAGGAGCCGTGGTTCGCCGGATCTGGCTTGAAGTACCAGGCGAGCGACGGGTGCAGGTATTCGGAGAACCAGGGCTGCGTTTGTGCGCGCTGCAGGTCGCGGCTCGCCTCGTAGATGTCCATCGTGGGGACCCAGGCGACATTCTTCTTCACCATCATGGTGAGGACACTGTCGAGCAGCTTCGGGTCGGCCTCGCGCCAGAGACGGCCCGCCCAGCGGAAGCGATCCGTTTCGTTGGCGTAGTTGTAGTTGCTCGGGAAGTGCTGGCGCAGGTCGGGGATCGCGGCGTCGGGGATGCCGTACCAGTGCTCAATGGAGCGAGTGCCGAACTCGATGTCGTCCCAGGCGTTGGTTTCTTCGACGCCAACATGGTGCGCGATTGGGAGGCCGAGCTTCTTCGCTTCATCTTCCATCGCCGCCATCAAGTCGCGTTCGATGCCGGTGATCTTGATGCCGTCGACGCCGATCTTCTTGAGGTACTGCACGCGGGCGCGGGCATCGGCTGGCGTTTTGATGCGGGCACCGCCGCCCATAAGCATCGGGTAGGCGAAAATGCGCGGTGCGACGATGTCGCCTTTGGCGGAGCGATCGCGGATGTTGACGATTCCGGTGTCACTCTCGGAGCCCACTTCGCGCACCGAGGTGATACCGTTGGCCAACCACAGTTTGAGATTGTACTCATAGCCGTCGAGCGAGTGGCCCGAGCGTTGGCTCTGGAGATGCGCGTGTGCGTTGATCAGGCCTGGGAGGACGTACTTGCCCGTGGCGTCGATGTTCACGTCGCCGGCTGGCCGTCGTGACTGCCCGCGTCCGGTGGCCACCGGATCGAGCGCAACGATATCGGTGATCGTGTTCCCTTCGACCACGATGTCGACTGGGCCGCGCGCTGGGGTGCCGTTGCCATCAATGATGGTGGCGTTGCGGATCACCAGGCGCGTGGGGCGCTTGCCGTGGGTGGCGTTGGTGGGGAACTGCTGCGCGGCGAGGGTGGTGGCGGTCGCGAGGAGGGCGAGGGCGACGGCGGCGCGGCAGGCGAAAGAGCGGTGCATAGGCATTTCCAGAGGGAAAAGGGGCCGCGCGCTGATTGCCCCAAGGATTACGAAGCGGAGTTGTTCAGTTCGGCCACGGCTTTCTTGCAGCGCGGGGTCTCCGAGGCGACCCGCTCGGCCTCTTTCCCGAGCGCCTTGAGCGCTGAGATCAGGGTTTTTTGTTCGTCGACGGGAAGTCCGGCCAGGGCGTCGCGGATCGCGGCGGCATGCGCCGGGAAGATCTCATGCATGAGCGCTTCACCCTCTGGGGTGAGCGCGGCATAGCGGGCCCGCCGGTCGCTCGGGCACTCGCGGCGCTCGACCAGCCCGCGCTTCGCGAGCTTGTCCACGAGGAAGGTGATGCCACCACTCGACACGAGCACCTTTCGCTGCACTTCGCCCAGGAGCAGCGGTCCCTTATGGAAGAGCACTTCGATAATCGCGAACTCGGCGGGGCTGAGTCCGTGGCTCTCGATGTCGTTGATCGACACTTGTTGCACCGCCCACTGCGCACGGCTCAGGACAACCCAGAGCTTGAGCGCTGTGGCGGTCGGGAGGTCGTGATCGGTTCGGGCGGGAGCAGGCGACGGCTGGGGGGATTTCATCTTAGTTCTAAGATGTTCGTAACGCGGCGCGAGGGCAAGGGTCGCCCCACGCCTGTTCTTCGCGACGCAAAAAGCGAGATACGCAAACCGGCGACGTGGTTACCACGTCGCCGGTTTACAATCTGCTACTCGTGCAATCAGCGCACAGCTACCGCTCGATCACGGTACGAAACTGCACCCGTCGGCCTTCGCGCACTTCGGATCGACCGGGATCATTCCGAGTCGCTTCAGCTCCGCGTTGAACGCCTTGAGGTCGATGCTGAAGACCTTGTCCTTCCGGTCCGTCTGTACCTTGAGGAGCTTGACGTATTCGTCGTAAAGCGCCGGCAGGTTGTTCGTCGGGCGTCCTTCGCCCGCCGTGACCATGCGCAGGAGATTCGCCAATCGGTTATTGATGCGGATCGGGAAGTTGAGCGGATCTTGGCCCGCCTGGTTCTTCACCTGGTAGATGTCGTCTTCGACATCGGCGCTGTTGACGCTCAGCTTGTCGCCCGTCTCCTTGAGCTTCGCGTCCTGCGCCTTCTTGAGACGGTCGGCAACCTGCGCCTTCACGTTGCGCAGATCGATCACCGCTTGGTTGGCCTCGCTCGCACGATCGCGAGCCTTGATCGCCAGCGCAAACTGCGCGCGGAGATCGGCGTCGCTCACATCGGTGATCATCGGGTTGCGCTTGACCTTGAACTTCTGCGTCTGCGATTTTCCATCGACCGTCAGGCGCACCTGATACGTGCCTGGCGGCGCGACAGGTCCCTGCGTGCTGGCACCCCAGAGAATCATCCCTGGGAATGAGGTGACCCCCTCGTAGCGCATGTCCCAGTTCAAGCGATTCATGCCAACGGTGGTCGCAGGAGCTGGCGTTGGCACAGCGCCGCGTCCACCGCCACGACCGGCCGGAGCCGGCGGTGCAGTATCCGGACCGAACGACTTCACGAGCTTGCCCGCGCTGTCGAGCACGTCGATCGTGACCTGCTTGGCGGCCTTCTTGAGCAAATAGGTGAAGGTCGCGCCCGGGCCAGTGCGATACGCGGCAGCCGGTTCATAAATCCAGGCATCGGCGGCATCGACTGCAGCGCCCGTCTGACGGAGCGGACCGATGTTGTCGAGGATGTAGAAGCCACGTCCATGCGTTGCGATCGCGAGCTCGTTGTCCTGCACAATCAAATCGCTGACCGGCACGTCGGGGAGATTGAGCGAGAGCGATTCCCACTTCGCGCCGTCATCGTACGAGATGTACACGCCGTGCTGCGAGGCCGCGTACAACAGCCCCTTGCGCGTGGGATCTTCGCGGATCGCGTGCATCCAGTCGTCAGCGCGGATGCCGTTGATGATTTTCGTCCAGGTCTTGCCGTAGTCGGCCGTCTTGAACAAATACGGCGTCTTGTCATCCATGAGCGGGCGACGCACGGAGATGTACGCGACGCCAGCATCGAACGCCGAGGCGTCAATCTGCGAGACACGTCCGAAATCCGGCATTCCCTTTGGCGTGACGTTCGTCCACGTCTTGCCGCCGTCCTTGGTCACATGCACGAGCCCGTCGTCCGAGCCGGTCCAGATGACATTGATATCCTTCTTGCTCGGTCCAACAGAGAAAATCACGCCGTAGACTTCGGGGCCGTTCATGTCGCCCGTGATCGGACCGCCCGAGGTCCCCATGGTGTTGGGGTCATGGCGCGTGAGGTCGCCGCTGATCGCCGTCCAGTTCTGCCCACCGTCACGCGTCTTCCAGAGGCGCTGCGACGACACGAAGAGCAACTTCGGGTCGAGCTTCGAGAAGACGATCGGGTAGGTCCACTGCCAGCGTTCTTTGATCTCAGAGCTGGGCTCGCCCGAGTAGAACCAGGGGTACGGGTTCACTTCACGGTGCTGCTCGTTGCGACGGTTAAACTTGTCGAGATAGCCGCCGTTGTTGGTGCCGGAGTAGAACACGTCCGGATCGAGCGGGTCGGGTGCGATATAGCCAGGCTCACCGCCGCCCGCCTGATACGACGGCGCCGCCGTCGGTGCTGCACCGCGTCCACCACCGCCGCCGCCACGTCCACCGCGTCCGCCGCCCTGCGTGTAGTTCCAGTTGAACGGTACGCAGAGCGTCGTGTTGTCCTGCTGCGACCCGCACACATGGTACGGCAAGTGCGCCGTCGCCGCGATGTGATAGAACTGTTCAGTCGGGAACGTCTGGGCGCTAAATGACGCGCCGGTGTTCATCGAGACGGCGCCGCCGCCATCATTGCCGTTCACGAGATGCTTGGTGTCGTCCGGATCAATCCAGAGATCATGGTGATCGCCGTGGGTGCCGTTGCCGATGCTCACCATCGTCTTGCCGCCGTCGGTCGAGCGGTACGCGCTCGTGTTGAGCATGTACACCGTGTTCTCGTCCTTCGGATCCGCAAACACGTGCGTGTAGTAGAACGCGCGCTGGCGAACATTGCGATCGGTGGAGATCAGCTTCCACGTGGCGCCTGCGTCGTCAGAGCTCAAGAGCCCGCCGTCTTCATTCTCCACGAGCGCATACACGCGCTTGGAGTTCGCGCCGCTCACGCTCACGCCGATACGCCCGATCAGCCCCTTGGGCATGCCGGGGTTGCGGGTGATCTCGGTCCAGCTCTCACCGCCATCGATGCTCTTGAAGAGTCCGCTGCCGGGGCCACCACTCGACATCGTGAATTCTTTGCGGTACGCCTCCCACATGGCGGCGTACATGATGTTCGGGTTGTTGCGGTCGATGCTGATGTCGATCGCGGCGGTCTTGTCGTCGCGATACAGCACCTTCTTCCACGACTTGCCACCGTCGATGCTCTTGTAGACACCACGGTCCTCGTTCGGCGCCGAGTGCTTGCCGAAGGCGGCGACAAAGATGATGTCGGGGTTGGTCGGGTGGATGCGGATCTTGGAGATATTCTCCGACTTCTCAAAGCCGATGTGCGTCCAGGTCTTGCCGGCGTCGGCGCTCTTATAGACGCCGTCGCCGGCCATGATGTTGCCGCGGATGCAGGTCTCGCCCGTACCGATGTAGACGATATCCGGGTTCGACTCGCTCACCGCCACGGCGCCAACCGACGAGCTCTTGATCTGGCCGTCGGTCACGGGGGCCCAGTTTTCACCGCCATCGGTGGTCTTCCAGAGACCGCCGCCGACGGCGCCGAAGTAGGCTTCCTTGGCGCGTCCCTTGACGCCGCTCGCGGCAATCGATCGGCCGCCGCGGTCGGGGCCGATGCTGCGCCAACGGAATGTCTTCAGTACGGTGGAGTCCACCGTGCTGAGCGCTGGGGAGCCAGAGGGTGCCGAGTCGCCGACGCGCCAGGCGCCGAGTACGAGGGCAAGGGCGGCGCAGGTGGAGACGCCGAGTCGGAGGGCGGGGCGAGCGTGTCGGGGCATTCGGGGCATCCGTTGAGAGGTCCAGCTTAAACTTCGCTCTCGGACCCCAGTTCGGGGAGAGGGCGGGGGGAACTATGGTCGGCACCCGGTCGGCACCCGGTCGGCACCCGGTCGGCACTCGGTTCACGCGGCCGGGGTGGCTATTGATGAATCTTGGCCCTGTCGCCGGCCGTAGGGAGACTGCAGCTCGGTACCAGCTGGGGTGGGAGGTCGCACCGCAGTGAGGGGTTCCCACATCGCGAGGAGAACAGGATATGCCCATAAACGAAGCTGTAGTAGCAATGATGGCCCTCGCCATGGTGACCGCGGTCGTTCTACCCGTGTCCCTCGCCATCGCTCGGCGGATGCAAAACAAAATCTCCGCGCCAGCGCCGCACGAAATGTCCGCTGAGCTCGACGAACGGCTCCACCGAATGGAGCAAGCCATAGAACGCGTGGCGATCGAGGTGGAACGCGTGGGCGAAGGGCAACGCTTTGTGACGCAAGTGCTGGCGAACGCGCCCGCACGGCCGCTCGCGGCGAGCGCATCTGCCGCCGAACGGTTGGAGGAGAAAAAATAGGGGGACCGCTCGCGCCCGCGAACCGGGTCGGATAGGTTGCGAGTCTCGCCCTACACTCCAGCCGAGTGCCACGCATGATCTTTCGTAGCCAGTTTCCGGATGTCGTGCTTCCCGAAGCACCGCGCGAACGCGCCACGATCGCGACGTGATTAAGTACATCGGCTCGAAGCGCACGCTTATGCCACGGATTGTGGCACTCGCGAACGCGGTACGAGCCGCAACCGGTGCGCGAACCGTTGTGGATCTGTTCACCGGTACGACGCGAGTCGCGCAGGCGCTGAAGGGAGCGGGATTTGCGGTGACCGCCAACGATCTCGCGAGCTATTCCGAGGTGCTGGCCACCACGTATATCGCGTGCGACGGCGCAACGGCTGACATGGCGCGCCTCGCCTACCTGGTGGAACAGTTGAATGCGCTGCCAGGTGTCGATGGCTATGTGACGCGGACCTTCTGTGAGGAGGCGCGCTATTTCCAGCCAGTAAACGGGCGGCGCATTGACGCGATTCGCGCCGCGATTGATGCGCTGGCGCGCGACCCAATGGAGCACGCGATTCTGTTGACCTCGCTCCTTGAAGCGGCGGATCGCGTGGACTCAACCACTGGGATTCAGATGGCCTATCTCAAGGGGTGGGCGCCGCGTTCGCACAACGCGTTGGCGCTGCGAGTTCCGGTGCTCATTTCCGGCACCGGCACTGTCGCGCGCGCGGATGCCAACGACTTCGCGCGCACGATGGATCCGGTGGACATCGCGTACATCGATCCGCCGTACAACCAGCATAGCTATTTCTCGAACTACCACGTGTGGGAGACCATCGTACGCAACGATGCACCGCCGGCGTATGGCGTTGCGCGGAAACGCGAAGATTGTCGCATCGTGAAAAGCGAGTTCAACGCCAAGCCGCGCGCGTGGGCCGCTTTCTCGCAGTTGATTCGTGACGTTCGCGCGACGCACTTGCTCATCTCATTCAGCAACGAAGGATTCTTTGCGCAGGACGATCTCTTGCAGCTCTTGCAGGAGGTGCGCGGAGAAGTTGCCGCCGTGCCAGTGGCGTTCAAGCGCTACGTGGGGGCGCAGATTGGGATTCACAATCAGCAAGGCAAGAAAGTGGGGCAGGTGGGCCACCTGATGAATCGCGAATACCTGTTCCTCGCCGGCCCAGATGCGGCGAATATTGTCGCGTCAGTGGCAGAAGACGTCGCGTTCGCTGTGTAACTGCTGGCGCATTTTAGGCTCGCGCTACACATTCTAAGTGTGGTGTCATCACCCGTCTGATAAGGAACACTTATGAGTGTCATTCCCGCGCTCGTTCGCGCCCTCACACTGAGCGTTGCACTTGTACCGGCTTTTGCTCCGCCGCGCAAGCCAGCGCCGCGACGGGTGCTGCCTGAATCGCCGCGGGTCGTACACGCGTCCACAGTGGCGGCGGACACACTCGGTATTCGCGATCTCCTCGATATCGCCAGCATCTCCGTTGCGGATCTTTCCGCCGACGGACGATGGCTCGCCGCATCGGTCGCAACCCGACGGGACGCGCTGGGCGCTGATTTCACACGAGACGGCGATCAGACCTATCTCCGCGCATCGGTCGCGCGGTTGCTCATTATCGACACCAAGTCCGGCGCGCAGCGCCCGGTCTGGCCCACCAAGCGCACCTTCCGTGGCCCAACCTGGTCGCCCGACGGCGCGCGGCTTGCGCTCCTGCTGCTCGAGAACGACACCTGGCAGGTCACCATCTGGGATCGTGCGAGTGGGAAGTTCACCACGGCCAAGATCCCCGCGGGGCGCTACGTCGCAGAGAATAGTGAACTGCGATGGACCAAGCGCGGCGATGCGCTCGTGTTTGCTACTCGCACGGACGCCTGGCGTGCTGATGCGAAAGCGAAGTTCGCGGCGCTCACCTCGGCGCCAATCGTTGCACTCGACGGAAAAGATGATTTCCTCGAGTGGGACGGGATGAACCGCCTCTCGGCGACGCGCTCGATTGTCTCGTGGGATCCCGCGAGCGGGGCCGTGCAGACGCTTGTTCCCGAAGCGCGAATTGGCGCATGGACGCTCGCCGAGGATGGTCGGTCGGTGACGATTCAGGAGGATATCACCAAGAAGACGGATTACGACGTGATTGGCGGTCGTGAGTGGAAGCTCGTGGCGCATGGGGCTGGTGTGCCGCGTACACTCGCGGCGACTATGAAGGGGCAGCAGTTTGTGTGGGCCGAGGACGGCGTGCACTATGCGGTCGCGCGTGATGGGAAAGTCTGGATGGGTACCACCGCCGACACCGCGCGACGTCAGCTGCTGGGTGCGACAGCGCCTGCCGCGACCGACGCCGACACCAGTGCCGCCGCGCGAGCGAAGCGCGACGCCGAACGTTTTACGCCGATGTCGCTTACGAGTGATGCGAGTAAACTGTTGGCGGAGAATCGCACCGGACTCTGGGTGGTGGATGTCGTGACGGGCAACAAGGAGCACGTCGTCACGTATCCCGATTCGACCTCCACCCTTCCGCGCCCGATGCTCGTGACCTGGAGTCGCGATGGGCGGTATCTCGTGACCGCGGTGAACTCGCGCCGCGAGTGGGACCGCTCGTTTGTGGTGCAGGATCTACAGGCGAAGTCGTCGCGGACCATCGTCAAGGGTGGTGAGCTCTACACGGGCCCGCGCCTCGCGCGTGATGGAGCCACGATGGTGCTCGCGATTGCGGCGGGAAATCATCCGGCGGATCTCTTTGTGACCGATCTGGCGGGCACGGCACCGCGAAAGCTGCTCGAGTCGAATCCGCAGCTCGCCGGAAAGCCGATCGCGAAGACCGAGCTCTTGCCGTACCTCGATGCCGACGGCAAAGGGCGCTACGGTGTGGTGCGGTATCCGGCGAACTACGTGAAGGGAACGCGCTATCCCACGGTGTTCATTATCTACGAAGATTTCTATGACGACACGTTCGATGCCGTCGCCAATTTGCTGTCGGCGCACGGCTACGCGGTGGTGAATCCGAGCGTCGGCTTTGACATTGGGTATCCGGGAGAAGCGTGGATCAAAGGCGTCACGGCCGCCGCGAACGCCGTGATTTCGATGGGGCTCGCCGATAGTGCGCGACTGGCGGTACATGGCACGAGTTACGGCGGCTATGCTACGAACTTGTTGATCACGCAGACCGGCCGCTTCAAGGCGGCGATCAACATGAGCGGGAAGGTGGACTTCATCTCCTTCTACACCGACAGCCCACGCCTCGGTGTGCGGAATATTCACGCCGCGGAGAAGAGCCAAGACCGGATCGGCGCCACGATGTGGCAGCAACCGCAGAAGTACGTGCAGCACTCCGCGGTGATGTTCGCCGATCGGATTACGACGCCGTTGTTGTTGATGACTGGTGGCGAGGACCACAATGTGCCAGCGCTGAATACCCGTGAGATGTATTATGCGATGCGTCGGCTCGGAAAGCCGGTGACGTGGGTTAACTACGCGAACAGCGGGCATGGTGTCCCGCAAACGACGGAGTCTGATTTTATGGATTATCATCAGCGTGTGTTGGATTGGTATGCCAAGTATCTCGGACCGGCGGGAACGGCCAAGTGACGACCAATCACTTGAGCGCCAGTCGGCGCCCGCGCTTCTCGGCGCCGCTCCGCGTGAGCATGCTCGCCGTCACACTGACGCTCGTACTCGCTGCCGCGTGTGGTGGGAGCGACAAGAGTGGTACGACCCCCGCACCGACGGTCTCGCTCGGGGCGAGCACGTCGTTTCAGCGAATCCAGTCGCAGCTGTTTGAAAAATCCTGTGCGTTCAACTCGTGTCACGCGCCAGGAAGCACGACGACGTCGCTGGTGTTGTCTGGAAGCGGAGTACACGCGCGCCTGGTGAGTGTGCTTCCTGTGAACAGTGTCGCGCGAGGCGACGGCCTGAAGCTCGTGGTCGCGGGGAAGCCGGACTCGAGCCTGCTGTGGCACAAGCTGAATCAGTGGCTCGCGGGACATCACGCGCATAACTACGGCGGGGCGATGCCACAGGCCGCGCCATCGTTGTCGGTGGAGCAGCTGAACTTCGTACGGCAGTGGATCGAGAATGGCGCGAGCCCAACGGCCGACGATGTGGACCCCGCACTCCTGACCGGGACGACGCGTCCGGAGGCGGCACCGTACACACCGCTCGCACCGCCATCAGCAGGGTTCCAGGTGAAGCTGAGTTCGTTCGCCGTTCGATCAAGTTTCGAACGCGAACTCTTCAACTACAAGCCCGTCGGCAACACAGCGGACGTATGGGTGAACAGGATTCAAACGCAGATGCGCACGGGAAGTCACCACTTTGTGCTGTACACCTTCGCCCCGAACACACCCGCGGCGCTCCTGCCCTCGCTCGGGGCGGTGCGTGACATCCGGAACACCGATGGAACGTACAGCATTCTGAACATGGCGCCTATGGAGTACCACGTATTTTTCGCGGGTACGCAGGCGACCAGTAGTGATTTCCGTTTTCCCGCTGGCGTGGCCCTCAAGATTCCTGCGGGGCAAGCGATCGACCTGAACTCGCACTACGTGAACGCGAGCGCGCAGGACGTGACGGGCGAGGCCGAGGCGAATCTGTGGACCGTGCCGGCATCGCAGGTGACGCAGGCGGCGAGCAGCTTGAATCTTGCGAACTCTGATCTGACGATTCAGAAAGGGCGCGATACCACCATCACCAAGACCTTCCGGTTTACGACGCTTACGCGCATTGTCGCGCTGACGTCGCACATGCATGCGCGCGGGCAGAAGTTTGTGATTCGCATTGCCGGCGGTGCGCGGAATGGCGAAATCGTGTTCACCAACACGTCGTGGGATCATCCGCCATTTATTGGATTTGATGTCCCCATTGTTCTCCAGCCGGGCGAGGGACTGACGTCTGAGGTGACGTATCGTGCCGACCCGAATAAAACCGTCAGGTTCGGACTGACCTCGGACGATGAAATGGATATTATTTTCGGGTATTGGTACTGAGGCGCATACCGTAGGGCCACCAGCGGAACAGCCGTGGGCGCTAGTCGATCTGACCGGGAACAACTGCGCTCCACCCTGACTTTATCGGGTATGCCCCCGCTGCGAGTGAGTGTTGTATGAGTGACCGTATCGCCATTACCGGCGCGAGCGGCTTAATCGGCCGCGCGCTGACCGCATCGTTGCGCGCTGATGGACACCAGGTGGTGTCGATCGGGCGCGGCGGATCAAACGACATCGCGTGGGATCCGGCAACGGACCGGATTGACCGTGCGAAACTTGCGGGAGTCACCGGCGTTGTGCATCTCGCCGGCGCCAACGTAGGCGAGCGGTGGACTCCGGCGCACAAGCGGGCCATTGTCGATAGTCGCGTGCAGGGCACCGGATGCATCGCACGGGCTATCGCGGGGCTCGAGCAGAAGCCTCGCGTCTTCGTCAGCGCATCGGCCGTCGGAATCTACGGAAGCCGCGGCGACGCCTGGCTTGAGGAATCAACGCCCGCGGGGAGCGACTTCCTTTCGCATACTGCGCTCGATTGGGAGCGTGCGGCGACGCCGGCGCGCGACGCAGGCATTCGTGTCGTGCATCCCCGGATTGGGGTCGTGCTGACGCCGCAGGGTGGTGCACTGGCCAAACTCCTTCCGGTGTTCAAACTCGGCGGCGGCGCGGCGCTCGGGACTGGGCGCCAATGGATGAGTTGGATTTCGTTGGACGACGTGGTGCGCGCCCTGCGTTTCGCGATTGACACGCCAACCCTGCAGGGTCCGGTCAATACGGTGAGCCCGGAGCCTGTGACGAACGCTGAGTTCACGTGCGACGTCGCGGCAGCGGTGCATCGGCCCGCATTCCTTCCACCGGTTCCGACGTTCGTGTTGCGCGCGATGTTTGGTGAAATGGCGGAGGGGACGCTGCTCGCGAGCCAGCGCGTTCGCCCACGTGCACTCACGGATGCCGGATTCCGGTTCGGTTTTCCGCGGCTGCCGGATGCGCTCGCGGCAATGCTCGGCTGACGTGTGACACCCGGACGGAGCGTGGTCTGCGCCGAGCCATAGCGCCCACGCTTGGCGTTCCTGTAAATTGCACACGTGGACATAGCTAACACGCGTATTATTGTCACCGGAGGCGCCGGGTTCTTGGGCTCCCGTGTGGTGTCAGTGCTTCGAGGTCGTGGTTGTACGCACATCACGGTGCCCCGTTCCGCCACCTGCGACCTGCGCGATCGCGACGCGGTGCAACGACTTTATGCCGAAACACGCGCCGATCTCGTGATTCATCTCGCCGCAGTCGTTGGCGGCATTGGGGCGAACCGAGCGAGCCCGGGGCGCTTTTTCTATGACAACGCCATCATGGGGATCGAGACGCTCGAGCAAGCACGTGTTGCCGGCGTCAAAAAGTACCTGAGTATCGGAACGATTTGCGCGTATCCCAAGCACACGCCGGTTCCGTTTCATGAGGACGACATCTGGAACGGGTATCCGGAGGAGACCAACGCACCGTACGGTCTCGCCAAGAAGATGGCCCTCGTGCAAGGGCAGGCCTACCGCGAGCAGTACGGATTCAATGCGGTGCATCTGCTTCCCGTGAATCTCTACGGGCCGGGTGACAACTTCGATCCCGACAGCTCGCACGTAATCCCGGCCCTGATTCGCAAAATGATCGAGGCGCAGCGTGCTGGTGCCGCGGAGGTGGTGCTCTGGGGTGATGGTTCACCAACGCGCGAATTCTTGTACGTGGATGATGCCGCGGATGGCATCGTCCTGGCGGCGGAGCGATACGACGGATCAGATCCGGTGAATCTCGGGAGCGGAACCGAAATCGCGATTCGCAATCTCGCGACCGAGGTTGCAACTGCCGTCGGCTTTCAAGGGCGAGTGGTGTGGGATGCGACCAAACCCAACGGACAGCCGCGGCGCTCGCTCGATACGAGCCGCGCGGCCGAACGCTTTGGGTTCCGTGCGCGCACCCCGTTCGGTGATGGCCTCCGTGCGACCGTGGACTGGTATCGCCAGCAGGGGTCGTGACCGCTCCCCTCGGCTTCACCGACTTCCATAGCCACCTGGTCCCCGGCGTCGACGACGGGGCGCAAACGGCGGAGGATTCTGCCGCGGCGCTCGAGGCGTTTCGTACTGGGGGCACACGGCAGCTGATTACCACGCCCCACTTTCTGGGGTCGCTGACCAGAAATCGTGCGATGCTCGCTGATCGGCTGGAGCAACTTGATGCAGGTTGGGAGCGCCTGCACGCGGTGGTCAAGCTGGACGCCGAACGGCACGGGAGCCCCATGCGCGTCGAGCGCGGCGTGGAGGTGAAGCTCGACGTCCCCGACCCGGATCTCTCAGACGCGCGACTCCGACTCGCGGGAACGAACTTCGCATTGGTGGAGTATCCGAGTTTGCGACTGCCGCCGATCAATGCAGAGTTCGCGGTGACCGCACTCCGCGATCAAGGGTGGACGCCGGTGGTGGCGCACCCCGAACGGTACAAAAATCTTGAGGAGTACGGGATTCTCGAGCGATTCAAGGACGCCGGGGCATACCTTCAGGTGAACGCGGGGTCACTCTTTGGCGATCATGGCTCGGTTGCTGCCAAGCACGCCATGCAGATTCTGACCCTTGGCCTCGCCGACTACGTTGCGAGCGACTACCACGCGCGTGGACTGCCACGGTTGCGCGACTTCCATCACGCATTGGTTCAGGCGGGATACCCCGCGCAGGCTGAGTTGCTTGGCGTGACGAATCCGGCACGTCTCTTGGAGGGGCTCCCGCCGCTCCCGGTTCCGCCGTTTGTCGTGGCGGACGCCGAACCCGCGACTTAGCGCCGCAGGCCGCGGAGCTGCAGTTCGAAGTCGAGCGAGTTGGTCGCCAGCGTGAGGGCGACTTCGAACGACACCTGACCACTGATCACGAGATCGGCGAGATTCTGATCGAAGGTCTGCGTCCCGAACTCGGCGCGTCCAGTGGACAGCGCCATGCGAATCTCGGAGAGGCGTCCCGGGTCGCCGAGGACGTCGCGAACGATGGGCGTCATGAACAGCGATTCAGCAGCCAAGACACGACCGTGACCATCGGCGCGTGGGAGGAGCCGCTGGGCGACGACCGCGCGGAGCATTTCCGTAATGTTCAGCCGCGCCGTGTCCTGGGACTGGGGCGGAAGGCCATTGAAGAACTGTCGCAACGCGGACGTGCAGTCGGGGGCGGTCATCTTTCCAATCACGAGGCGTCCTGCCTCCGAGGCGCGCACGGCGATCTCGAGCAGCTCCGGTTCGTCCATCTCGCCCACCACGATGACGTCGGCGTCTTGCTCGAGGGCTGCGTCCATGCCACGGGCAAAGCTCGCCGTGTCCACGCCGACCTCGCGCTGCGTGATCGCGCAACGGTCATTCCGATGCAGGAATTCGATCGAGGACTCGATCGTCACAATGTGACGGCGACGTGGCGAGTGCTTGTTGAGGTGGTTGATCAGCGCGGCGATCGTGCTGGCGCGACCGGAGCCCTGGACGCCGGTAACGAAGACAAGACCAAAATCGCTGAGCAACGCCTGTCCGACCTGCACGGGAAGTCCCAGTGAAGCGAGTGATGGCAGGACATCCGGGATGACGCGCATCACGATCGCGAAGCTGGAGCGCTGGCGGAGAACGCTGACGCGGAATCGTGCGATGCCCGGTGCGCTCCAGGGACCCGTGTAGTCACGGACCTCGTCAATGAGCGGCGCGTGATTGGAAGTGCCGAGGATGTGGGCGACCATCTCGTACGTGCTGACTGCTGTGAGGACCGGTGTGTCGAGCGCGGTCAGCTGTCCCGCGATACGGGCGTAGACGACGTCGCCAGCTCGGATATGAACATCTGACGCGCCGCGCTGGATTGCCTCGATGAGGCAGTGCCGGAGCTTGTCGATCTCTAGTGTGGCAGTCTCGGGCCGGAAACGACGCACGTCGCCCGCAGCGCCCGTAGCGCCCGTAGCGCTCGCGCCACTTGAGGCTCCAGCGCTCGCAGCGCTCGCGTTGAAAATCCCTTCGCCCGGCGATGGAATGGATGGCAACGGAGTGCCCACGGGAAGACTAGAGGTTGCCACAATACCGACGAAAGGGATGACGTCTGTCGTAGTCGCCTCAATTGACGAAACGACACAATAGACCGTCACTTATTTGACACTGCTTGAAAAATGAGCACTACGTGACGATATTTCAAGTGGGTGGGAAGGGGGCTCAGTCCGAAGGAGCCACCTGCGAGCCGCCTTTCTCATGAAGGACCCCGTTTTTCCACGTCTCAGAACCGCAACCGTCCCCTTGGCCGCACCGAGCTACATCACACGTCTTGAACTCCGACACCGCGCCCTCGGGCTGCAGCGTCGGCGTTTTTGGCGGGAGCTGACCTTCGGGTCCCTCCTGGTGTTCGCCGACGTGCTGACGGTGTCCACGATTTTTGTCATCGCGGCCATGCTCCCATTGGATGGGTTGTTGCCGGCACTCGGGGACGGCGCCGAGTCCTTTCTTCGTGGCCTGATCCCGCAGACACCGTCCGCGTTGCTTCGTCGCGTGACCTCGCTGGTCTTTTGCCTGGTCGTCACACGCTCGTACGCCCAAACGGAGCGTCAGTTGCATGCCGAGCGAATCTTTGCCGCGTTATTGCTGGGGCTCGTGCTCCCGCGCTGGGCCGAGACGTGGACGGTGAATATTCATGCGCGGTGGCTGACGATCGGAGCCGTCCTAGTGGCAAGTTGGCTGGCGATGGTGCTGCAGCGTCGTTGGCTAACCGAGGCTCTGCGTCCCATCGATCCGCGCCGGTTTGATCCGTCGCGCACACTTATGGTTGGGCCGGCGAGCGATGTGGCTGCTGTGACGCGCGATCCTGACTTGATGGACCGTCCGATGGCGACGGCGAGCCCGACCTTTGTGTTGGCTCCGTCGTGGCCGATCGACACCGCGGATAGCCTGCGAGATCTCTATGAAGCGATCGCGGAGTCTGCGACCGACGCGATCGTGGTGGTCGGGGTCGTCTCGGACTCGGCGCTTCAGGCCGTCATGATTGCCGCCTCCAGCGCTGGCGTGAGCGTGTACGCGACGCGCCGGGACGCGTTCCGACAGCTCGACGAACTGAGTTTCGTGTTGCGGCGTGCGGAACCGTTGGCGCTCTTGTCGCGCCCGGCGTTGGTGGGATCGCAGTTAGTGGCCAAGCGCGTCATCGATGTCGTGGGCGCCACGTTGGGCATTGTGGTGCTCTCGCCGGTGCTTGCGATGGTCGCGATTGCGGTGCGGCTCACCTCGCCGGGATCGGCCATCTTCAAGCAGGTGCGTGTCGGCTTGGGGGGCGAACCGTTCTTGATGTACAAGTTCCGCACGATGGTGCAGGACGCCGAAGCGCAGCAAGCGCAGCTCGAGAACGACAACGTCTATTCGAACGACCCGCTCTTCAAGCATCCCCACGATCCACGCAACACCGCGCTGGGGATCTTTCTTCGGACGTCCTCCCTGGACGAGTTGCCGCAACTGTTCAACGTGCTCCGGGGTGAGATGTCGCTCGTGGGACCACGACCGCCGCTGCCGAAGGAAGTCGCACGGTATCACCAGCATCATTTCGTCCGCTTTGAGGCGCTCCCTGGGATTACGGGTCCGTGGCAAGTGGGTGGGCGCAATGCTATCCGTGATTTTGAGGAAGTCGTGCGCTTGGAATCGTCCTACCTGCGCGGCTGGACCGTCTGGCGGGACTTCGTCATTTTGTCGCGCACAATCCCAGTCGTGCTCAGCATGCGGGGGGCGTTCTGACGCATCTCAGAGCGGGCTTCCCTATTCCAATAGACCTCGCGACGCGTGTCGACACTGGGCCGCGACCGCGGTCCCTGCGCGTCGTACTTTCAGCCCTGTGTTTTATGTCCGGTTTAGCGATGCATCGTGCCCTCGCGCTGGGTCTTCTCCTGTCGCTCTCACTCGCGGGCTGTGCGACACGCGATCCGCAGACATTCGCGCCTCAGGTGGTTGTCGCGCGTGGCGTGACATGGCGTGTCAGTGAAGGCGATGTCGTAACATGGCGCGTCTACAACGACGTGTCGCTGTCTGGGACCGGCACCGTTGCGGCAGACGGGACCGTGTATGCGATCGGCCTTGGACGCGTCCAGGTGGATGGACTCAATTTCGACTCGCTCAACACACTGTTTGCGGAACGTTACGACAAAATCATTCGCGACGCGGCGGTGGTGGTAGGGGTCCAACGCGATCTCGTGATCATCGGACCCAATCGTCCGATGGCGTTGGTGCTCGCTGATCCAAGCTTGACGGTGTTAGCCGTGCTAGCAAAAGCTGGCAACCAAGCAGGACAACTACCGATTGTGTCGTTGCTGCATCCAGACGGGTCACGCGAACTCATACCCCGTGATGCGCGAATCGGCAGCATCAACGTCACGAGCGCGGACGGCATTTACGTCGAACCCTCAGACTTTCTTTTTCGAAACATTCAAAAAGTAGGGACTATCTCGACGTTCTGGACCGCGATCGGAGTAGTGGTGAGCGTGATCGGAATATTCATTAAGTAAGGGAATTTCTGTGCAGAACCTTCCAGCCGTCCAGTCCCCGTTCGCCGAGCCAAACGCCGAGATCGATTTGCGGGGTGCGTGGATCACGGTATCGCGGAGTGCGTGGATTATCGTTGTGTGTGTTGGATTTGCGCTCGCGGCAGCGGTCGTAGCTGTACAACGCGTGCGACCGACCTATGGCGCGCAGGCGACGGTTCGGATTGAAAACCAGACAAAGTCCACGTCAAAAAACGCCGTCACGTTTCTCGGTGGGCAGGACTATTCCACGTCGATTGCGGTCGCCGAGCAGATTATTCGCAGCCGTTCGCTTGCCCAGTTGGTGGTGGACGAACTCGGCCTTCGGTTAAGTGTCGATGCGCCGTTGCGCACGCAGTTGGGCACGTTGGTGGAATCCGCGTCGACTCGACCGGATGCGCCGTCGCAGGGGTACCGACTCCTGAAGGTCGACAACAGTTTCCAAGTCCATCCGCTGGTCGGCGAGGATACGCTGTATGGCGTATATCCGGATACCGCGGAGATTCAGTTACCCGGCGGGACGCTACGCCTCACCGCGACCGGACGTGCTACGGAGCGCATGATTCTGCAGGTCCGGTCGCGCCTCGAGATGTCCGAGGCGCTGCGCCACTCCATCACCGTAGAGCAGACGAACAAGGAAGCGAATGTCATCGCGATTGGCTACGCCGGTCCAGACTCGCTCAATGTGCTGAAGATCCCGAATGCGGTCGCCTATCGATTCGTGACCGCTCGGGGAATAGATCAGGTATCGGCAGCGAAGGCGCAGAGCCGATACCTCAGAGACCAAGAGCTTGCGCTCGAAACAGACGCTGCGGGATACGAAGCGCAGGTTCAAGAATTTTTAGAGAAACAAGGGATCCCCAGCATCCAACAGCACCAGGCGACGCTCTCGACTGAGTTGCAGCAGCTCGAGATGGCACGCCGCGATCTGCAGTCGCAGCGAGACAATATTTCCCGTGCGATGGAGACGTTGCGCGAGGCCGACACGGTGGGCATCAAGGAGCGGTGGCTTCGCCGTTTGCAGGCGACGCCAGACTTTTTGAAGGCCGGTGCGGCCGCGCAAGACGCTTCTGCGGTGGACCAGCTCCTGACGGCGCGGAACGAGCTGATGCTCAAGATCTACGCGAACAACCAACAGATCCGCGATGTCGATAAGAAAATTACCGAACGCTACGAATCCGTACGGATTCGTACGCTCACGTATCTGAGTAACCTCGACGCATCGATGACGGCTATCGAACCGCGCATCCGGGTCCTGAACGCCAAGTTATTGCGCATTCCAGAGCAGTCGGCGACGCTGAATAAACTGGTTCGCAGCCAGAAGATCGTGGAGACGCTGATCGAGCTTGTGCAGTCACGCCTCAAGGAGGCGGAGGTGAGCGCGGCGGTGACGGATAGTTCCGCTACGGTGCTGGATGAGGCGTTGGCGGCCACGAGGCAGGCGACCTTGTCGACGACGGTGATCTTCACGGTCGCCGTGTTCTCCGGGCTCTTCGTAGGCCTCGCGGTCACATTTATGCGCGAGTGGCTCGACACGACCATTCGGACCGAGATTGATTTGGCGACTATTGTCGGCGTCGCGGTGGTCGGGATCATCCCCAATTTGCAGCAACAGGCACGGTCGGTGGGATATCGATTACCGACTCCGAGCGACGGTGGCGAGGCCACGCTGACTGCGGGGCGCGAGTACCAAACGCCGGCCGCCGAGGCCTATCGAACACTGCGCACGAACTTGAATTATCTGACGCCGCCACGTCCGCCGCGTGTGATTGTTGTCACGAGTGCGCTGCCTGGTGACGGGAAGACGACGACCGTGGTGAACCTCGCCGTCGCGCTGGCCCATGCCGGACAGCGCGTCATTCTGATTGACGCCGAAACACGCCGTGGGACGGTGCACGACGTATTTAGCATTTCGCCGGCGCCTGGATTCTTTGACCTGATGTACGGCCAGGCTTCGCCGGGTGAGTGCATTCGGCGGGTACAGATGGAAGGCGGCGGTACGCTTGACGTGCTACCGCTCGGCAGTGCGCCCAGCGTCAATCCCGCCGACCTGCTCGTGGCAGGTCGACTGCAGCCGCTCTTCGAGCGCCTGCGCGGACAGTATGACTACGTGCTGATCGATACGCCCCCGCTCAATCTGTTCACCGACGGTGCCCTGATTGGCGCACACGCCGACGCGCTGTTGCTTGTCGCGCGCGCGGATAAGACCGACCGCGAGGAGCTCCGGTTTGCAGTGCAGCAGCTCCGGAATGTGAATGTGACCCTCGCCGGTACGATCCTCAACGACGTTGAGTTCCGCCGCAGTTCGCGGTATCGGCTGGGATACGGCTACTACTACGACTATGCCCGCTGACCAGATCCATACTCGGACGTCATCGCCCGCATCCATGAATGCCCGGACGAGTCAGGACGTTGTGCCTGATGTTCTGGATGTGCACAGTGAGAAGTTGCCATCATCCGGGAAGCTCAGTGCGGCGACGATTGCCGGGCTTTTCCTGTTCTCGTTTGAGCTGTACGTCGCGTGGCAAGTATTCATCGTCACACTGATTGTCTCATTGTTCGTATGGTGGCTCCTTGAACAACCGTGGTCCGGCCGCCGTCGTCGCACGCGGCGGCGCGGCATCACCTCGCGGTTGCTGTACATGAGCACCTTGCTCGTTGCTGGGCTATGGCTGGCGGTCATGTTCATATTCCGCGCGAGTGATCCTACCCTCTCGACGAGTTTTTCCAGCACGCTCCCGCAATCGATGTTTGGATTGGACGTAGAGGGGCTCGCGAAGCTGAATGGAATGAGGGGCGGGTCGTCGGTGCGTACGGTAAGTCCGATCGTGACGCCGGAGAGCGATCTCGCGCCATTCAGCCTGTTCGCACATGGCAGCCTCTCTGCGATGGCGATTTCGTTGCTGAGTTATGCGGTGGTGGTCGCGCGCCGTGGATATCGGCGTCGGCGACGGATCGCGGCTGAGCACGCCGCGCGCGCCGTGCGCGCCGACTCGCATACGCCACAGTAGCGACGGTTGGTGCGTATGGCGGCCCCAGTGGTTCCGTTTCCGATACCAGTCTCTCAAGGGGCTGTACCGTCGTCGCGCCCCATCGCGCGCCCACTGCAACGCTCGAGTCTGCCCGCGCTTGTCCTAACGGGATGGGCCGCGTTTTTGGTGGCGATGTGGTTTGGGGTGGGCGGCGCGCTCGCCAGTTACATCTTCGTGGCGGTAGCGGTGCTGGTCGGCGTGCTGTTGCACGAACAGGCGCCGGTCGCATACATCAGCTTTAGCATCACGCTCTGGTGGTATACCCCATTCATTCGACGGGTACTCAACCTCCGTCATGGATGGAACCCGACCGACGTCGCGCTGCTGGCACCGCAAATTGTCGCCGTGCTGGCCTGTATCACGATTGCTCGATATTCGCGTGAGCTGCGCGGACGGATTTTTGCGCCATTTGTGCTTGTCCTGGCTGCCCTCGGGTACTCCTATGCGATCGGGCTGGTGAATGGCGGACTGGTTCCAGCGACGTACGCCCTGCTGACCTGGATTGCACCGCTCTCATTCGGTGTACATCTCGGGTTGCGGTGGCGTGTCTATCCTGAAATGGCGATCGCGGTGCGGAAGGCCTTTGCGTGGTTCCTCCCGTTTATGGCGGTGTATGGTATTTATCAGTTCGCCGTTCTGCCTGAGTGGGACCGCGCGTGGCTCGTGAATGCGCAGATGCGAAGTCTTGGCATTCCGTTCCCGTTTCTGATTCGTGTCTTCGGCACGCTGAACACCCCCGGCCCGTATGCCGCCTTCCTGATGGTCGCGGCCATTCTCGGCGTCCAAGGGAAAGGGGTATTACGGTATCCCTCGATTGCGCTAGCTATGGTGGCGATGCTGCTCACCCGTACTCGTGCGGTGTGGATCGCATTCATGTTTGGGCTGATCGCGCAACTCGCCTCGCAGCCGATCCGGCGCCTGCCGAAACGCTCGGTGACCATGGTGTTCGTCGTGTTGCTCGCCCTCCCGATCGTGAATAGCCAGCAATTCAAGGCGACGATTCTGCCACGCATTGGGTCGCTCAAAAATATTTCGGATGACGCGAGTTTCGTGAAACGTCTCAGTTTCGGCGAAGAGGCGGCGAACAACATCGTGCAAAATGCCGAGGGGGTAGGACTCGGGAATACCGGCGGCGCCGTCCAGCTTCGCTCGAGTGGTGGCGTACGTTCATTGGACAACGGCGTCCTCGAAGTGTTCTTTCTATTCGGCTGGGTCGGGGGAATTCTCTTTTTCCTTGGGTTGAGTTGTCTCCTCTTTCAGTCGTTACGATTTGCAGACGTGAGGCGCGACCCGTTCGCGGGAAGCTTTCGCGCCTGCGCGTTGGCGCTCGTGTCGATCCTGCCGATCGGTGAAGTGTTCACGGGGTCCTCGGGCACACTGCTGTGGTCGATGATTGGGCTCGGTCTTGCCGCGCATGCGTACCACCAGACCACGGGTTTAGCGTTGCGGTCACGGGCTTGGGAGGCAACGCAATCGCGGCACGCGATGCTCGGAATGAGACCATTTCCGCCTACACTCTCGGTGCCGGTGCCGGCCTCGATGTCACCGGTCGGTCACTGATGCGGGGCGCCGGCTCGTTTCATCGGTTCGCGACGGCTACTCGCCGCCGTTTTGCTCGGCGCGGGGTCATCTTGCTCTACCATCGCGTGGACGCGCCTGCGCTCGATCCCAATGATTTGGCCGTAACGCCTTCGCACTTCGAGGGTCAGCTGCGAATACTCAGCGCTCTGGGGGAACCGCTTGGGCTCGACGAGTTCGAGCGCCGGCGTATCGACGGCACGCTTCCCGCTCGTGCGATCGCGGTGACCTTTGACGACGGCTATCGCGACAATCTGACCAACGCTGCTCCGGCATTGGCGCGTGCACGGGTTCCGGCGACTGTCTTTGTGTCGACCGGACGCATCGGATCGCCGCGCGGATTTTGGTGGGACGAACTCGCCGCGCTCTTGCTCACGACCACGCATCACGAGGGGACGCTCACGGTCCACCTCGATGACGGCGGACCGTCGCACGTCAGGATCACTCCGGCGCAGGCGCGTGCAGTCTATGCATTACTGTCGGAGCGGCTTCGGATCGCACCCGCGGCATCGCGGGACCGCGCGATTGAAACAATCGCAGCAGCCCTCGGGCGTCCGCTCCCAGATGCGCAGGTTGCACGTGCATGCACGACCGACGAGCTCCGGGCGCTTGCCTCATTCCCCGGGATCCGCCTCGGTGGACACTCCGTTTCTCATTCGGTCATGTCGCGCCAGTCGCCAGAGGAATTGAGGCGCGAAACGGTTGCCTGTCGTGCGCAGCTCACGGAGGTGCTCGGCGGGCATGCGCCGACTGCATTCGCGTATCCGTACGGCGCCACGCACGATATCTCGTGTGCTGCGGTGGACGCCGTTCGCGCGGCGGGATATGCGATGGCCTGCGCGAATATTCCAGATGCTGCATGGCGTGCGAGCGATCCGTTCCGGCTCCCCCGCCATCTTGTGCGGAACTGGGATGCGGCCACCTTTCAGACCAACCTCGAGCAGTGGTTCCGCGAGTGACCGCGCCCCGCGCATCTGCACGCCGCACGCCGGTGGTCCTGCTGACCTTTAATCGGCCGGCACTCACGCGTCGCGTGCTGGAAGCCGTGGCCACTGCGGCTCCTGAACGCCTATATGTGGTGAGCGATGGACCGCGCGCGGACCATCCGGACGATGCGCGGTTGGTCGCAGAGGTGCGGGCGCTCTTCGATCAGTTGCCCTGGTCGTGTGAGATCGTCCGTGATTACGCACACGAGAATATGGGGTTGCGGCAGCGCGTATCGTCCGGACTCACGGCGGCGTTCGCCGCTGAAGAACGTCTGATTGTGCTGGAGGACGATTGCTTGCCGCACGCCAGCTTTTTCCCGTTTTGCGAAGCGCTGCTGGATCGCTTCGCGACGGACGACCGGGTGAGCTCAATTACGGGCACCAACTTCCAACGCGGTCAGCCCCGAACCGAGGCGAGCTACTATTTCTCGCACCGCCATCATGTCTGGGGATGGGCCTCCTGGCGCCGTGCCTGGCAGCATTTCGATTTAGCGATGACACGTTGGCCGGAGTTCGTAGCCACGGGTGGGATGGCGACCGTGACCGATGATCCGTACGAAGAATCGTACTGGACGAATCTCTACGCGCAGGCGTACCGCGGCGAACGGAATTCCTGGGCGTACCCGTGGTCGTTTAACTGCGTGGCCGAGGGAGCACTCTGCGTGCGCCCGAACAGGAACCTGGTGACAAATATCGGCGGAGCCGACGATCCAACGCATCCCAATCTTTCCGCGCGGCTGCATGATCTGCCGCTGGAACCGCTTGGCGCACTCCGGCATCCGTCAGTGATGGTGCGGCACAAAGCCGCGGATATATTCGAGTTCGACTGGGCGTTTCACGGAGAAGAGTTGCGCGAACGGTTTGCGCCGCGCCGCGGATGGCGTACGCTGCTGCCGCGAATCAGGCGCCTACTGCGAGGACACGCATGAGTAATCGCACGCTGCCGACCATCTCACTGGTTACGCCATCGTTCAATCAAGGGGCGTGGCTCGACGCGACGATGCGATCAGTCCTCGATCAACGCTATCCGGCATTGCAGTACGTTGTGATGGACGGCGGGAGTACGGACCACAGCGTCACGACAATCGAACGCCACGCACCAGCATTGACGCACTGGGAGAGCCAAGCCGATGCTGGGCAGTACGATGCCGTCAATACGGGTTTTTCGCATACCGATGGCGAGATCATGGGGTGGCTGAACAGCGACGACCTGCACACCCCGTGGACGCTGCGCACGGTTGGTGAGTTGTTCGCACGATTCCCTGAAGTCGAATGGATTTCGTCGCTCTTCCCACTGTTTTGGGACGCGGATGGCGCGCTCACGGCGTGCGAGCCGTTGCAGGGGTTCTCGCGTCGGGCGATGCTGGCCGGTGAGTTTCTTCCGACCGCGGGATCCTACGCGCAGGGATTCATCCAGCAGGAATCCACCTTCTGGCGGCGGTCGCTCTGGGAGCGGGCCGGCGGCGCGCTCGATGTGACGCAGACACTGGCAGCGGACGCTGCGCTCTGGCTACGGTTCTCGGAGCTGACGGATTTGGTCGGCGTGACGGTACCGCTCGCTGGGTTCCGTCGGCAGCCCGCGCAGCGAACTGCCACGGCAGGGGCAACCTACCGGACGCAAGCGGAGGCGTGCTTGCACGCAGCCGGTGGTCAGCGGTATGGCGCGTGGGGATCGCGACTTCGTCGTCAGCTGACGTGGCACTGGCAGCAACGGCTCGGGCTGCGTGATCTCACGCCGCAGTTGCGGTACGATCCGTTCGCCGCGCAGTGGCGCCTCGAGCGGCGCTGATCAACCGCTGGGTGAGCGCAACCAAAATTACCAGCTGACGCGCAGTCCTTCGTCGATCATTCCGCGTAGCCAATACTCCAACACGAGCGCGGCGAACGGTTGGTAGCCCCACGTCGCGTTCCAGTTCGTCTGCGCTGAGAGCGTTACGGCGCCCGCGGCGCTCAGCACTCCAGCCTGCACCAGCGCACCATCGTGCAGCGAATCGCCGTAGCGCGCGGTGAGTCCGCCGAGCCATGCATCGTACGGTGGTTCGAAGCCACGCTTCTGTCGTGTGAGCACATACTCGGGCACGAGGCCGCGCACGGCATCGCGCAGCCACGTCTTGGGCGGGTGTTGCCAGTCGGGTTGTGCTTTGCGGAGTCCGATGACCGTCTCGGCGAGGCGGTAATCCACGAGCGGAAGCCGCACTTCGACCGACGCATCCATGCCGAGTCGGTCGCCCTGCGTGATGCCATTCTCACGCAGGTAGAGGTTCGTCATGAGGCTGGTCACGCGGATGTCGGCGCGGTCGGGAATCGCGTCAAAGGTGAACCACTGCTCGGCTGGCGCGCGCGTGTGTTGCATGGCCGATCCGTACACCTGAGACATCATGGCACGCGCTTGCTGAAAGTGCGGATTGATGTCGTAGGAGACGAGTTGCCCGGCGGGGCTCTGCATGTCGCGCGCGCGCTCGGCTAAGCCATCGGCCCAGCCGAAGCGGCGGTGCCACCATTTGCGCAGTCCCCAGGGGGAGAGGCGCGGCGGTGGTTCGAACTGGACGTAGTCGGTGAGGGAGAATCGGCCGCGAGCGAGTGAACGCTGCTTGCGGAGTGTTTGGCGCAGTCCATCCTGCGGCCAGCCGTAGCCCCAAAAGAGTTCGTCGCCTCCTTGGCCCATCAGGAGGACGGGCACCTCGTGTTCGCGTGCCTTCTGCATCACCGCCCAGTAGCCGAAGCTTGCGATGTCCGCGATTGGGTCGTCCTTGGCGCGGCAGAGGTGTGGAAAGTTCTCCACCACATCGGCGGTGCGGCACTCGATGTCGACCATCGGGATCTTGAGGTCGGCAGCGAAGCGTGCAGCGTCTGCGCGCTCGTCGCACGCGGGACGTCCCTCGTAGCCGACACTGAAGGCCACGAGCCCCGGGCACTGCGGGGCGGCAAGTGCGGCCACCGTGCTGGAGTCGAGCCCGCCCGAAAGTGCTACGCCGACGGGGACATCGCTGCGCACGACGAGCGGTGCAATCTCCTCGAGCATGCCGCGCACCGTGGAGGCGGGGGCTGCGTCGATGGGGGGCGCGTCTTCCAGATTCCACCAGCGCGAGGTGGTCACGCGCCACGGCGCGAACTCCACGACGATGCAGTGTCCGGCGTCGAGCTTCCGCACATCCGCCAGCGGTGTGCGCGGCTCAGGGACCCACAGGAAATGGAAGTAGTGATCGATGGCTTCGTAGTCGAGCGCGCCCGAGGGCGCGCCGGAGCGCACGAGTGCGCGCAGTTCTGAGGCGAAGGTCAGCGTACCGTTCCCTTCGTGCACGTAGAGCGGCTTCTCGCCCATGCGGTCGCGCACAATGAGCGCGCGTTGCCGCGTGGCATCCCACAACGCAAAGGCGAACATGCCGCGGAGGCGATGCACACAGTCGTCGCCGAGTTCTTCGTATAAATGCGCGATAACTTCGATGTCGCTGCCGGTGCGCAAGGAATGGCCGCGCGCGGTGAGCTCGGCGGCGAGTTCGCGCGCATTGTAGATCTCACCGTTCGCCACCACACCGATGCTGTGGTCTTCGTTATACAGCGGCTGCCATCCACCGGCTACGTCGATGATGCTGAGTCGACGATTGTCGAGTCGTATGTGTGCGTCGTGGAGCTGTCCTTCGCCGTCCGGCCCGCGATGTATAAGCGCACGCGACATGGCGTCACAGGCCGTGTGATCAGCGGCGGTCAGTGGCGTCGAGGAGAGGCGTCCCGAGATCCCACACATCGTTAGGGCGCGCCCGTGGCGGCGTGGCGGTGCATAGCGAACCACGCCAGATACGCACCCGCGCACTGGGTGATGTCGAACCGTTTGCGTGCGTCGCTGAGCGCCGTGCGGCTCATCGCGGCGCGGAGCGGTGGGCGCGCAAGCAGTGTGATCAGCGCCCGTGCCATTGTTGTGGCATCGTCTGCGGGGACCAGCACTCCACCGCTCTGCGCTTCGGTGCCGTCGCGGCACGCCTCGAGTGTGTGCGCATCGAACGCGCTCCCGAGCGTTTCGGCGATGCCGCCAACATCGGTCGCAATCACCGGCGTGCCGCAGGCCAGCGACTCCAGTACGACCAGCGGTTGCGTGTCCATCCGCGAAGGATGCACGAAGACATCGGCGGCGCGATACCACTGCGCGAGGCGAGCGGGGTCGCGCTCGTACGTGGCGGCGACGAACTGCACACCGCCGATCGATTCGGTCGGACCGCTTTCGCCCAGCGCGACACAGATGATCTCGCGGCGCGGAAGGGCCGCCCCCGCCTGTTCGATGACGGCGCGTAGCAGCGCGGGATCTTTCCACATGTTGTGGCGAAGCATGTGCGCGGAGGCGAGCACGACGGCGGCCCCAGCAGGAAGACCGAGTGCGCGCCGCGCCGCGCCGCGGTCCCCAGGGCAGTAGTTGGTCAGATCCACGCCGTTGGGAATCACCTGTGCACTGGCAATCGCCGGGCGGAGAATCGAGGCGTCCACCTTGTCCATCAGCCAGTGCGCGGGTGCCGCCACATGAAGCTGGCTGGCGGCGAGGATGTCACGCTTCCGCCGCCAGTTCTCGGCGGTCGCATCGGCGGCGATCGCGGGGTAAATCGTGAGGTCCGGGCACTGGCCGCAGCCCGACTGCCAGCGGGCGCAGGCAAAGGAATGGGCGCAATGTCCCGCGAGCAGCCACGCGTCGTGGAGCGTGAGGAAGACCGGGGCGATGGTTCGGAGCTCGGCGAGCAGGCGCAGGTCGAACCAGTCGCCGTGGAGATTGTGGGCGTGGACGATGGTCCCTGGCTCGCGGGCCAAGTCGAGGATCGCTCGCGACGCGGGGAAGTCCCAGGATTCGATGCCGGCCTGCTGGTCGCGCGTGCGCTGTGGATGTCGCCAGCGGCGCGCGGCGCGCGTCAGGGCGCCTGCCCCTAGAACCTTGCCGGCGAACGGCCTGGCGGCCCCTGCGAGAGCGTCACAGGTGGTACGCCATGCCGAGGCGGGTTCTCGCGCGGCGAGGTCAATCACCGATGGGTCGTTGGTGTGCTTGGTACCCACCGCCATCACCGCGCGCACTCCAGCCGCCAGATACGCCCGGTGCAGGTTGCGGGCCATCGCCTCGGCGCCCCCGGCCACATCGCTCGTGCTGAGCGTGAGCACGCGGAGGGGCGCCTGCGGTGTCCCGACAGGGCTGAAGCGGCCGGAGGCGCTCACCACTGGGGGAGGTCGGCGAGTCGCCAGAGGCCGAGCGACTTGTCCGGATAGCTACCGCCGAACTCGGTGCAGCCCTCATTGATGAGCGCGACGGGCTCGGGGAAGCCGTAGGGCGCCTGCTGTAGCATAATCGGACACCAATCACCCGTGACGATATCGGAATTGGGGCGCTGGCTCGTAAACGTCGTCGTGAGTAACCAGGTGGCGCCGCTGCGGCGGAAGTTGTCGAGGGCGCGGCGCGTCTCGTCGTAGGAGAGATGCACCAAGCAGTCTCTGCAGAAAATGAGATCCGCTTTTGGGAGCTCTCCCTCGACCAGATCGCACACCGCGAAGGTTCGCACGGCCGACCCGAATGTGGCCTGATTGCGCGCAATCAGCGCGGGCACGATGTCAACGCCAGTGTATCGGATGCCCGCGAGGGGCACATGCTGCAACCAGTGGAAATCGCCGCAGGGGGCGTCGAGTATGCTGCCGATACCGTGTGCCGCCAGGAGCGCGGGCAGCGCCTCGCGGATGATAGCGGTCTGGTCGAGTTCCGATCCGGGGCCAGAAACCGAGGTTTGGCTCCCCCAGAAGTTCGTCTGGAAGATCTCCGCAAAGACCCGAGAACGCCGCCGTGCCGCGGCCCAGCGCCCAGCTGCCGGAAAGAGCCGCGCGAGCCCAGCGGCGAGTCGGTAGCGGCGGGCAATGGGCACCTTGGCAAATTAGGAGCCGCACAGCCATTGCGCCACGCGTCGCCGGCGGACTAACGTCACGGTTGCCTCGGGAGGCTACGCGCATGGGGAATCCCCCAGCGGTTACGGTACCGCGCATTACAATCGTTACACCGTCCTTCAATCAAGCCGCCTTCCTCGAGGAGACGGTTCGGTCGATTCGTGCGCAGGGCTACGCCAACCTTGAGCACTTCGTGGTGGACGGCGGAAGCACGGATGGGAGCGCGGCGCTGATTGAACGGCTCTCGGATGGGATTGACTGGTGGGTGAGCGAGCCGGATCGCGGCCAGTGCCACGCCATCAACAAGGGAATCGCGCGTGCCACGGGGGAGATTATCGCGTATCTCAACAGCGATGACACGTATCTTCCCGGAGCATTCGACGCGGCGATTGCCGCGATCTCCGCGCCGGGAGTGCAGTGGGTCGCCGGTGGGGTGCTGGGCTTTGGCAGCGATGGCAGCGCCTGCGCCCCCGTGCACCAGTGGCACATGGCGCAGCCGCCGCGTTCGCTGGCCCAGTGCCTTGGCGGGAACTTCATCGCCGCTCAGCCTGGCCATTTCTGGCGCAAGTCGCTTTTTGACCGACACGGGTTGTTTGACGACAGCTTCCGCTATTTGTTCGACATCGAGTGGTACGCGAGACTGCTCGCCGCGGGGGAGCGTTGCGTTGTGATTCCGCGTCCGGTGGCCAGCTACCGTTTTCATGCCACCAGCAAAACCGTCTCCGAAGGGGACAAGTTCGAACGCGAGTGGGAGCGCATTCGCGCGCAGTATCTGCCGCGGGTCCCATGGATCAATCAGCCTCAGGTCCGCCACCTTGTGGCGATGCGGCGCGCCACCGTCCGCTACGGCGCCGCACTGGCGGCGGCGGCGCGTGAGGGCACTCCTGCTGGGTGGCGCGAGTTCCGGGCGGCAGTCGCTGGCTATCCGCCGAGCCTTGCGACACGCGTGGCGCTCGGCGCCGCTCGGCGATTGATCACCGGGGTGCGCGCGTGAGCCACGCACCACTGCGCGTGTTCATCCCCTGCTCGGGGCTGGGACGCGTTGCACGAGGCTTTGAGACCTTCACGCGAGAAGTCTCTGATGCACTCAGTACGGATCCGCGGCTCGAGATCCGCGTGTTTGCTGGTGCCGCCACCCCGGAGCGCCGCGACACGGTGCTCCCGTCACTCGCGCGGTCGTCGCGTGCGGCCGACGCCATTGGTGCGCTGCTGCATCGGAGTCCGTACTTCGTGGAGCAGGGGAGTTTTTTTACCTCGCTGCTTCCGTATCTCGTCACGGGTCGTCCGGACCTCGTGTACTTCGCCGATCTCAACGTGGGGAACGCCTGCTGGCACTGGCGCCGAGTCTCGGGACAGCGCTATCGGTTGCTGTTTTATAACGGCGGGGCCACCACACAGCCGTTCACGCGCGCCGATATGGTGCAACACCTCGCGACCGTCTACCGCGACGATGCGCTCGTGCGTGGCGAGCCCGCTGCGCGGAACGTGGTGCTGCCGCATGGGATCGCGATCCCGAGTACACTGTTCGCGCCTCCTCGTGCGGCGCTTCGCACGTCGCTCGGGCTTCCGACCGATCGTCCGGTGGTGCTGTCGGTCGGGTTGCTCGATTTGCACACCAAGAATCTTCCGTACGTGCTCCGAGAGATCGCCGCGCTCCCGGCGCCTCGCCCGTTGCTCGTACTGCTCGGCGCTGCAACACCGGAGACCCCGGCAGTGCTCACGCTCGCGACAGAACTGCTTGGCGCCGATGGGTTTCAGTGGCACAGCGTACCACATCCTGAGATGCCCCGTTGGTACGCCGCGGCCGATGTGTTTGTGATGGCGTCGCTGCGCGAAGGGTTTGGCTTGGCGTATGTGGAGGCACTCGCACACGGACTTCCGGTGCTCGCCCACGATTATGCAGTACCGCGGGAGTTGCTCGGTGATCATGGTTTCTACGGTGATTTTCGCACGACTGGCGTGTTGGCCACGCTTCTGAGCCGCGTCCTGGAACGCACGTCCGACGACTTCACACGGCACGCGCGGCATCGGCATGCGTTCGATCGATTCAGTTGGGAGCGGCTCCGCGATCCCTACGCGGATCTCCTGTTGCACGCCGCGACCGCTCCAATAGTTTCCCTCTCGTGAGCATCCTCGACCGCATTGTGCGCCGATTCGTGCCCCTCTCGGTCCGCGTTTGGTGGCGGCGCGGCGGCGCGTTGAATCTTGGCGATCTTCGTTCCATGGAACCCGTGAGTCGCGTGTTTGGTGGCGATCGTGGGCTCCCGATCTGTCGCTGGTACATCACACGGTTCCTCGAATCGCATGCGGGGCGCGTACGAGGCCGAGTGCTTGAGGTCGCGGGCAACGAATACACACGTCGCTACGGGGGCGCGCAGGTCACGCACTCTGATGTGCTGATGGTGGTCGAGGGGAATCCCGTCGCGACCATTGTCGGCGATCTGCAGACCGGTGCCGGGATTCCCGAGGGCGCCTTCGACACGATTATCCTGACGCAGGTGCTGCAGTGTGTGTTTGATCTGCAGGGGGCTATGCGCACGATCCACCGCGCGCTCGCGCCAGGTGGGACGGTGCTCATTACCGCGCCCGCGATTGCGCCCGTAAGCCAGTACGACGTGGAACGCTGGGGCGAGTTCTGGCATCTCACGCCGCAGTCGCTCACGCGATTGCTCGCGACGGAGTTCGGTGACGAGCAGGTGCAGGTCGGGGCCTGTGGCAACCACATTGCCGCCCACGCGTATCTTGCGGGAATGGCCGCCGAAGAGCTGACGGAACAGGAACTCGCACCGTACGATCCTGATTATCCCGTGGTGATTACGGCAGTCGCAACCAAGAGTGGAACGCGAGCCGCGACACCCGCATGACCGAGGGCCAAGGGTCGCTGCGTCTTGCGGTTATCGTGCCAAGTTTTCGACGACCGGACGGACTCGCGCGCTGTCTGGCTTCGCTGGAGAGACAAACGCGCCGCCCCGACGAAGTCGTGATCGGCGTTCGCGAGTCCGACACGCCGACGCGTGCGGTGATTACGGCCGCGGCGGAGCGAGGAGTTCCGGTTCGAGCGGTCACCACAAAAGCGACCGGCGTTGTTGCGGCAATGACTGCTGCGCTCAGTGGGGTCAGTGCGCCGTGCGACATCACCGCCTTACTCGATGACGACGCCACGGCGCATCCTGATTTCTGCGCACGGATCCTCACCGCCTTTGCGGCGGACGCGACGCTCGGCGGTTTCGGTGGCCGTGATTGGCAGCCGTGGGAGCGAGGGAACGCTGAGCCAGTCGGCGTTGTGCAGTGGTTTGGTCGCGTGATTGGGAATCATCATCTCGGCGCGGGCGCCGCGCGCGAGGTGGATCTTTTGAAGGGTGTGTGCAGTGCGTACCGTACGGCGCCGCTCCGAGACATCGGTTTTGGGACGCAGCTCCGTGGATCTGGTTCGCAGTGGGGATGGGAACTGCGGGTCGGTCTGGCGATGCAGCGCCGAGGGTGGCGACTCGTGTATGACCCCGCACTCGGTGTCGATCACCACATTGAACCGCGACAGGTCGACGATCAGTACCACCGCGGTGTCTTCAATGCCGACGAGTTGATCATCGGTGCGTCGAATGAAACGGCCATCATGCTCGAGTTCCTGCCCTGGTGGCGTGCGGCGGTGTTTCTCCTGTGGTCGGTGCTGGTCGGGACGCGCATGTTGCCGGGCGTCCTCCAGCTGCCGCGATTGCTGCTGATGGGGAAGGGACTCCGCTGGCGCGAGTTCAGGGCGACGATGCGCGGTCGGGTAGATGGTCTTCGCGCCCCGCGAGGTGTCCCGTGAGGATTGTCGTCGTGATGCCGCTCGGTCGGCAGCTGGGGGGTGGTGAGCTGATGCTCACACAGCTGCTGCGACAGCCCCACGCTCCTGATGTCGCCTTCACCGTAATCTTCCTGCGCGACGGCCCGATGGTAGCCGAGGCACGTGCGCAGGGGCATGACGTGCGCGTCGTCGAGGCTGGACGCTTCCGCGAGCTGCGCCGGCGCTGGGCCGCCGTGCAACGCATCGTCGCGATTGCGCGCGAGGTGCATGCCGACGTGCTGCTCGCGTGGATGGTCGCCGCACAGCCGATGGTGGGAGTGGCGTCGCTGCTGACTGGAATCCCCGCCGTCTGGTATCAAGTCGGATTGCCGAGTGGTGACCTGCTGGATCGCGTGGCGACGATGCTTCCCGCTCGCGGAGTGATTGTGCTCTCGCACGCAGGAGCTGCAGCTCAGCGCGCGCTGCGCCCGCGACGCCCGCAGCGACTCGTGTACCCCGGGGTGTCGATCGAGAAATACGATTCGTCAAAACTCCCGAGCGCACGCGAGCTTCGCGCCGAACTCGGGTTGCCACCGCACGGACCACTCATTGGCATCGTTGGCCGGTTGCAGCGTTGGAAAGGGATGCACGTCGTAATCGAGGCGATGCCGAGGGTGCTCGCCGCGCACCCAGGCGCACATCTGGTGATTGTGGGCGGCGCGCATGAGACCGAACCGGAATACCCGCGAGCACTCGCGGCGCAGATCGAACGGCTCGGAGTGGGTGCGCATGTGACGATCGCCGGGTTCCAGCGCGAGATTCCCCGCTGGATGCAGGCGATGGATGTCGTGGTGCATGCCTCGGATCGCGAACCGTTCGGCATCGTGGTGATTGAGGCGATGGCGCTCGGGAAACCGGTCATCGCCGGCGCCGCTGGCGGTCCGGCTGAAGTGATTACCGACGGCGCGGACGGACTCCTCGCCCCCTACGGCGACAGCGCCGCCCTCGCGCGCGCGGTCACACGCTTCCTCGATGATCCTGTGCTCGCCGGGTCATGTGGTGCGAACGCCGTCGCGCGCGCGCAGGACTTTGCGGAATCGCGCTACGCGTACGCGGTGGTGCAGGCGGTACGGGAGTTGGTCAGCGAATCGCGCTGATGCACACATTGCGTTGTACGACTCACGCGTCGCGTTGTGTGGCTCTACTCCGCGGAGTCGATTTTCCAGTCGTGACCAACCAAGAGCTGTCCTTCGTCTAAGGGCGGCAGTCGCCCTGATCCGAAGAAGTCCCCCGCCTCGACATCGAGCCCCCCGGCGTGAGGTACGTAGTCTGTGACCTCCTGCGCAGTCATCGTGAAGAGGGCGAGACGATAACTGCCGGGCTGCAGCGGGAGCCGCGCGATGCGACAGTGGACAACGCCCGTAGCGGGCACCACAGGAAAATCTTCGCCCGCGAACGCTGTCGACAGGTGGAAGAGGCGTTCGTCGAATGCCCCGCGGATCCCACAGGAGAAGCACACATTCCGTGCGGGCTTCCCGTCGGCGGTTTCGTATCCGATGGAAATAACCGCGTCCTCACCCGACTGCACCGGCGCGTGGAGTGTCGGCCCAGACACGCGAACACTCGTGAGTTTGAGCTTGCCCGTGCCACTCCGGTCGGTTCGGGTTGCGAGATCGTTGGCGCCGTGCTGCTCGAGCGATCGCATATAATCTGCCGCGACGGTGTGCACCGGCCCCTCGCTCACGAGACGTCCTTGATCGAGCAACATCGCACGCGAGCACAGCCCCGTGACCGCCACCAGGTTGTGACTCACGAGCAATACGGTGCGACCGTCCTGACGCGTGACATCCCCCATCTTGCCGAGGCATTTCTTCTGGAACGCGGCGTCGCCGACGGCGAGCACTTCGTCGACAATCAAGATGTCGGGCTCGAGATGCGCCGCCACGGCGAAGGCTAAGCGCACGTACATCCCGCTGCTGTACCGCTTCACGGGCACGTCGAGAAATGCTTCAGTTTCCGCGAAGGCGACAATCGCGTCGAACTGCCGCACAATCTCACGGCGGCGCATCCCAAGGATCGCGCCATTGAGAAAGATGTTTTCGCGTCCCGTCAACTCGGGATGGAATCCCGTCCCGACCTCGAGCAGGCTGCCAACACGACCGCGGACCTCTACCTCGCCGCGCGTCGGGCGCGTAATGCGACTCAGGATCTTGAGCAACGTGCTCTTGCCAGCGCCATTGCGACCGATGATGCCATACGCAGCGCCAGCCTCGATATCGAAACTCACATCGTCGAGCGCCCACAACATCTGTGGATCGCGCCGCGTGCGACCACGGACCCGATCCACCACGGCCTCGGCCATGGTGGTGGCCGAAGAGGTGTGCGCACTGAGGTCGTACTGTTTGCCGATCCCCTGCGCGCGCAGCGCGAACTGGTCAGATGACATCGGCAAGATCCTGCTCGAAACGGTTGAACACCACGAGTCCCGCGAGCAACGCGAACAGGGTCACCGAACACAGCCACACCAGAGCACCCACCGATGGCGCGTGCATCCCGAGCAGGCTCCAGCGAATGCCGTCCATCAGTCCGGTGAGCGGATTCATGGCCAGGTACTTCTGGAAGGCGGCCGGAACCTTGGACGTCGCGTAGCCGACCGGCGTCGCGTACACGAGCAACTGCATGACAAAAGGCAGCACGTGTTGTACGTCGCGGAACCGCACACTCCACGCAGCCACCAGCAGGCCGGCCCCGAGTCCGAGGAGAAGCGCCAGCAGCACCCAGCACGGGAACAAGAGCACGGCCCATCCGATGGTCACGCCCTTCAGCAGGGCGGTCCCGACGAATACCACGAGCGCGATGCCGAGATCGACGAGCGTCGAGAGGATCCCCGACAGCGGGAGCACGAGCCGTGGGAAGTACACTTTGGTCAGGACATTCGCGTTCGCGAGCAGCGACGACCCCGCTTTCGCGAGCGTAGACTGAAAGACTTGGAATCCCGCATAGCCGGCAAAGGCCAGCAGGAAGTACCGCCCGTCGCCGTCATCCAGCTTGGCGATCTTGCCGAACACAAAGGTGAAAAGCCCTGCCGCGATTATCGGCTGCATCACCACCCAGAGCACGCCGAGCACTGTTTGGCGATACCGCAGTCGGAGATCGCGGGCCGCAAAGGTCCAGACCAATTCGCGGTACCTCCAGAGCTCCCTGAAATCGGGGAGCAGGCGGCTGTTGAACGGTCGGATTGTGTAGAGCTGAGGAGGCACGGTCCGGGGGTAGGGACGGTCGTGGGCCCGGCCGGCGAGGGCGGCTGGGGAGCGGCACACCGAAAGTTATCCCCGCTGTGCCTTGACTGGGCAGGTCCGGGGCCGATCTTGCTTGGATGACTGCTGCCCCTCGTCCTGATCAGGGACCCTTTTCCCTCGCCTTTGTGGCGCACGGGGTTCACCGGCGCGGGGGAATGGAGCGGGCCGCGGCGGAGGTGCTGTCGCGTGTCGCACGGCGTATTCCGGTCACGGTCATTGCCAGTGACTGCGATATGCCTGGCACGCCGGTCCGATTCGAGCGGGTGTCAGCGCCCCAGCGCCCGGCCGTGTTGCGCACCTGGGCGTTTGCGCGTGCGGCTCGTGCCCTCGAGACGCGGGTCGGCGCGACGATTACGAATGCGATTGGGGCGGCCGCCCTCGATGCCGATGTCATTACCGCGCAGTTCTGTCATGCGGCGTTTCTGGCACGCTTCGGCGGGCTCCGCGGTGGGCGGGGGGTACGGGCGCTCTATCAGCGGGTGTCGGGCGCGCGTTTTGTTGCTGAGGAACGCCAGGCGTATGGCTCCGCGCGCCTGAAGCGGGTGATTGCCGTGTCGCAGGGGACCGCGCGCGAGTTGCATGAGTATTACGGCGTCGCTGAGGAGCGAATCACCGTGGTGCCAAACGGGGTGGATCGCTCGGTCTTCCGGCCGGCGGCGGACTCGGCGGCGAAGGCGGCTCTGCGGACCAAGCTTGGGCTGCCAACTGATGCGTTTCTCGCCCTGTTTGTTGGCGGTGACTGGGAACGCAAAGGGGTCCGCGATGCCATCGCCGCGGTTGCGGGGGTTCGCGATGCGCACCTCGTGGTGCTGGGACACGGTGATGTCGCGGCGTTTGGTGCCTATGCCGCGCGCGTTGGTGCTGGAGCGCACGTGATCTTTGTTCCGCCGTCGTCCACGCCGGAGCAGTGCTACGCGGCGTGCGACTGTTTCGTTTTTCCCTCGCGCTACGAGGCATTCTCCCTCGTGACGCTCGAGGCGGCCGCTGCAGGATTACCGATCATTGCCCACGCGATACACGGCACCGAGGAGCTCGTCGCACCCGGGGAGAATGGATGGCTCGTGCCTGTCGGGCCCGACGCACTGCGCGAGAAGTTGCTGTGCTTGCGCGACGATCACGCGTTACTCGTGGACATGTCCGCCGCTGCCGTGCAGAGCGCGGCACGCTACGACTGGGATCGGATTGCCGACGAACAGTTCGCCGTGTTCACGCGCGCTGCTGACGAAGGGCGGCGGTCGCCACGTGCGATGAGGACCCGCTAGATGTGCGGCATCATTGGCGTGGTGCGTGAGGGGGCCGCCGAGTTCCGCGATCGGCTGGTAGTCGCGCGCGACCTGATGTGGCATCGCGGTCCCGATGATGCCGGGGTGTGGAGCAGTGATCGCGCCTGCATTGGGGCGCGGCGACTCTCGATTATCGATCTGTCTGCTGCTGGACACCAGCCGATGGTGAGTGCGGACGGCACGCTGGTCCTCGTCTTCAATGGCGAGATTTACAATCATCGCGACCTGCGCAAGGAACTCGAACCCGGATGTGTGTTCACCTCAGGAACTGATTTCGAGGTCCTGCTCCATGGGTATCGCCGATGGGGTGGAGAAGGGCTCGTCCGCCGTCTCGACGGGATGTTCGCGTTCGCCATTTGGGACGCATCGACGCGCACGCTGTTCGCCGCGCGCGATCGCGTCGGGAAGAAGCCATTCTTTTTTCACCGCGATGGCCGCACGATGCACTTCGCCTCGACACTCAATGCGCTGACGGCGTTGCTGCCAGGAATGCCAGCGGTCGATCCGGTGGCTATCGACGCGTTTCTTGTGTACCAAAGCGTGCCCGCGCCGCTCTCAATTTTCCGAGGGGTGCGCCAGCTCCTGCCGGCGCACTTTCTCGAGTTTCACGCCGATCGCGACGACTGCCGGATTGAGCGGTACTGGAGCGTGTCGTACGCGCAAAAGACGGCTGAGTCTGAGGAGGAAGTGGTCGAGCATACCGACGCGCTCGTGCGCACGGCGGTGCGTCGGCGACTCGAGGCCGATGTTCCGGTCGGCATTTTCTTGTCCGGGGGCGTGGACTCGTCGCTCGTCGCCGCGCTGGCGGCCCAAGAGAGTTCGCGCCCCCTCGAGGCTGTGACGCTCGGCTTTGATGACCCCGCGTTCGACGAACGCCGGTACGCGCGCGCCGTCACGGATTCACTCGGGATGCGCCTCCACGAAGAGACGCTCCGGCCAGCGCTCGTCGCGGATCTCCCCTCGATCGTCTGGCACTACGGACAGCCGCTGGCCGATGTGTCCATCGTGCCGAATCACTATCTGGCGCAAACGGCACGTCGGTGGATGACGGTGGCGCTCAATGGCGACGGTGGCGACGAACTGTTCGGCGGCTACACCCGTCCACTGTTGGCGCGCGCTACGGTACCCTACCGCGCGACTATACCCGGGGCGTGGCGTCGTGGATTTGCCGCTGCTATCGGCACGCCGCCGTCCGGCCCGCTCCGTCGGCTTGGCCTGTTCGCGAGCGCCGGTGCAGGGTCTGCGAGCGACGCATTCGTGTACGATCGAGCGTTTCGCGACTTTCGGAGCGAGGCGTATCAGTCGTCGTTCCTCGCCACGCTCGACGGCGCGCAGCCCGACGACATGTATCGCGCGGTCTGGGATTCCGCGAACGGTGTCGACGACGTCGACCGCGCGCTCGAAGGGGACTTCCGGACGTACCTCCCTGACCAACTCCTCGCAAAGGCCGATCGCGCGAGTATGGCGCACAGCCTCGAAGCGCGCTCGCCTCTCCTCGACCACGCACTAATCGAATACGCCGCGACGATTCCCAGCGCCATTCGGCTGCGTGGCTATCAGACCAAACATGTGCTGAAGGCGGTCGCCGAGCGGTACGTGCCTGGGTTCGTGCTCCATCGTCGGAAGCGGGGCTTCGTGATGCCAGCGTCCCGATGGTTGCGCGGTGAGTTGGCGCCGTACGTGCGTGCCGCACTCGACAATCGCACGTTTTATGATCGCGGGTGGGTGCGCCCGGAGTTTGTGCGTCGCGTGCTGGCTGAGCATTCCACCGGCGTCCGCGACTGGGGCGAGCAAATCTGGACCATGCTCGTGCTCGAAGTGTGGGCGCGACTCGTGCTCGACCGATCATTCGACCGGGACGCGCGCATGGAAGCGTTCCTGCAGCGTCCCGAGCGCGCCCGACCGGCCCCTCTGCGCACGCTGCAACTCGGCATGGAATGGTTTCCTGAGAGGGCGGGTGGATTGAACCGTGTGTACTACGAACTGACGCGCCATCTCCCCGACGTCAACGTCGAAGTGCACGGACTCGTCGCAGGCACCGACCGCGTCGCCCGTGAATCACAGGGGCTGATTAAGGCATTCGCTCCCCACTCCATAATGCTGGCTCACCGCCTGCTTGCGGCGCGCCGCCTAGGCAAACCGTTGCTGCGCGCCGATCCTCATCTGGTCGTCGTTTCACATTTTGCGCTGTACACCGCGCCGCTGCTGAATTCCCTCGGGAATCATCCGCTCGTTGTCCACTTTCACGGACCATGGGGGCTCGAAGGAAAAATCGAGCGGCAGTCCAACCTGGTCGTGAGAACCAAACGCACCATCGAGCGAAGGATCTACGCGCGCGCTGATGCGTTTATCGTGCTCTCGCCACCGTTCGCGGACATCCTGGTGCAGCAGTTCGGCATCCCGCGCGAGAAGATCCATGTCATTCCTGGTGGCGTGGATGTGCCTCGCTATGCAATCACCGACTCGCCAGAATCCTGTCGGCAACGGCTCGGCTGGCCAACGGATCGTCCCATCGTGCTTTCGGTCCGACGCCTCACGCGCCGCATGGGACTCGACAAGCTCATCGCCGCGACGCTCGCGATTCGTGCGCAGATTCCGGACATCCTCGTGCTCATTGCCGGACGTGGGCCAATCGGCGCCGAGCTGCAGCACCAGATCGTGTCACTGGGGCTGCAGGACCATGTGCGTCTCGTGGGCTTCGTTCCCGATGACGATCTCCCTGCGGCGTATCGCGCGGCATCACTCACCGTGGTCCCCACGCAGGAACTCGAAGGTTTCGGGCTGATCGTGGCGGAGTCGCTTGCGGCTGGCACGCCCTGTTTGGTCACTCCGGTCGGCGGCTTAAGGGCAGCCGTGGAGAAACTCTCATCGACGCTCATCCTGCAGGGCACGGATCCCGCGTCGATCGCTGATGGCGTTGTCGGCGCGCTGACTGGAGCCCTGCCGCTACCGGATGCAGCAGCCTGTCTCGATTTTGCGCGACGAAACTACGATTGGCCGGTCATCGTCTCGCAGATCCGCACCGTCTACGAGACGACGCAGCGATGACGGCTACCTCAGCGAGCCAGCGCCGCATACTCTTTGTCGATCACGCCGGCGTGCTCGGCGGTGCCGAGTTGTCGTTGCTCGATCTTGCGACGTCGTTCGGGGAACGCGCTGAGGTGCTGCTGCTCGCCGATGGCCCGTTCCGCACGGCGCTCGCCGCGAAGGGAGTACGGGTAGAGGTCGAACCGCTCGGTGCACTTGGTGCGGTGCGAAAGGACGCGGGACTCCCGTCGCTCGGCGCGCTGGTAGATGCCGCTGCGATCGCCAAGAAGGTGGCGCGGCGCGCGCGCGCGCACGACGTGCTGTACGCTAACTCGCAGAAGGCATTTGTCGTCGCGGCGGCGGCCGGGCTCCTTGCCCAGCGCCCCGTAGTCTGGCATCTCCGCGACATTCTGGCGGAGCCGCATTTCAGCCGCGCGAATATCATGGCTGCCGCTCAGTTAGCCAACGTCAGGGCTGCTGGGGTAATCGCCAACTCACACGCGACTGCGGATGCGTTTGTGGCTGCCGGTGGGCATCGAGCACTCGTGCATGTGGTGCACAACGGCATTGACCTGACGCCTTTCGATGCACTGACTCCCGGCACTGTTGTAGAGGTCCGCCGCGCCCTTGGCCTGCCCGCCGATGCGTTCGTGGTGGCGATGTTCGGGCGCTTTCACCCGTGGAAAGGGCAGCCGGTATTGCTCGAGGCCCTTGCCGAACTTCCTGGCGTGCACGCGCTGATCGTCGGTGCCGCGTTGTTCGGCGAAACCGCGTTCGAGGCAGCGCAGCACGAGCGAGCGCGGGAACTCGGGATGGCCGATCGCGTGCACTTTCTCGGCTTTCGCGACGATATTCCGGCGCTGATGCGCGCCGCAAATGTGATTGCGCACACGTCGGTACTTCCCGAACCGTTCGGGCGCGTCGTGGTCGAGGGGATGCTCGCCGGACGCCCCGTGGTGGCGACGCGCGCCGGCGGCGTGCCCGAAATCATCAGCGAGGGCGACACCGGACTGTTGGTGCCTCCCGCCGACGCTCCTGCGCTTGCCGCGGCAATCCGTGGACTCCGAGAGCATCCCGCCGCCGCTGCGGCCATGGCAGCCCGCGGCGAGGCACGCGCCCGTGCGCATTTCAATGTGGACGTGATGTGTGCGCAGGTTGGGCGAGCACTCGACGCGATACTGAACGAGGTGGCACGCGTGTAGCGTACCACCTCGCATCAATCACAGCCCGCGGACAGCCATTCTCACGGTTTCTTCAGGGAGAAGCCGCCATAGCCTAACGTGACGCGAACCTGCGCACCCACAGGGGCGCCATCGGGTGCGCCGAAGACGTCGTGCCCGCCGTACGTCCACGCCGTGCGGTGCGGAGCGAGCGAGGTGGCAACCTGCACGCCCAGTGTGAATCCGCGCTGGCTCTTGGCGTCCGTGAGGAAGATGTAGTCGAACCCCACGCCCGGCGCGATAAAGTAAAACCTCCCGCGCAACTCGCTCTCGGCGCCCGGTTTGACGAGGATTTCGTCCCAGGTTGGGTTGGTGGCAGGCGCGAGCCCAGCACCGCCAGTTCGATCGCGGAATTTGATGGTGGCGATACCCCCGCCGAACTGGAGATCGCCATGAATCGTCAGGTTCCAGCTACTGAACAGGCGGAATCCCGCACGTCCTTGGATCATAGCGGAGCTGAGGACGTCAGTTCTGCCGGCCGGCGTCGACTCAAACCCATTGTCGAGCACTTCGTAGTCGAGGCCGGCCAGAATTCCACCGATGGGAATGTAGAAACCAAGACCTGACGTGTAGGCATCGCCCGAAAGGGCGAAGAACCCGTTGTCCTTGTTGAATCGGGCATTGATGCCGGATACATCGAACTTGGCCTGTCCGCCGGCGATGTAGAAGTTGGCAAACGGCGTAATAATCGGCTCGCCCGGATCAATGGCCGAGGTGGCAATCGAGGGAAGAGCCGGTTTTGCCGGTACCGTCGCCTGCGCGGGGAGTGCACCCGGAGAAACGGCACCCCCTGCCGAAGCGAGCAACAGCACGGCCGACGCGAGTCGGAATCGACACGACGCGCGCGTGACACGCGCTACACGTTTTCCAAGCGTCTCGCGACGAGGGCGTGCGTCGAATGAAGCGATTGAAAGCGGCATCCTGGTCTCTACGCCTATAGGTCGGAGCGATTGACAACTGGTCTCGTGCGGGTGCGATGCACACAACGCAGCATTCTACGAGGTTATGCGAGCTGCTACACTAACTAGGGAAAGCCAGCGCAACTAACCACTAAGTATACACTGTTAGTTAAGACTACAGCAAGAGTTGTCTAGTTTACATAATGCCGCTGCTCTCCGCACCATGCATGTTATCTTCTCTCCCTCGGTCCCGCTGCCGCCTGACCGCCAGCTCGCGGTCTTTCCCGCGACTTGGGCTCCCTCTACTACCGCCACGCGCGGTTGTCGCCATGCCCGTCACGCCTTTTGAATCGCTCCCCGACGACGCTCGACTCTGGGTGTTTGCCGCCGCCGCCGATGTCGACGCCGACGACGCACCGAAGCTCCTCCACAATGTCGATCTCTTCTTAAAGAGCTGGGCTGCCCACGGGCATCCGCTCACCTCGGCACGCGAATGGCGCGACGACCGATTCCTGGCCGTTGCCGTCGATCAGCGCTCGGAAGGCGCTTCCGGCTGCTCAATCGATGGGCTCTTCCGCACCCTGCAGGACCTCGAGAAGGTCGTGGGCACGTCACTCCTCACGGGCGGGCTTGTCCACTTCCGCGATGCACTCGGCCTCGTGCACTCGATCTCGCGCGAAGATTTCGCACGCGTGGCGCGGCAGGGAGGAGCGGACACCAACACGACGGTGTTCGATACCACGGTGACCACGGCTGGTGAGTATCGCGCCCACTTCGAACGCAAAGCCGGCGAGAGCTGGCATGCGCAGCTACTCGCCGGCTGAACACTCATGCCGCGGCGTCTCATGAGTGCGACGCCGCAGCGAGGTTGAACGACTAGGCCGGCGCGTGCGCGCCTGACCCCTCGACCGCGTCTGGCGGATCGATGAACCCGGCGGCTTTGTGCGCCCCGTCGCAAAACGGCTTGCGCGCCGAGTGGCCACAACGACAGAGCGCGATCGTCGGCTTGTCGTTGATGCGGGGAATCTCGTTCCCCTCGTGGTCGAGCAGACGGACGTTCCCAACCACTCCGAACGATCCATTCTTTCGGACCGTGATGACGACCGGTTCACCGGCACTGCTGACGACGTCGCTCATGCGCGGAGGAAGTCGGCCTGCCAGTTCGTCACGGCCTGCTTGCACGCCTTGCCGTTGGGCAACTCGCCCTTGAGGCAGCGTTCAACCAGCGCGGGCAGTTCGGCGTCGCTCGCGAAGCGCAGGCCAATCAGCTGACCAGTGGTGAGCTCAGGAATACGCGTGGCGAGTTCTGGCGAGAGCAGGTCGCGGAGGCGAAGACGCATCTCGAGACGAATCACACGATTCTGCACCACGAGCGTCTCCCCGCGCGCGGCGAACAGCCCCAGCAGAAGGCCGAACGCGAAGATCGCGCCCCACACGGTGTGCGTCGACGGCGCCTGATACACGTGCCGCAGTTCGTTGAAGAAGTTGATCGCGAGGATCGGAAAGGCGCCGTAATGCCAAATCGGATGAATCGCGGCGTGCGATGCAAAGCTTTGCGTGCGTTGTTCTGCCATAGTCGGAGTCCGGATGGTCGAGAGGAAGGGAAGCAGGGTAATCTGGGCTAGGGCGCGTCGATACGTCAGCGCGAACGCACTATGTCCTACACAGATAAGGCCAATCCCGGTCGTTCCGTTCCCCGCGCTTAGCGTGCGCGGGCGACCGCGAGGACGTTGTCAGAGTAGCGTCGTCCACCCAACAGCCCCAACGACAGCGCCTGCCAACTCGTGCGCGCACCGGGAAGGAGGCCGTGGTCGGTGTACGACAGCGCGATATCCGTGAACCCGGCTTCTTCGAGCACGTGGCGGATGTCCGCCGCCGCGAGCGCGCTGATGTGCGACGGATACGAGGGCACGCGGAAGGCTGCGTGCTCACCGCGCACGGCAAACGAGACGATTGATCGCCACGACTCGATGTTCGGCGTCGACATCACGAGCACACCGCCGGGTGCGAGCACACGCCGCCACTCGCGTGCTACAGCGCGCGGATTCTCGAGATGCTCAATCACTTCGATGGCCGCCACGACATCCACCGACGCATCGGGGAGGGGCAGCGGCTCGTTCAGGTCGGTCGTGATCCAACGCACCCGCGGGAGCGTGGCGGCGTCACCCTCCGGCGCGAGATCACAGGCAATCACTTCGGATATTTCGGGCTCTGCCGCGAGGCGCCGCGTGAGTGTTCCGGTGCCAGCGCCGAAGTCGAGCACGCGGCCACGTATCGCTGGAGCAAGTGCGCGACCGAGCGCGTCCCATGCTGCGTCATAAATGGGGCCCGCAGAAATCCCCCCGGTGCGCTCGGCGCGAGCGGTGCGTTCACGGCGAAGCGAATCAGTCATCGCGAGAGGGCGGCGGCGGGAGGGCAGTGGCGGGAGGGCAGGCATCAGCAAGCGTCCGCAGAGCATAGCGCCCCGCGCCGAGTCGTGTCCACTCCGGGCCCCGACGGTCTGGCACGCTATCCGACACGGCAAACTGCGCGCCGGCACGTTTCAGCAGGCACAACACATCGGCCCGCGTAGAGTCTGAGGCGGCCCAAAAATGCACGTCGTCGTAGTTTGGCGATTCGGCCACCATGCGGAATCCCGCGAAATGTGGCCAGTACATCCAGCTCCCCGTCGCGCCAATTCCAGCGACGAGCGTTCCCGCGGGATATGTCGCGAGCAGTTGCTGAGCGACCGCGACCTCGTCGTCGTCGCGCCAGTGCTGCCCACTGCCTGCGAGACTTTCGCGCGCGCGGGACTGCAGCTCGCGGGCGAGATGCCCGGTGACCAGCACCCCGACCACCCACCAGGCGCACAGAATTCGGCGACGCTGTGCGTCCGTGGCGGGCAGCGCCCAGGCCAAGAAAACGCCGAGGTAGAGCAGCGCTGCGGCAGCCGCGACGTAGCGCGTGTACAAGGCGATCGAGGCGTAGATCGCATAGGTAAAGAGTCCCGGCACCGCGAACGGCGCCACGTCACGGAGCCACACGGTTGAAGGCCGCGGCACGGTGCGCGTGAGGAGTACCAGGAGCAGGACACCCACCGCGAGTTGCCAGAGATGCTTGGAGGTGCCGCGGATGCTGCGATTGGCGCGCGCGAGCATCGTCGTCACGGGGACATTGTTCACGACGCCTTCGTACCAGTACGACGCATCGTACCAAGGCGCGTAGCTGA
>JAPLKT010000147.1:8506-11043 GCA_026387895.1 Gemmatimonadota bacterium | reverse complement strand
TCCGTCGCAGGCGTCGCGTCGGATGTTCCGGTGTGCCGAGTCCTGCCTCGTCTCCCTGCCAGTGCTGATACGGCCTGATGTTGGTGTTGTACCACACCACATTGAGTCGCCCCACGTCGCCGAAGGTCGGGCGTCCCTTCACGCTCGAGAGCAGGACGATCCACGGTGCGCACACCAGCAGGAATACGGCACCTGCCACGGCGGCGGGGCGCACGCCAGACCGCCAGGCATACACCGCAAGAATTGGGAAGGCCACCACAAAGAGCACGGCTTTGTTGAGGTAGCCGACGCCGAGCACGAGGCCCAGAAGCGCCGAGCGCCGAGCGGGTGTGCCGGACGTCCCGGGCGTCCCGGAGGCATCGCTGAGCACGAGTGCGGTCGCGGCAAAGATGGCAGCTGCCACACCGAGGTCCGGCGTGATTTCCGCGATGCCGATGTTGCGCACACAGGTCCAGATAAAGATTGCGTAGGCAGGAACGCGCCACTGCCATTCGTGTGCGACGCGGCCGGTGGCACGGAGTCGGTCGAGCCACGCCGTGACGAGCATCTCAAAGGCAAGCGCCGCCACAAACAAGCAGACGAGATTCGCCGAACGCGCGATGACGACTTCCGTGGCCGGTGTGGCGCGGAAGAGCGCGAGGACGGCGGCCACGAAGGTCGCGTAGAGCGGACTCCAATACCCGACGATGCCTTGTCGTTGCCCCGCAAGCAGTGCGCGACCGACCTCGACGTATGCGACGCCGTCGGGATTGATCGACGCGGGGTTGAGGACGAGATCAGTGATGCCGGCGAGCGCCGTCGCGACGGCGAAACCGATCCGCGCGATGGTGCGGGCGGATCGGGTCTGCTGTGCCTCGGTCACCGGGATTCGGTGTCGACGCGCGATACGGCGGTCGCACCGGTGCTGTGGGCGCCTGCGCTCTGGGAGAATGTGCCTGGAGTCACGGCGCCTTGGGCGAGCGAGATCCGCTCGCGTTCGAACTGGGCCAGCACACCCAGCAGAATCATTTGACGCGCATCGAACGCGGTGCCGACAAGTGCGGTGTCAATCCGTAGCACGACCTCAAACTCGTAACCAGCGGTGGTGACGGCAATCAGATGTGCGCGCTCGAGCGTGGCATGCGGTGCTTTGGCCACCTGTTCGGCGAGAATCTCGAGAATGCGTGGAAGCGTCGCCGCTGGTGTGTCGAGCCCGACTGAGAGCGCGATGGTGAGGCGACGGCTCGAGCGGCGGGTGAGGTTCCGGATCCGACCGCGCATCAAGTCGGCGTTGCCCAATATCAGTTGCTCGCCGGTTGCCGCGCGGAGACGCACGCTCTTGAGACCAATCTTCTCGACCACGCCTTCGAACGTGTCTGCGGCGATCGTGTCGCCAATGACAAAGGGCTTGTCGAGCATGATAGCAAGCGCGGCCAGCAGGTCGCTGAGTATGCTCTGCACGCCAAGCGCGAGGGCGATGCCGCTGACGCCGAGTCCGGCGAGCAGTGTGGTGGGACTCTTGTGGAAGTAGCGCAGCGTTTCGAGGCCGATGATCACCCAAAAGGTGAGCCGAACGGCGAACGTGATAATCGTGACGGCGGCGCGATCCACTGCCGCCCCGTGCGACTTCTCGTAGTTCGCGACCCAAAAGGCCACCGTTGTATTCACCCAGCGGAACGCCTGTATGACGACAGAGAGCAGGAGCACCCACCGGCACACCAGCACCGATACAGCCGGAAGCTCGAGCGACAGGAGTGCCCATGCCATCGCCGACAGCACAATCAGGGTGGGGCGGAGTGACTGGAGTAGGACGACGACGTAATCGTCCACGAAGGTCTCAGTCCGGGCGCTCGCGGCCTCGAGTCGGCGAAGGAGCGAACTACGGAGCACCGTCACGAGGCCGATGGACAGCAGCACGCTTCCGGCGGCAACCAGCCAGCCGGCGACGGGATTGCCAAGGACGTGGTACTCCAGCCAAGCAGGCATCATCGGGGCAGGGGCGAAAACGGCGAAAAAGGGGGAGGAGCGGGAACTTCGGCGGCTCCTTATGTATAATAGAATCTGTCCTCTGCCGGAGCCGCCCATGCTGATTCGTCGCGCCACCGAACTCCCCTCATCCGAGCTCACCCCCGAAGGGGTGTATGTCAATCGACGTGCCTTTATCGCTGCCGCCGGCGCCGTCGGGCTGGGCGCGATTGCTGGCGGACTCTCACCGCGAGCACTCCACGCCGCCGTGTTGGGTGCGCAGGAGCCCCAGGTGATTGGCAAGCCGTACGGGCTCCAAAGCGACGACAAGCCGACGCCCTGGTCGGATGTCACGAGCTACAACAACTTCTACGAGTTCGGCACGGGGAAAGACGAGCCGATCGAGATCGCCAAAAACTTCAAGCCGAAGCCGTGGACGGTGAAGGTCGATGGCCTTGTCGCGAAGCCGGGCGACTACCAGCTTGAGGATTTCCTCAAGCCCAGCGCGGTGGAGGATCGCATCTACCGGCATCGCTGCGTCGAGGCCTGGTCAATGGTGATCCCGTGGCGCGGAATCCCGCTGGCGGATGTGA
>JAPLKT010000147.1:0-8491 GCA_026387895.1 Gemmatimonadota bacterium | reverse complement strand
ATCCCGCTGGCGGATGTGATCAAGCGTGCAGCGCCGACGGCCAAGGCCAAGTACGTGGAGTTCACCACGTTGTACGATCCCAAGCGGATGCCCGGGCAACAGAGCGGCGTCCTCGACTGGCCGTACGTGGAAGGGCTCCGACTCGACGAAGCGATGCACCCGCTGACAATGCTCGCCACGGGAGTCTATGGCCGTGATCTTCCGAACCAGAATGGCGCGCCCCTCCGACTCGTCGTGCCCTGGAAGTACGGGTTCAAGGGGATCAAGTCGATCGTGCGCATCCGCTTCGTGGAGCAGCAGCCCCGGAACACGTGGCAAATCGCCAATCCACCCGAGTACGGGTTCTTCTCGAATGTGAATCCTGAGGTCGACCATCCGCGGTGGAGTCAGGCCACGGAACGGCGCTTGGGCCTCACGGGTCTCGACAAGCTCCGCCGTCGCAAGACGTTAATGTTCAACGGCTATCTCGATCAGGTCGGCTCGATGTACGCGGGGATGGATCTCCGAAAGAACTATTGATCGTGTTGCAGCGACTCTGCGCCGAAGGCCGCATCACATGAACTGGCGCAACCTCTACGACCGCGTACGCCTGCTCCGGGAACCCTCGTGGTTCCCGGTCGGGCTGATTGTCGCGTCGTGCATCCCAGGACTCGTGGCGATCGGCGCGCTGGTGTCGGACGTCGTCGGGAGCACCAGCTTCCTTGGGAGCAATCCGGTCAAAGAGACAGAGCACTTTCTTGGCGAGTGGACGCTGCGATTTCTGATCGCGACCGTAGCGGTGACGCCGCTGCGCCAGGTGCTCGGATGGAACTGGCTCGCAAAGCATCGCCGCACCGTGGGACTCTTCGCCTTCGGGTACGTAATGCTCCACTGGATTGCATATGCGCTCCTCGACGTGCAGTTCAACTGGAACGATCTCGTGAAGGACTTGGTGAAGCGTCCGTATATCATGATCGGTATGGCGGGGCTCGTCCTGATGATTCCGCTGACTGTCACCTCCACCAAGGCGATGATTCGTCGTCTCGGTGGGAAGAACTGGAGTCGCTTGCATTCACTGATCTATCCGATCGGAATCCTCGGTGTCGTGCACTACTGGATGTCGGTCAAGAAGGATATTGAAGAGCCGGCGATGTTCGCCGCGTTCTTTGTGGTGCTGTATGCGTACCGCATCTGGAAGTGGCAGGTGAAACGCTCCGTGAAGCAACCGGCGGCGGCTTGACCGCGCCGACGCGTCGCGAATGTTTTGCCTCGGTCGCGCCGGGGCTCGAACACATTGCCGCGACTGAACTGTCGCAGCTCGCAGTGTCGGACATCAAGGTCACCGAGGGCGGCGTCACCTTCACCGCCGACGATCGCGCGCTCCTGCGCTGCAACCTTCGGCTGCGCAGCGTGTCGCGTGTGATTGTGCGCGTGGCAGAGTTTCGCGCGACCGCGTTCAGCGAGCTCGAGCGGCTCGCGAAATCGGTGATATGGGAGGAGTTTGTCGCGGCTGGCGACACGGTGCGCCTGCGCGTGACGTGTAAGAAGTCCATTCTCTACCACTCCGATGCCGTCGCGGAGCGTGTGATGGGTGCCATCACCGCGCGCGTCAAAGGCGTGCGCGCCGCGAGTCATGCAGACGAAGACGAATCAGACGAGAGCGAGACCGGACCCGCCCAGCTCTTCGTGGTGCGGTTCCTGCGGGACGTCTGCACGATTAGTGCCGACAGCTCAGGGGAGTTGCTGCATCGTCGTGGCTATCGTTTAGCGACGGCCAAGGCGCCGATGCGTGAAACGCTCGCCGCTGCAATGTTGCTCGCGCTGGGCTACGACGGATCCGTGCCTCTGGTCGACGCGATGTGTGGCGCGGGCACCATTCCGATCGAAGGCGCGCTCATTGCGCGCCACATGGCACCGGGGCTCGGTCGTACCTTCCGGTGCGAGCATTGGCCGGAGGCTGGCAAACGTCCGGGTGCAGCGGCCGTCCGCGAGAAAGCCGCCGCGCTTGCTATTCCGCTCGCGCCGCAGCCGATTCTCGCGTCGGATCGCGATCGCGGCGCGGCCGAAGCCACCCTCGCGAACGCGGAACGCGCGGGCGTGGAAGGTGATCTGCGGATCTTCCAGCGGGCGCTGTCGTCAATCGAAGTGCCCGAGGGGCCAGGACTCCTACTCGTGAACCCGCCGTACGGCGGCCGAGTGGGCGAGAGCGACGATCTGCGCAACCTGTATGCGCAGCTCGGCAATATCGCGCGGGAACGCTGTCGCGGGTGGACGATCGGCGTGCTCTCCGCTGATCGAGCGCTCGAACGACAGGTCGGACTCGAGTTCCGTGAGGTGCTCACCTTCCATAACGGTGGGATTCCCGTGCGGCTCATTGCGGCCCTCGTGCCCTGATGACCACTGCACGGGTGGTGTCGATCAACCGGTCGGCTGGCGGAGTCCCCAAGCTCCCGGTATCCGAAGTGACCATTACGCGCGACGGCTTGATGCTGGACGCGCATGTGTACTACCGGCATGGCGGGCCCGACAAAGCGGTGTGTCTCTACGCAGTGGAGCGTATCCACGCGCTGCAAGCGGAGGGGCACCCGATCGACATTGGGACAACCGGGGAGAACCTGACCGTCGAGGGGCTCGACTGGGACGCCGTCGTTCCTGGCCTGCGGATTGCGATTGGTAGCGTGGAGCTCGAATGCACGGAGTGGGCGCAGCCGTGCGCGACGATCGCGGGATCGTTCCACGATAGACGCTCCGCGCGCATCTCGCACAAGACGCACCCAGGATGGAGTCGCATGTACGCCCGAGTGAAGGTTGCAGGGACAATCGTAGTCGGTGCGCCCGTGCGACTGATCCCGACGCCGTAACGTTCGCCATGGAACATCCCCCCATGAGTACCGCCGCCGACAATGCGGCCCGTCGCTGGGCGGTGGGCAGTGTGTCGCTGGGGTTCGCCCTGATGGTTGGGTTGCTCTGGCCGCATCGCAGCATCGTCCCGTTTTGGGACGGGTGGGTGTACGCACGGTGCTTGGCCGATGTGCCTGCGACGATCGAGCGCTGTGCCTCGCACATGTCGCTCTCGTGGACCGTCCCGATGTTGCTCTCGCGACTCGGCTCGGTGCCGGGGGCGATGCCGCTGTTCGCCCCGCAACTCCTGCTCGGACTTGTCGCGATCGCAGGGTGGGCACGGCTGCTCAACTCGGTGCTTCCGTCGGCAGAGGATCGACAGATCCGCGCGATGCTCGTGATCGCCCTAGCGATCCATCCGGCGGTGCTCGCGGCGGTCTTACAGCCGAATGTCGACACCGCGATGCTCGCGTGGGGGATGTGGCTCCTCAGCGGACTCGAGCGGCGCAACGTGCCTGAGATTGTGATTGCCGGCACGTTGCTCGCGTTCGCCAAAGAGACCGGCGTGATCATCTACGCCGTGACCGCGACCATCTGCTGGTGGAGTCTGTTGCGCGAGCCGGGGGTCGTGCGACGCACGTTCCTCTTTGCAATTCCTGGATGCATCTACGTCGCGGTCATGTTCGGGCCCGGATTCGTCAATCCAGCGCACGCCGTGCCGATCTGGGGCGCAGCACAAGGGACCTCGGGGCTGCTGCGAAATTTCCACCCGTTGGATCTTTGGAGTCGGCAGCTCCTGAATCAGGCCCTCTTGGTCACGGTGCTGCAGTTCCAGTGGTGGCCGTCGCTGGTTGCAGTGGTCGGTGCCTGGCTCGCCGTGCGACGTCGGCACTGGCAGTGGTCGGATCTCGCTCCCACCACCGGCTGGCGCTGCCTCACGTGGACCTTGGTGATCAGCCTGTACGTGATCACCTCGTACCGCACCTACAGTAATCTGCGGTACTTCACCGTGTTTCTTCCCTTCGTCATGCTGGGTGCGCTCGTGGCGCTCTCGCAGGCAGGCGTATCACGCCGATGGCGCACGGCGGTGGTCGCGCTTTGGCTTCCCTGCCTCCTCGCGTCGGTGCGTTGGTCGGTCGATCCCGTGACACGACTGGCCATGGGGACATTCTCGATCGGCACGGAGCAGATGTTCCGCGTAACGCGCATCTCGCACGAGTGTTGCGGCAACGGCCTTGATGCCCTCGCGTACAACCTGCAGTACACGGCATTCGCTCGCGTACTCGACAAAGCCATGATGACACTGCAGCCCGGTGATTCCACCATCATCGTAAAGACCCGTTGGCTCGGCTGGGCGTGGCTCACGGCGCTCGATCCTAAGACGTCGCGGCGAACGCTCGACGAGCAGCACGGCTATCTGCCGCGAATGATCGAAGCCGAATCGCTGCTGGTGGACGGGTCACGGCCCGCTCGGGTGTGGTACCTCTGGGCGCCAAACGTCCCGCTCGCGCCGGATTTTGCCTTCCCCGCGTATCGCGTGGGCGAACATCGGACGGTCACCGCGAGCGGCGCCACGTTGCAGCTGACTGAGCTCATCCGGAATCCATAAGAACAGCGAGGAGTGGGTGACCGGGCCTGTCCCTATCCCCCAAAATCGTCGACTGCCGTACCCATGATCGCTGGTTAGATTTCACGGATGCCCGAGCCCGTCGCGTCCGTCTTTAACGACGCCTATATCGCCGAGCAGTACGAAGCGTGGCGTCGCGACCCAAATTCTGTTGACGCCTCGTGGCGTCAGTTCTTTGCGTTACCCAGCAGTTCGGAGGCGGTTCCGCCTCCGGCGCTGCGGATCCTGACGCGGAGCGCCGCGCCGTTGGTGCGTCGCGCTACGTGAATGCGATCCGCCGCTACGGCTACCTCGCGGTGCAACTCGATCCGCTTGGATCGCCACCGCCCGGCGCGCTGGAACTCACCCCCGAGTTCTATGGCATCACCGACGCGGATCTCGATCTCGTTTCGGGTGCTGCGCTGGGATTCCCGCACCTGCAGTCGGCGCGCGAAGTCGCCGACCGTCTCAAGTTTCGCTATATGCGCAATCTCGCGGTCGAGTTTGTGCACTGCCGGACGGAAGAGGAACGCCAGTGGTTCCGCGCGCTCTTCACCGCGGAGCAGCTCACGCGTCCATTGGAGCCTGAGGAGAAGCGGCAGCTGTTGCAGCGCCTCACCGAAGTCGACGGACTCGAGCGGTTCCTTGGGCGCGCCTTTGTGGGCTACAAGCGATTCTCGCTCGAGGGGACGGATGCCTTGGTCCCCATGCTCGACACGGTGGTCGAGGAGGCCGCCGCGGCCGGGGCGCGACATGTGGCAATCTCGATGGCGCATCGCGGACGCATCAATGTGCTCGTACGCGTGTTGGGGAAGCCGGTGGAGCATATCTTCGCCGAGTTCTCTGGTCGCCATGACCATTTGCACGACACCAGCACCGGCGACGTGAAGTACCACCTCGGCTTTGAAAGCGAACGCGCGACGAGCGCGGGCCGCACCGTCCGGATGTCGCTTGTGCCGAATCCGAGTCACCTGGAGATCGTGAACCCGGTGCTCCAGGGCTACGCACGCGCGCATCAGCGCGTGCCGGGCGAACCCGGTCGGCGCGACGAACAGTCGGTGGTCCCGATCTGCATTCACGGCGACGCCGCATTCCCGGGTGAAGGGATCGTGGCCGAGACGTTCAATCTTGCGCATCTGCGCGCGACGGACGTCGGCGGCACGCTGCATATCATCGTGAATAATCAGGTCGGCTTCACCACGAACCCCACAGATTCGCGCTCGACGCGCTTCGCCAGCGATTTGGCTAAGGGTTTCGAGATGCCGATCATTCACGTCAACGCCGACGACGCCGAGGCATGCGTGATTGCCATGCGGATCGCGGTGGCGTATCGCACGGCGTTCGGTCGCGATTTCCTCGTGGATCTCGTGGGGTACCGCCGGCACGGGCATAACGAGGGCGACGAGCCCACGTACACGCAGCCGCTGCTTTATGAGAAGGTCAAGGCACATCCGACACCACGTCAGGTGTGGGGCGCTCGTCTCGTGAAGGAAGGCGTGGTCACCGCTGGCGATGTGGACGCGATCGATCAGACCGTGGCCGCCGCCTTGCAAGCGCGATACGAAAAGACCAAAGCAGCTCCCCCAGCAGCCGAAGCGCATCACACCGACTTCGAAGGGACTGAGGCCTCGCCGACGCCACCGGTGACGGCGGTTGCGCCGGCAACGCTCCACGGACTCAACGACCAGCTGCTCCGCTGGCCCGCCAGCTTCACGCCGCACCCACGACTCGCCAAGCAGCTCGAGCGTCGTCGCGAAGCCATGGGTGATGCCGGTGGCATCGACTGGGGGCACGCCGAGGCGCTCGCTTTTGCGTCGATTCTTGGGGACGGGAAGTCGGTGCGAATCACCGGGCAGGATGTCGAACGCGGCACCTTCTCGCACCGCCACGCCGTGTTGCACGACGTGACGAACGATGAGACGTATGTGCCGATGCGCCATCTCGATGGCGTGACAACGGCATTCGAGATCTACAACTCTGCGCTGTCCGAGATGGCAGTGATGGGTTTCGAGTACGGCTACAGCACCGCATCCGCCGACACACTGGTGCTGTGGGAGGGGCAGTTCGGCGATTTCGCGAATGTGGCCCAGCCTATTATCGACCAGTTCCTCGCGGCAGACCGCGCCAAGTGGGGACAGGACTCCGGACTCGTGCTGTTGCTCCCGCACGGCTACGAAGGGCAGGGCCCTGAGCACAGCAGTGCGCGTCTCGAGCGCTTTCTGCAAATGTGCGCCGAAGGCAACATGCGCGTGGCGTATCCGTCCACGCCGGCGCAGTACTTTCACATCCTGCGCTGGCAGGCGTCGCTCACCGAGCGGCGCCCGCTGGTGCTGATGCAACCCAAGTCGCTCCTTCGCTTGGCACAGGCCGCGAGCAACGTGAGCGATCTGGCGACCGGCGGATTCCAGCAGGTGATTGACGACGAGCGTGGCGCGGTAATCGCCGCCGGCGTGAAGCGCGTGGTCTTCTGCAGCGGGAAGGCGTACTACGACCTCGTGGCCAAGCCGGTCGCGGACGACATCGCCGTGGTCCGCATTGAAGAGCTCTACCCGTGGCCACACACGGCGCTTTCCAAAGTGCTCGATCGGTATCCGAAGGCGACTGAGCTCGTGTGGGCTCAAGAAGAGCCGAAAAACATGGGGGCGTGGAGCTACGTGGCCCCGCGTCTTCGGGGATCCGCGGGCAATGCGGTCGTCATTCGGTATGTGGGTCGTCCGGAGCGGGCCAGCCCCGCCGAGGGCTATCCGCAGGCGCACACCGAGGAACAGGCGCGGATCGTGGCCGATGCCACTGGGCCAACCACGCGGCCAAGCGGCGCTCGACGCACCACCGGAGTGATGCGCGCGCTGTAGTGTGCTCTAGACCGTCAGCTGAAAGGGGAGGTCCGTGAAGCGATACGTCCGCCGCACTCTCGTGGCATTGCTCGTGCTCGTTGGGGTGACGGGAGTCGCTCGTGGTCAGGAACGCGGAGCGGCCGCGGTTGATCAACTCGTGCGGTCACTGTCCGTCACGGGACGCGTGCTCATGATTGCCGCGCACCCCGACGACGAAGACACGCGCGTGATTGCGTGGCTCACACGCGGACGCGGCGTCGAGACGGCCTACCTCTCCCTCACGCGCGGTGACGGAGGACAGAACCTTATCGGTAACGAACTCGGCGAAGCACTCGGCGCTATTCGGACCGAGGAGTTGCTTGCCGCGCGCCGTGTGGATGGCGGGCATCAGTATTTCACCCGCGCCTTCGACTTCGGATTTTCAAAGAACTCCGCTGAGACTTTCAAGCATTGGCCGCACGACTCGCTGCTCGGCGACGTGGTGACCGTGATTCGCGCCTTCCGGCCACAGGTTGTGATTTCCGTGTGGAGTGGCACAGCGGCGGACGGACATGGACACCACACCGTCGCGGGGATCTTGGCCAAGGAAGGATTCGACGCGGCGGGTGATACCGTCCGCTTTCCGGCCGCGAAGTTCGGTCAGCCCTGGGAGCCGGCGAAGTTCTATCGGACCACGGGGTTCAATCGTGTGTCGCCAACCATGCAGATCAACGTTGGCGAATTTGATCCCGTGCTCGGGCGCAGCTATGCGGAGATTGCCGCCGAGAGTCGGGCGCAGCACCGGTCGCAGGGCTTTGGCGGTGTGCAGCAGCCCAAGGGGATGGTGATGGCCGGACTGCGTCGGGAAGCATCGCGCGTGAACGCCGCGACCTCGGCCGAACAGGAGCGCTCGATTTTCGACGGTGTGGACACGACGTTTGCACGGTTTGCCGCGCGTAGTGAGGGTGATCCCACAGCGGCCGCCCGAGGTGTGATGCGTGCGGTGCAGCCCGCGCTCGATTCCGCGCGCCGTGCGCTCGATGTGCGGAAGCCAGGGGAGCTCGTGCCGTTGCTGGCCCGGGTGACGGAAGCGGTGCAGGGCGCACGCGAAAGTGTTCCGCGCTGTGGGTTCCCACGTCGGAGCACGATGTTGCAGGCGGGGCAGCAGCCCGCGCTTGGCTGCTCCAGTGCGCAGCTTGACTTCGACGCGGCGCTGACGATCCTCGCGCGCCGCCTCAGTGAGGCCACGGTG
>JAPLKT010000059.1 GCA_026387895.1 Gemmatimonadota bacterium | reverse complement strand
GACCGCCTGGCCAGACACCGCAATGCTCACCACGGTTGCTAGCACTGAACAGGCACAATCGTCCCACGCACAGGCGCCGATTTCGGCGGTCGTGCGATCGTTATACACGTAGGTCCCGGGACGCATCTCGGTGACGCCGATCATCTCGTGCGTGCGCCACATCGTCGGGGTAGAGCCACCGCTCACCACCGCGGGAGCGAGTCCTGCCCGCTCGAACGCCAACCGCATGCGGCCGATATCGGCGGTCAGTGTCGCCAACTCGGCGTCCTGCGACGCGACGGCTGAACGGATGTGTCCGGGATAGAATGCGACGCCCGCAAAGTGGAGGGGAGTGCTCGCGCGGACATGCCGCGCCAGTGCGAGGGCTTCGTCCACGGTAGGCACGCCGACGCGGTGCATCCCCACATCCACTTCGACGTACACACCAATCTCGCGATCCGAACGACGCGCGACGATCGCGAGGTCGTCAATCGCGCGGGCCGAATCCAGCGAAACGGTCACACGCGCCGACGGCGGCACCGAAAGGAGACGTTCCGCCTTGGCACCGACCGGTGGGTAGGCCAAGAGCAGATCGTGGCACACAGCGGACATGACGACCGCTTCCGCCGGCGTGGCGCAGGTCAGTCCCACCGCGCCCGCAGTAATCTGCTGCGCCGCGACGCTCTTTGACTTGTGCGTTTTAATGTGCGGTCGCAAGGCGATGCCGTGCTGCCGTGCATAACCCGCCATGCGCGTGATGTTGCGCTCCATCCGATCCAGATCCACCAACGGCGCTGGGGTTTCGAGACGCGCCAGCGCGTGCCCTGCGTTCAGTTCAGTGACCACAATTACATCCGGAAGAGGTACGAAGCCTTCAGGAAGAAGTTGTCGTTCTGTCGGATGACATTGCGAAAGGAAAATGATTCAGGCTCCGACATCTGCGAGCCATACCCCGCGTAGAACACGGTACCCGGCGTGGGCTTATACGCAAAGAGGAACTCGCCACGCACGCCATTGGTCGTCACCGGCCCAAGGTGTTGCCATGCGGTGCCGACCTTTTGGAGCAGTGGGAGTCCGGTGCGCGAATCATCAAACAGCTCGTTCGTATAGTCTGCGAAGTACTGGCCAATCACGCGGACAAACATCGCCTGACTCACCTGATACTCGAGCTTCAAGCGGGGATTCTGCTGACGCCCGACCCGTTGGCCGTCGCTTTGGCGACGATAGTCGTTGAGCGTGTAGGTCAAACCGACGCGCAACTGCTCAGAGGCCCGGATGTTCGCGGTGACGCTCCAATAGGTGATCGCAGCGCTCGACCACTCGTAGAAGTTTTCGTCCTGACCGAAGATATAGGTCGTATTGAGTGATAGGTACTTGAACTGCGGCGTCCCGATGGTGATGACATAATCGCGATTCGGCAGACGCGGAGTGCCGGTGAAGGCGAGCGTGTCGCTCGCCCTGCCCTGGTGCGGCTGTTCAATGCGATACTTATTGCTATAGAAGGCGGGATCGTAGCCGAACGACTCGAGCAGAAGCGAGCCCCCAACCGTCCACCCGCCCCGCCACTGGGTATTGATGTCGAAGTGCAGCTTCTTGTCGCGCGCGTCGCCGGAGTGAAAGAAATTCTTATAGGCCCAGATTCCGTCAATGACCACATCGGGAGAGATCTGCTCGAGCAGCGCGCCGCGCTCGCCGAACCAGCTCCACCGTGGAACAAACGCGGCGTGCACTTGCCCTGCACGTGAGATGAAGCCAGACTCGGTGCGAAAGTCGTCAGAGATTCCGGTGAACTGCGAACGCCACGAAAAGCCGCGGCCGTTACGATTGAAGCGGGTATCCCAGAGCGGCGCATTGGTCTGTACGCCATTCTTACTCGTGGCGCTCCCCGCAAGCTGCCACTGCACCGAGTAAATCGTGTTCCACACTTGGCGGCCATCGATATCGAGGACGCGATTCCAGTCCTTTCCGTTGATACGGTCGGTGTACATCATGCCGATGCGCGACGACGGACCGATGTCGCGCTGCAGGCGGAGAATGTTGAAGATTGGGTTGTCGCGTCCCGTCGTCGACGCCGTCGTCGCATCGATCGCCGAGAGCACCGCGATGTCCGTATTGCCCACCTTTCCGGCGATCTTGGCCGCGGCCACGGGCTGTACGACGCGCCGCGTGTAAATCAGCGTGTTCGGCACCGCGAACTGCTCAATGCCGTCGAGGAAGAACGGACGTTTTTCAGGGTACGAGAGCGCCGCGCGCGGATCGAAACTGATCTGCCCTGCATCGGCCTCAACTTGACTAAAGTCGGGATTCACGGTCCCGTTCATCGTCAAGTTGTTGGTAATCCCCCACCGGAGATTCCCGCCCAGTTTGGGGGACCCTGCGCTGTAGTTCCAGGCGCCGCCGCTCGTCGCTGGCGTTCCGTCTGTGCGCTGGGTGATCTCGGGTGTGACGTCCACCACGAGTCCGCGCCGCAGATCACTCAACTCCGTGAGCGTGCCGTTCTGGCCGAGGAACGTTGCCGATCCGCGCAGTGCCGGAACCCAACTGTTTTCGTGGCCTCGATATTGCACGACCCGGACGATGTTGATGCCCCAGGACTGCGTGTCGAGCGATTGATATTTCAGGCTTTTGAATGGGATTCGGACTTCGACTTCGTACCCCCAGTCTGTGACATGCCCCTTCGAGGCAAAGACGTAGTCGGGGGTCAGATCTGGCGCTTCTCGGGCTGCGCCGATGCCACCGCTGAAGCCACCACCCGTAATGTTGCCGCGCTCGACCAGCGTGCCGTCCGCCTGAATGCCGAGCGGATTCACCATGAACACCGAGGCTTGGCGCCCATCATTGAAAGTGCTGAGGTACACCTGCACGTTATCGTCTTGCGAAATGCGGTCGCGATCGGCGAGCGTCGCGCGCACCGTCTCTTTGGGCTGAAACGCACGAATGCCGAAATGGATCGCCGTGGGCGAATACCAGACGAGCACCTGAGTCGAATCGGCGGCGGGCAGCCCGTCGACCGGCGCATACTGCGAGAATCCCGTGAGCACCGCCGCATCGCGCCACACCGGTTCGTCGAGCACGCCGTCGACGTTGATCTGCGCGTCGAAACGTGGGGGCTTCACCTGCAACTGCTTCGCTCGCCCACTAAACACGCCGCCGACCGGTGCAACCGGCGCAACCAGTGCAACCGGTGCAACCGGCGCAACCGGCGAGGTCGCGCGAGACGCGGCGTGACGCACCACGTGCGCGTCGGTGCGCGGGTGGGCTCGAGCGGCCGCGGGCGGCGTGCTGTGCAGAAGAGCAGCGAGCAGGGGGAGAAGCGATATCACGGGTCCCGGTCCAGTTCAGGTCGTTTCGAAGTTGGTGTCTCGCGAGCGCGAGCGGAAGGCTCAGATCACGACGGCTCCGGGCAACTGCGTAGCACGGAGCCGTCGTTTACTTCTTGGTCTTCGCCTTGGTCTTCGCCTTGGTCTTCGCCTTGGTCTTCGCCTTGGTCTTCGCCTTGGTCTTCGCCTTGGTGTCTTCGCCTTGGTCTTCGCCTTGGTCTTCGCCTTGGTCTTCGCCTTGGTCTTCGCCTTGGTCTTCGCCTTTTTCATCGGGGCCAGAATCGTCCCGCGACAGCTCTTCGCGCCACACTTGCACCCGTAGAGCTGAAACACGTCCTCGTCGGTCTCTGATCCGTCGCGCTCGAACGCATAGTCGTAGCAGAGCTCCTCACCGGTGCGAATATCACGGCTGGCTTCAATAAACACCCGCGACTTCTCGATGACTGCTTCGCAGTTGGAATCACAAGCGTGGTTCAGCCAGCGCGACTCGTTCCCGTTCACCGAACCGTCAATCACGACACTGCGATTCACCGCAAAGAGAAAGGTGTGATGCCGGCGCATGGACGCGTCGTCATACCGACGGTCCGCCACGGCATGCGAGATGCGCTCTCCCACGTACTCAATCAGGCGCTCCCCCGTCTTGATGGCGCGTCCCGCAAATCCACCACGTCCTGCAATCTTGGAGCGCTTGATCACCAAGGCTCCCTGTGCTATTGCCTTCATCGTGCTGCGCGCCATCCGAGTTCCACTCCCAAGTAATAGTTCCGAAGCGGCGCAGGCTCCAAGACCCGCCCCGACGCTCCGTTGATCGTGACCGCGCCGACATACGCGCGATTCGTCGCATTGTTGACTCCCACGAACGGCGACCAACGCACCGCTCCCCTGCCCCCAGTCCCACTGACCCGCATGTTCAGAATTCCAGGACCGGTCCCATCCACTCGCTGCGTGTTCTTGTCGTCTGCGAACTGCGCATCGCTCCACGTGTTGTCGACTGACACGGTTGCGCCGGCCACTCGCGCATCCACGCCCACACGGACGACGCGCGCGGGGACCCCCGCCTCGTATTTCCCATCCAGCGTGTCGGCCAACGCGCCGCGCGGCACGATGTACCGGACAAAGCGATAGTCGGCCTCGGTCCAGCCTCCGTTCGCTGTGAGCCACGAGGCAATCTGCCACTGCACGCCAAGCTCCACGCCGCGATGCCGCGTGCGCCCTGCGTTACGAAAGAACGACCGTCCATCGGTCGCAAGATACTGAATAATCGCATCGTCTGCGTACGACTCGAACACGCTCAGCGTGTACGACGCGGGTCCCGCACGGCCGCGCGCACCAACCTCCACCGTGCGTACGCGCTGTGGGCCAAGGTCCGGATTGAAACCGCCCGCGCCATCGGGACGCGCATTCAACTCGGTCGTCGTCGGCGTCTCAAAGGCGCTCGACCAGTTGGCATACGGCGAGAACCGCGCGGCTAGTGACCAGCTCACTCCAAGATGACCGGTCGCGGCCGTCATGCTGCGCGCGCCGCTGTTATCCACTTTGTCGCCGAGAAAGTGGTCGCGCGCCTCAAACCGCAACTGATCCCACCGCGAACCAACATCCAAATGGAGCGATTGGATTGGCTCCCACGTGAGCTGCGCGAACGGACCCACCGCCGTCACAATCTCATCCTGAAAGAGCAGCAAGGTGTCGGTGGCAACGCGGGGATGCCCCCCGGTCGCGCGTGAGTTCCGCCGGATGTCGGTACTCTGTTGTGCGTCGAGCCCTGCGGCGAGCCGCGGCGCCATCTTCCCTGCGCCAAGCTGCTGCGACGCGTCGAATCGCACGCCGGTCACCCATCGATTAATCGTCGAGTAGGTCCCAACCGTCGCCACACTCGCGCCTGACGGCGTCGTCGCCAACGGATTGTCCACAAAACGACGCACCACATACGCCGTCGCCGCCCACGAACGACCCACCGCATCGTCGTGCGAGGCACGCACCGAGAACTGATTCTGCGAGATCGCGCGGCTCGCCCCGCGCGCCACATTGATCGCCGCCGCGGAATCACGGTTCTTGGCATACTCAGCCACCGTCAGCGCTCCAGGATTCAGCGCCTCCGGGGTCTCGGCGAGTGCCGCGCGCAACGCCAGCGTCACGCCGTTCGCCAGCGACCAATCGGTCGCGGCCATCAGCTGCCGCAGGTCGGCATTGCTATACTGCCGTGCGCCATCCACCGTGGTTCGCGAGAAGGAGAGCGAGCCGACCATGTTTCCCGTGCGCCCCGACGTGCGCGACTGCCACTTGCGCATGCCGAACGAACCGGCGGTCGTGCGCAGTGTGGTCGCGAAGGGATCGGACGCCGCGAGGTCGGTCGTGAACGCGATCACGCCGCCAGATCCATTTCCGTAAAGTGAGGAGGCCGAGCCACGCAGCACTTCGACACGCGAGATGTCGCCGAGGTCGATGTTGGTGAGCTGACTTTGCCCATCCGGAAGCGACTGCGGCACACCATCGAGCAACACTTTCACGCCGCGCATCCCAAAGTTGGCGCGCGAACCAGCGCCACGAATCGAGAGGCGCTGATCGACGGAATAGTTGTAGCGGTTGGAGACGACGACTCCAGGGACGCTCGACAGCGCTTCGTCCACGCCGAGCGTCGCACGGCCACCTCGCAGCTGCTCGGTGGTCACCACGCCAACCGCCCACGGCGCGTGATCCGCCTGCGCGTCGGTGCGTGTGACCGTCACGCGCACGGCGGCGACCCGTCGCGCGGAGTCAGCGCGCGCGGCGCTATCGGCGGCCGTGCCCTGAGCAGCGAGCACCGGATGTGTGGTCGCAATCGCAACGAGCGTGGCACTCAGTAACCATGATATTCGCGGCAGCATATCCAGAAGAATAGCACCCCGTGCCACGTCGTACGCGCCGTGGTACCAAGGACTTGCGCGACGCGCATTGCGTATTTATGCATTATTCGTGCATAATATCGCAGAATTCGACGCGCCCCTTACGGGCGAGAATCCCGGCCGCGCGCTCGTCGCTGAGCCGTGCACACCGTACATCACAGCCGCGCCGTCCGTCACCGTTCGGCGCGCGCAACTGGTGGACGTGCTGCAACTCTGCGCGCTCGTGAATAGCTATGCCGCCGAGAAGCTGCTGCTTCCCCGCTCCACGGAGCAGATCGCCCTCGCACTCGACGACTATACGGTCACCGTCGATGCCGGCGGCCACGTGCTCGCCTGCGCGGCGCTCACGGAGTACTCGCCGTCTATCGCCGAGATCTCCTCCGTTGCGGTCCTCCGCGAGCTCCAAGGTCGCGGCTACGGCGCGCAGGTGGTGCGCGCGGCGGAACAGGTGGCGCGGCAGCGCGGCTTCACGCACGTGTTCGCGATGAGTCTCGCCGAACAGTTCTTTCGCTCGCTCGACTACCGCCTGACGCCGCTCAACGAATATCCCGAGAAGGTCGCACGCTACAGCGACCTTGAGGCCTCAGGCATCGAGATTATTCCAAAGAGCTGCTTCCGCAAGACGCTCGGCTAGCCTCCCAATCCTCCGGAGTCGCCACACATGAAGCCGTTGGCATATCGCGTGCGTCACCGCCTGAGCATCCTCGGCCTCGCATTGCCGGTCCTCGTCAGCGCTGCTCGCCTCGAGGGACAAAACAGCCGCCAGGGCATCGCAGGCGTCGCGGGCGTCGCACCAGGACGTCAGTGGCCAACCGCGTCGCCAAGCGCACTGGGACTCAACGCGAGCGTCCTCGACTCTCTCGACGCAGAAATAAAAGCGGGTGCCTACGGATATATCGACCAAATGCTGGTCATCCGACATGGGACGGTGGCATTCAATCGGTCGTACTCACACGACTATGCCAAGCTCTACGGCGACTCCGCCGCGACGCGCGGGTCGCTGAACATGCACGACCTGACGAGTCCGTTCAACTACTACAACACGTGGTGGCACCCGTTCTACCGCCGTGGGGACCTGCATTCCCTGCAGTCGGTGACCAAGACGGTCACATCAGCCGTCATCGGTGCGGCAATCGCACGAGGCGACTTTCCGAGTATCGATACGCCAATCCTCCGGTACTTCGACACCACAAAAGTCCGAAACATCGACGACCGGAAACGCCACATCACCGTGCGCCACTTGCTCACGATGACGGGCGGCTTCGACTGGAATGAGAGCCTCCCGTACACCGACCCGAACAACACCGCGACAGGACTCGAGACCAGCGCAGACTGGATCGCGTACACGATTGATCGTCCGATGGTTCGCGAGCCCGGCACGAAGTTCAACTACAGCAGCGGCGAGAGCGCACTGCTCGCGCACGTATTTCGTCAGGCGACCGGGCGGGATGTCGAGGAGTACGCGGCGCAGTTTCTCTTTGCGCCGCTCGGCATCGACCGGTGGTTCTGGAAGCGCACCCCATCAGGAACAGCGGATACCGAAGGCGGACTGTACCTCGCCGCCGAAGATCTCGCGCGCGTCTGGTACCTCTACACATTGGATGGCCTGTGGAATGGCACGCGCGTTGTCACGTCGGCGTGGGTGAAAGAATCCACGAGTCCGGCGATCTCGACCGGCACGTCCGCCGCCTCGCCGAAGTACGGCTTGAAGTGGTGGCTGTACCCCGACCCGCTCGACGCCAGCAAGTTCGTGTGGAGCGGCTCAGGATTCGGCGGACAGTTCCCGATGGCGTTCCCCGACTTGGACCTGGTCGTCGTGTTCAACGCCTGGAACATCCTGCCGCGTCAGAGCGGATCGTTGCCGCTGCGGAAGGTGCAGGAACGCTTGGCAAAGGCAGTCATCGGGCGGTAGGCGGGCGGTCGAAGAATCGCTCCATGCGGCTCCGCAACCATCCCTGAATGCTGTCGTTGTCAGTCCGCACCTCGCGCACCGCGTCACGCCACGCCTCCTGCATGCCGGCGGCGTCGGCGAACCGCTGATCTGGGTCGACCTCGAGTCCGCGACGGAGCCACGCCGCAATCGGCGCCGCGAAATCGTCGAGATCGACACGCCCGGCCAACTGCATCGCGAGGAGCGCACGCGAATCATTAGCCTGATACGGCGGCTTCCCCTTCAGCACGAAGTAGACGATTGCCGCTATCGAAAATAAGTCTGCCGACTCTCCTTGCGGCTCGCCGAGGAGTTGCTCGGGCGGCGCAAAGGCTGGAGTACCGCTCGAACCAGCGAGCTCTTCGCCCATCGCATTCGCGATACCAAAGTCCGCGATCCGCCACCGATGGTAGCGATCGATGAGCAAGTTCTCTGGCTTGAGATCTCGATGGAGAATCCCCGCATCGTGCGCGACCTTGAGCCCGTCGAGGCAGCCGTTCACCTCGTCGGCGATTTGCTCCAGCGTCTGCGGTCCTGAACGCCGCACGAGGTCGGCCACCGAGCCTTCCTCTTCGAGTTCCATGATGTACCAGTGCACGCCGCCTTTCGAATCCCAGTCGTAGATCGGGACGATCGACGGATGCTGCAAGCGCGCCGCCATCTGCGCCTCGCGACGAAAGCGTGCGACCGCTTCGTCACTCTTTGCCACCGCGGGATGCAACATCTTGAGCGCGACCTCACGCTGCAGCGTGAGATCACGCACGCGCCACACCGAACCGAACATGCCGGCGCCGAGCGACGCCAGCACCTCAAAATCATCACCGGTGGCCCAGCGAAGTCGCGCTTCTTCGCTCACGGCCTGGTACTCCCCGGACGCCATCTCGACGCCGAGTCCCGAGGTGCCAGAGGCCGAGATTGTGTCGAGCGCGCGCAGCAACGATGTCACCGAGTGAAAGCGATCCGACGGACTGGTTGCCAGCGCGCGGTCGAGCAACTCCGCCACGTTCGCGGGGCAATCAGGACGCACGAGGCGAATCGGTGGAATGTCTGAACGCGGGGGGAGTTCGCCAGTGAGCATCAGGAAACAGGTCGCCGCCAGTTGCCACTGATCCGACTGCTGGGTCGGCGCCCACACCCCAGGCTCCCACTCGGGAGGCATCGGCGTCACGGCGGAGTCCGGCTGCAGGCTGTCGGGGATCTGCTGCGGCGGCAGCGCCCATTGCCATCCCAACACCCACACACGCCCTGCAGGGGTCACGTATGCCGTATCTGGGGAGATCGCGCCGTGGTGGTCGCCGGCATCATGCAAATAGGCAACGGCAGATCCGACCGTGCGCAGCACGCGGAGCACATCAGGAATTGGCTCGACTCCTAACCGCCGCACGCGCGCACCAACGGTTTCGCCAGCGATCCAGCGTCGTAAGAATCCTGGGCCGCGCCGACTGTCGGCCGCGTGCGTCCAGAAGTGGTAGGTCGTCGGAATGGCGGGATGATTCCGATGCGCGAGCTCGCGCGCTTCCTGAAACAACCACTTCGCGTGCGAGGGATCTGGGGCAGTCACGAGAGCGAGTGAACGCCCGAGCGCATCCACGATCTCCTGCGCATGCCGATGGCCCGTATACAGGCCATTCGGGACCCACTTCCACCCCGGCGGCAACTGCCACGACGCGAGGTGCGGTGGAATCTCAGTACTGCGAACGGAAGGCTGCGGCGCGGCGTCTAGCATCGATGATGAAAGGTGTCAGGTGGTGCGAGCGAGAGCCAGTGCAATTCGCACCTGCGTACCCCGATGACTCGGCTCCGTGCTGCTCGCCACCATGATGCTCCCGCCCCACCCCTCAATAATTCGGCGGCTGATCGCAAGGCCAAGTCCGCTCCCGCTCGTGCGCGTCGAGAAGTGCGGCTCAAAAATCCGGGGCAGCGCGGCATCGGGGATCCCCTGACCGTCGTCCGCCACCGTAATCATCACCTGCTCACCCAAAACGGCGACTGTTGTGGTAACCGTCCGCGACTCGGCCAGGCGTGCGTTCTCCAGAAGGTTGAGCAGCACTTCTCGGAGCTCTGGCGCGCGCGCCATGGCAATGCAGGGGAGCGCCGTCCCCGCAATCTCCCAGCGCACGCCGTCTGCGCCCATGCGCTCAAGTTCCACCACATCGTGCACCACACGCGCGGTGTCGACCGGTTCCGCGGGGAGGCGCTCGGCCGGCACGGTGCCGAACGTACTAAACGCGCGGGCGACCTCGTCCAACCGATCGATTTCGCCAAGCATGCGTGTGACGTTGTCGTCGAGCACTTTGTCAAAATCGACGCGCGGGTCCTGACGCGCACGACGAAGATGCTGCATACCGAGCCGCATGGGGGTCAGCGGATTCTTAATCTCATGCGCGATCTGGCGAGCCATCTCGCCCCACGCCAGCACGCGCTGCGCGCGCGCTTCCTGTTCGCGACTCGCCTCGAGATCGTGCGCCATCTGCCGGAACGCGGTGAACACCGGCTGGAACTCCGCCGGCGGGTCCGCAGCGAGACGCGGCTCACGTTCGCCGGCGGCAAGGGCAAGCGCGCCACGTCGCAACGCACCGATAGGCAGCGACAACTGGCGCGCCGCGAACCCCGACAGCACGAGCGCACCGAGTCCGCCGAGCACCGTTGCGAAGAGTACGAAAATGCCGAGATCTCGGCTGCGCCGATCGAGCGCGAGATCGTCGGCGCGTGCTGGCGCTGCCAGCACGACCTGCGCCGCTCCGGCATCTGACCCGCGATAGCCGAAGTGGATGGGAGCATTGCCCACCAGCTCTTCGCTGCCTGCTGTGATGTCGTCGCGCTCGAGGAGACGCCGTGCCGCGGCGGCCGGCAACAGCCGTCCCACCGGGGCAAGCGCTTCGAAAATAGGATCGCTCGTGCCGACCATCACACCATTGGCAAACAGCAGGAGCGGCGTCTCGAAGCGCTGCGCGACTTCACTCAACTTCAAACTGTCGGTGGTGACCACGACGCCGCGCAGCATTTCACGCACCAAGAGGTCGCGTGCCTGTTGCTCGTCGCTCTGTAATCGCTGATAACTCCACACGGCGAACGCGCCTGCGGGCATGACAAAAAACGCGAACAGCGCGAAGGTGAGCTGCGCACGATACGACCGGAGCCACCGGCGTCGCTGCCACCGGACCCACCGAAAGAACGCGCCATCGGCCAGCACGAGCAGCGACCAGAGGACGCCAAAGACCATGAGGTCAAACAACACGATGAGCGCGCCGCGCGGTGCCAGCGCCTCATAGCCACGCAACTCGACGGTCGCATGCACGCGCGAGACGCGCGTCCCGCTTGGCTCCGGCAGGAAGAAGTCCCCGTGGAGTTCGTTCTGCATGCGTTCCCACCCAGCGGTGGCCGAGACGCGTTTTTCGTCCTGCCGGAGTGTGTATGGCGGCTCTGCGAGCGGCGGGGGCGCCATGCCCATCAGCGCACCAAAGGGATCGCGAGACATAAGCCGCGTACGCGGCGCGACGACCACCGTCGTCACCGACCGGTCGGCGTGAGGGACGGAGAGGACCACATAGATGCCCGGGATCCCCGCCACGGTGCGAATCATCGGTTCACGATCGCTCGCGGCCGCACCGGCGAGCACATCGAGCCCTGTGGGAACCCCAGGCCCCACGTTCACACGGAGATCGGCCGTCATATGGCCGGCGCCATCCCAGCTCGTCAGCTCCACTGGAAAATCCGCACTCGATAAATCCGACGATGCGTAGTCTGACAGCAGCTCAAGTCGGTTCCGCGGTGCGCGCTGCGGATTCAACTGTGCCACGAACCGCTGTAAGTACGCGGCCGCTTCGGCGTCAGCGGTGCGAAGGCCCTGGACGTCCCGTTCCGCCATCTGGACCCGCGCGCGCACCACCTGCCCCCACGTGAGCGCCGTGGCGCCGCTGGCGGCGACGATCGCGGTCGCCAACACTGCTCCTCGGCCCGCACGAGCGAACGCCAATGCGACAATCGCCGCGACCCACAGCACGGGGTATAGCATGGGGTACGATCCCGGTGCCCGGAGGAGGGCGGGTGCCAACAGCGCCGACACGGCAGCGATCGCAGGCGCAATCCACAGGGGAAGACCGATCATACCGCGGAGCGCCGTGCGTCCGGCCGCGACTCCCAAAAGCAATACAGTGACCGCGGCAAGAAACAGTGTCAGCTCCCACGCCAGCCAGAGCCCTGTGGTCACGCCGCCGGTCGGTACCTGGACGCCGCGCGCGAGATCACCCAGCGCGATTGGCCCAACGCTTGCAATCAGCAACACCCCAACCGCGGCGATTGCGCGATTGCCGATGCGGAGTCGCGCACGAAGCGCCGTCAGCAGTGCCATCAGCAAGAGCGCGCAAGAAATCGCCAGCGCCCCGATGCTCCCCGTAAAGGGACCACCCTTAGCAACATAGTAGAAGGCCGGATTGAACAACCGGGTGACATTCGAGAAGCTGGACAGGGGTACCAGCACGACCGCGGCCAGCGCGACGCCGAGCCCCGCCAATCGCGACACCACACCCCCGCCCCGCCAGGTCGTGGCCAGGAGCAGAAGAAGACACGCCGCGAGCGCGAGCCCCGCTTTCACCCGCCCGTCTTCAAGATTGCGGGCGCTGATCATCGCGGGCGGTGGGGCCACGCCCCGGAGGCCGAGAATGGGCAGCCCAGCGAACGACACAAGGGTGAGCGAGTCGCGCACCGCCGAGGTCACGTCCTGGTAGACAAATCCCGCGACGCCACTTTCGATGACCACCGCGCGATCGAGCGGAGTCACTACGTTGTCCGCCGGTGGTTCGGCGTGGATCACCGCTTCGGCAATCGCGCGATCTGTACCGCGTCCGGCGATTGCATACAGCGTTAAATAAAACGGGGTGCCAATCGCGCCGACGGGTCCGGCGAGCGAATCCACTGGCGCAACCATGCGCCCCGCCAAAGCGAACGGTACGCCGCCTCGTACCAGGGTAATCGCCCGATGCACCTTGCCCGAGCGCAGTGCCTCCACCTGTTCGAACGCCACCCTCGGGTCGCTTGGCAACTCGAGCGCCGCGTTTGCCGCGCGTTGCAAGGCGACGATCTCCGCCTCGAGCACACGAGCCAGCGACGCAGATCCGTGGCGTGCGACGGCGGCCTGCACAGCGAACGGGAAAGCCGCGTCCTGGGAGCGCTGGCGCTCAGCGCGAGCGACGAGCACTAACATCACGCTCCCCATGAGGAGGAACGCGCCCGGCAGCCACCCCCGACGCGTGCGCCACGTGACGGTCGCGCACCACGCGAGTCCAACGACGAGCGCCAACACCACGAAAACCGACGGCGCCCGCAGCCAAACAGCGCCGGCGAACACCGTGGCGGTCGCGCTTATTGCCCACCAGGGGCTGACGTGGCCTCTCACAGCTTGAGTATACCACGACAGATGCGGAAACGCTCCATTTTTCCACCAGTAAACCGCTATATTTCAGTAATGTTGCTCAAGACAGCCCTCACCGCCCTCGTGTTAGCCACTGCGCTCCCAGCGGCGGCTCGCGCGCAGG
>JAPLKT010000091.1 GCA_026387895.1 Gemmatimonadota bacterium | reverse complement strand
ACGCCGACCATACCCGTTGCACCAAGCGCAATACGGAACCGGTTGATGCGAGAGGCCAGCTCGATCCCCGCAGTCCCGCCCTCGATCGTGCTCAGATCCCGCGCAATCCGCAAGAAGCCCAGCAGGTAGCCGACGGTGGCGCCCTCCCAAGCGATCGCCACCGCGCTGCTGGGCAGCGCGTTTCGCGTCAAAGGCTCTGGTGCTTGCAACCAGTCAGCCCGCACGGATAATGGCCGCGGCACAAAGCCGGTCGTTTGCGCATTGGCCGAGGGCGGGAGGGCCAAAGCCATTGCGGCCGCGGCCGTGATACCGATGAAGGCGGCTCCAAATGGGGTTGTCGCGTAACGCATGGGAAGCACGCTCCGGTTGATCAGCCTAGTCGTTCGTGACTCAGCCCGTAGATGGGAACAATAACGCCACGGAGAGTGCCCTCGCCATTGCCGCCACGTTGAGCTTGGGCGGCGGGCCCCGTGAGGACTTCGCAGTTTGACCGCCTCCGATGCGTGGACGGCCAATCGCGGCATCGCACTGACGGATGATAAGTAACAACAGAAGTGGTTCGAGGCCTGCCCAAGTCAAAGCGCTGCATTAACTCCTTAGGCGGCACTTTCGTGCATCCTTGATCGTCCTTCTGCCCGGTCCTCTCGATGAATGATCAAAAAAGACATCTCCAGTCGTTGGCGATCGCACTCTTCTGGATAGCGGTTTCCGTCGCTGTGATATCGGTGCCCGGTCTCATCAAATGGCACCTTCCGTTGTGGATGCAATCATCGCAACAACGGTATCAAGCTCTGTTGTGCCTTCTCGGCATCGTGCCGGGCGTGCTGGTTCGATCAGCTCTGCGGAGGACCGGTACAGTCAGGCGCCCTCTCCTCTGGGGGCTCGGTGTAACTGCACTCGCCTTCGGTTCGATTATCGTACTCTCACCAAAGGTCAGCCTTGTTGCCACGTCGCGGCAAGTGCCGCTCATCGCCCTTGCGCTGAGCACGATCGCTCTAGTTGCATCGGCCTCTGGAGCGCACACCGTCCAGAAGTCACTCGCTGCGATCGCCGTCGCGGCAACGTCGATCGGCCTGGGGGCATTCGCCGCCAAGCAGGCAACCAGACGTACCGTCGTAGATACCCACTATTTCGACATCACGATTACGCCGCTGCACATTGGTGAATTGCGTTTCCCGGGCGGCGCACTCGCTGCCGTTGGGCGCCGCGTCGTGCTGGCAGCATCTGACGGAAAGCTATACCTCATATCAAGTCAAGCAGCTAACGATTCCGCACTCTCAGTTCGAGTGCTCGCGTCAGCCGTCCCTGTTCAAAGCGCAACGGTGCCGCTGCGTGTTACCGGGCTGGTGTTTCGGCACGACGGCGAACGCGGCACCGTTTTTGCCTCCCTGGATCGATGGGATCCCGTTGAGCGATGCCTCGCTACGTCCGTCGTCATGTCCCATTTCCCGTGGCGAGATGCGCCCAACCTCGACTCCCTGGACTCGTGGTCTGAAATTTATCGCACACGGCCGTGCCTAACGGTCCGGGGCAGTTACAACGTCAACGCCACGGGTGGACGNNCTATGGAAAGACTCTGCAATTGAGCGATACAACGCCCGGCACACGCCGCATCTTCACCTCTGGCCATCGCAATCCCCAGGGGCTCCTCATCCACAGCGATGGGGCGATTTACGAGACAGAACACGGGCCGCGAGGCGGCGACGAAATCAATACCTTGGAAAGAGGCCGTAACTATGGCTGGCCGCTCGCAACGTACGGGGTCGAGTATGGCGAGCATGAGTGGCCACTTGCTCCCGATGCGCGAGACCATGGCACGTACGTGGAACCGCTCTTTGCGTTCGTTCCATCTATCGGGATTAGCAATGTCATCGAAGCGCGAAGCAAGGACCGCCAGGCTTGGGCGGGAGACTTGTTGGTGGCATCCCTTGGCGCAATGACGCTCTTTCGCGTACGCCTGACACGAGGGCGTGTGGTGTATTCGGAGCCGATTCTGGTTCAGCATCGCATCCGGGACCTCGCCGAACTCCCGGAGACCGCCCACTTGCTGCTCTGGACGGATGACGGATACCTCCTTGATCTTACCTCATCACCACGCCGGCCGACGAGACCTTCAACTACTACAACTTCCACGCGGGACGATTTCTGACCAACCCAGATTCCCCGACCACTCCAAGCGACGTGCACGGAGCCATGACGCTTGTGACCATGGCAAGCGCTCGCCGCTATAACCGATGGATGTATAACACGATCGCTCCGTTCATTGGGCGGCGCATACTCGAGGTCGGTTCTGGCATCGGCAATATGACTGCGGAGCTGTTTGCGCGACAATTCGATCGCCTGCTGCTCACCGATCAGGATGAGTTCTATCGCGAATCGCTTCGCCGACGTTTCGCCCACCATCCGGACGTCACGATTACTGAGTTGTCGCTTCCCATTGGACCTCGAGAGAACCGACGCTTCGCGGAAGATGAAATCGACACCGTGATTGCGCTCAACGTGCTGGAGCACATTGAGGATGATATTGGCGCCCTCAAATCGATGCGGTCCATCTTAGCGTCACAAGGGAAGGTTGTGTTGGTTGTTCCGGCAATGCCTGCCCTCTACGGAAGCCTCGACAAGAACCTCGCCCATTTCCGACGGTATTCGAGGGAGTCCATGTCGGCGGCTTTGCAAAGCGCCGGATTCAAGGTCTCACATATCAGCTATTGGAATCGGATTGGAGCGCTCGGATGGTTTACGAACGCCGTACTGTTTCGGTCGGAGGAAATATCTCCGCTCCAGTTGCGACTCTTCGATTTACTGGTGCCCGTACTGCGGCATGAGCACTTTTTGCCACTTCCTTTCGGTCAGTCCTTGATTGTGGTAGCCTCTAAAGAATGACGGACCCTGTGCGGCGCTCTGGTCACGACGCGAGATTGAACTTGATGATGTGCCAGATCGCAGCGACACCGTCGCGCCAGCCGATCTTCTTGCCCTCAGCGTAGGTCCGGCCCGAGTACGAGATCGGCACTTCGAAGATCCGTACGTTGGCCTTTGCAAGGCGCGCGGTGACTTCCGGCTCGAAACCGAATCGGTTGGAGGTCAGCACAAGCGAACGCGCCACGTCACCGCGGATCGCCTTGTAGCAAGTCTCCATATCCGTGAGGTTCAGGTTGGTCAGCATGTTACTGAACGTTGTGAGCACGGTATTGCCAACCGAGTGCCAGAAGTAGAGCACGCGGTGCGGGCCACCGAGGAAACGCGAACCGAACACGGCGTCGGCTCGGCCGTCCACGATCGGCTCGAGCAATGCGGCCCAGTCCGTGGGATCGTATTCGAGGTCTGCGTCCTGCACGATGATGACGTTGCCTGTGCTCGCGGCCAGCGCAGTGCGGATAGCTGCGCCCTTGCCACGGTTCACATCATGTACGACGAGGTGGTCGATCCGTCCAGCCGCCTGCATCGCCCGGAGAATCTCGACCGTGCCGTCGCGCGAGCAATCATCCACACAAATGATCTGTTTCCGGACGGGTACAGCGTGGACCTGCGCGATGACCGTCTCGATCGTGGCGCGCTCGTTGTAGACGGGAATGAGCACGGACAGCACGAGATCGCGCGGGTCAATAGGCGTCCACCCCTGCATACGGGGTGGGGCGTTAATGGCATACGGCGGAGTGCTCATGGGCGTTCCCGTTGGTGTGTTCAGAAGTGACTGCGCGTTTTTGTACGGCGCAACGGGCTGGGATGAATCGAGAGGCGGGCCCGGTTGCCAATGCGGCCACGGAAGCAAGTATGTCTCGTCGCGAGTCCGGCCGTAGAGCCTCGCGTGACCCAAGCACGTTGCCAAACCGCACCGCAGAGCAGATCGCGCTTGTCT
>JAPLKT010000083.1 GCA_026387895.1 Gemmatimonadota bacterium | reverse complement strand
TCAGCTATGTCGCGAACAATCGCCGCCAGCTGATGCGCAACTTCTACGAGAAGTCCAAGCGCTCGATCCTGAAGGCCAAGACCGAGGGTCCGGCGGCGTACATCTTGTCGGCGAACGATCCGCGCCCCGGCGCCCAGGCCAAGCTGCTCGAGGTGATGCGCAAGCAGGCCGTTGAGATCTCGCGTGCCACGGCGGCGTTCACCGCGCAGGTTCCGGTGAAGCGTACGGCCGCGGCCCCCGCTGGTCGTGGTGGACGCGGTGGTGCCGTCGACACGACCAAGCCTCCGACGTCGGAAGCGCGGCAGTTCCCCGCGGGGAGCTACATCATCCGCATGGATCAGCCGTATTCGCGTATCGCCGACGCGCTCCTCGACTATCAGTACTGGAGCCCGCAGGATCCGCAGAAGACCCCGTACGACGACACCGGCTGGACCTTCCCGGAAAGTTTCGCCGTGCAGGCCGTTCGCGTTACTGATAGCAAGATCCTCGACGTGCCGATGGAGTTGGTCACCGGTTCGCTGACGCCGGCGGGCGGCGTCACTGGGACGGGAATGGTCTACGCCATCAACCACAATGCGGACAACGCGCTCGCGACACTCCGCTATGCACTCAAGTCCGCCGATTTCCAGGCGGCCGAGGAATCGTTTGAGGCCGCTGGGCAGAAATTCAACCGCGGGTCGTTCCTGATCAGCAACGTCAGTGCCGACGCCCTCGATAAGGCGACCAAGGAACTCGGCCTCAAGGCCTACGCCCTCACGGTGATGCCAGTCCTGAAGACGCATCCGTTGCGCGCCGCGCGTGTGGCGGTCCTGCACACCTGGACATCGACGCAGACCGAGGGCTGGTGGCGCATGGCGCTCGACTTCGAAAAGATCCCGTACGACTACATCAGCACGCAGGACGTCGCGAAGGATGCGAACCTGAATGCCAAGTATGATGTCATCCTTTTTGGCCCCACAAGCGGCGCACAGCAGATTGTTGATGGCATGCCGATGTGGCGCAACCCGATGCCGTGGAAGGTCACGCCCGAAACACCGAACCTCACGACGTTCGCGCAGACCGACGACATGCGCCCAGGGCTCGGCCTTATTGGCGTAGCGAATCTCAAGTTGTTCGTGGAGAAGGGCGGTGTGCTGCTTACGTCGAATAGCACCTCCGATTTCGCTCTGCAGTTCGGCCTCACCAACGGCGTGAGCGCGAACAGCCCGCGTCGTGGTGAAGTGGTAGGAACGCTGCTTCGCTCAAAGATCATCGACGAGACGAGTCCAATCGTCTACGGTGTTCCCGACAACCTCGCGATCTACACCGACGACGGCGGGAGCTTCAACGTCAGTGCGATGCGCGGTGGTGGTGGCGGGCGTCGTGGTGGCGGCGGTGGTGGCGGTGCACGCGCCACGGGGCGCGGTACGCCGGATGATCCGGACGTGGTGCAGGGACGTCCGGCGCTCGATGCGAAGTTCAGCGCCCCAGAACGGGCCACGGTGCAGGCGTGGCAGTACGCGCCGATTACGGAGGATCAGCTCCGCTCACCGATCAACATCATCCCGCCTGACCAACGTCCGCGAGCTGTGTTGCGCTTTGGGGACCAGCGCGACCTACTCGTGAGCGGCCTGCTTGATGGTGGCGCCGATATCGCGCAGCGTGCGGTCGTCGTCGATTCCCCGCTCGGCAAGGGGCATGTGGTGCTGTTCGGCAACAACCCCATGTGGCGCGGCGAGACGATCGGAAGCTACTTCCTGGTCTTCAATACCATCTTGAACCACGACAACCTCAACGCCGGTCGGAAGCTCGACCCGCGGTAATCTGACCCGAATGAACGAACGCCCGACCGGTGATTCTACCGGTCGGGCGTTTTCGTTGATGCACCCACGGGCGATTAGGCGGCGGGACTCCGTCGCACCTCGTGAATGGTGATCGTCTGTTTTGCGGTGCCATCCGTCCAGGGGAGTCGCGCATGGATGCTGGTCACGCAGCCGAGCGCTTCGCATTCGCCGAGGAACGCGAGCAGGGCGACACGCCCCGGATCAGCGATGAGCGCGACGCCGTCAGCTTTGAGCGTCGCAACAATGGTCTCCGCCACGAGCGTAGCATAGGTCCGTTCGTAGAGCACATCTGATGCCAGAACGAGATCGAATAGTCCCAAGTCAGCGGGCAGATGACGCCAGTCGACCATGCGCGTCGCGGGCTCGCGTCCGGCATTGGTGATCCCGTTGTAGCGGGCAAAGAGCAGGGCGTCCTCATAATAGTCGGTCGCGGTCACATCGTATCCGGCCCGCAGCGCGCCCAAGGTGACAAGCCCGAGTCCGCATCCAAGCTCGAGCGCATTGAGCCCAGCGCCGTCGCGAGTCGCAATCAATGAGGCGAACACCGTAGACGACGGCCAGATATCTGCCCAATACGGGAGGCGTTCGTCCTTTTCGAAATCCACTTGGCTAATGAGGTCGTCCGCGCTCCGCGGGCGCGTGAGATGGACAGGAACGCCTGCGACTTCCAAATCCGTCGACGAGAGCACAAAGCGGCGCTCCATCGCCGCCAGTTCGGCCGGGAGCTCCGGGAACTCGGCGTTAGAGTGCGAAGTCACGAGCAAGCGCGGCGTCGTCACGAAGGAGCAAGGCGTTCAAGGATTCCCCTGCCTCGACCCGCGTGCGGTCGGCGGGGACAATCAATAGCGCATTCGCGAGTGACATGCTCGTGAGGATTCCCGAACCCTGAGGGCCGGTGAGTCGCGCAATCCGACGGTCGCTCTCGACCGCAACCACGGCGCGAAGAAAGTGCGTAAGCCCAGCACCAATCGTGACGGGCTCTTCGAGTACCACGGGCACCACGGGGCGGAACACCCGATCATGCCCCGCCATGCGGCGTAGCGCCGGGCGCACAAAGAGTTCGAAGGTCACCATTGTGGAGACGGGATTTCCGGGGAGTCCGATCCATGGTGCTCCCGCAAAGGTGCCGAAGCCAATCGGTGCGCCTGGACGCATGCGTACACGCCAGAAGTTCATCACGGCACCGAGTTCGACTAGCACATCGCGAACAAAGTCGAACTCGCCGACACTGATGCCAGCCGATGTAATCAACAGGTCATAGCCACGCGCGCGCTCGAGATGCTCGCGGAGCGACTCGGGCGTATCGCGTGCAATCCCCAGATACGTGGGCTCGCCTCCGGCGTCACGAACCAACGCCTGCAAGGTCACGCTGTTGGACGACACGATCTTCTTTCCGTCGCGCACCTGCGCGAAGTCGGCGACATCGACCAGTTCATCGCCCGACGTCAGAATCGCCACGCGGGGGCGCCGTACGACCTCCACCTCTGCGAAGCCAAGCGAGGCGAGCACGCCAAGCTGCGCGGCGCCGAGTGGTGTTCCCGCAGGAATCGCGATGGCTCCGGCGTGAATATCCTCGCCGCGCGGCCGCACATGTTTTGCGGTGTCACGTAGGTCGCGAATCTCAACGCGTTCGACGCCGCCGTCCGTGTCCTCAACGCGAATCACCGTATCCGCGCCCTCGGGGACTGGGGCGCCCGTCATAATGCGCGTCACTTCGCCCGCGCCGATCGCACGCGACGGGAACTGACCAGCGGCAATCGTCTCAACGACACGCAATGTGATCGGCGCGGTCGTAAGATCTGCAGCACGCGCGGCATACCCGTCCATTGCCGAGTTGTCCCACGGGGGCAGCGTTACGGTTGCGATCGCGTCGGTTGCTAAGACGCGCCCTGCGGCCTCCAGCAGCGGAACGCGGACCGCGCCGAGCGGACGTACGGCGGCGATAATGCGAGCGACCGCATCGTGCACTTGCAGGAGGCGATCTTCGGTCACGTGTTTAGCGGGCCGCGAACGGTGAGCCCGCAATTCGCGCGAGGAGCGCGTCGGTAGCCTGCTCCACATCGCGATTGGAGCCCGAGAAGTTGTTGCAGAGGAAACTGAAAATCAGCAGCCGGCCGTCAGCGGTTGTGACGTAGCCAGAGAGCGAGCGCGCTTTGTCGACGCTCCCAGTTTTTGCGTGCACATTCCCCTGGGCCGGTGTCCCCTTCATACGTTCGCCGATCGTACCGTCGACGCCGGCGATCGGCAGGGCGTCGTAGAACACGGCGAAGTCGCGATGTACGCGCATGGCGTTGAGTACCTTCGCGAGCGTCTCGGGTGTTACGTAGTCATGGCGCGACAGGCCGCTCCCGTCGCGCACGGCGGCGCCATCGGGTTTGGCGCCCCACGCGGCGAGTTGGCGTTCCACGACGCGGCGCGCGCTATCCGCGGACCCAACCCCGGTCTTCTCCAGCCCCAGCGTCTTGAAGAAGATCTCGGCGATCTGATTCTGCGACGGCTTCTCCATCACCGGGAGAATCGTGCGGAGCGGCGGCGAGCGCAGCTCGAACAATCGCGTGACGGCGGAGTCGCGGATGGCGCCGTTGGCCCATTTGACGTCCATCGTGTCGCGCACAGGAATCGCGTACGCCGTCAACGCCTGCCGAAGCGCCCCAAGGAAGGCCGCTCCGGGATCTTGGATTGGCGTGGCGGGCCGATCAACGCAATCGTCGCGGCAGCGCGGCCAGGGCGCACAGCGACCGCGGCACGGCACGTTGCTCGTGCGGCCGGCGGTCCAGAACCCTTCGTTGACGAACAGCTCGTCTACGACCGCGCCGTACGTCTCGGTCAGGTCATCGATCTGCCAACCATAGCCAAAGTTGTTCCCCGGGAAGGCGTCGCCCCCACGCCGAACACCACCACGAATCTCACGAATCCCGTGCGCTGCGATCGAATCGGTCATGTCGCTGAAGGCCAATCGCCAGTCGCCGCGCATTGCGTCGCTGAACGACGGATCGCCGCGCCCAATCACCACAAGATCCCCGTCGAGTACACCATCCCGCAGGGTGCCGCGGTACCCAAACGTCGTCCTGAAGGTGAAGTCCGGCCCCAACTGCGCGAGGGCCGTGGCACCGGTAATGATCTTCTGATTCGACGCCGGCATAAAGAACTTGCCCGCGTTGCGCGAGAGCAGCGTATCGCCGGTCGTGGGGTCAACAATCAGCATCCCCCACTGCGCGGTGCGGAACTTCGCGTCGGCCGCGATCGAGTCCGCCGCCAGCACAAGCGCCGTTCGCGTCAGCAGCGCGCCAACATTCGGCTTCGCCGCAACCGGCGACGGACTGCCCGCTGGCGGCGCACCACCGGCGCACGCGGCGCCAAAGACCAAAAGAAATGGAAGTACAATCCGCTTCATGCGTCCTCCGCCATCATGCGGTGAGCCTGCGCCAAGTCCTGTGCGGTATTGATGTTGAAGAATAGCCGATCGGCGTCCCCCCAAGGGGAACTGTCGAGCTGCATCACGCGAACATCCTCGAGCCACGCTCCTGCCCGCGCATCCCCCGCCCGCAGCCGCGCCGCAATCGCCGTCGAGCACCACGGAGAGAACCATCCCACTAACGGTTCCACGCCCCACACCCCGCTGCTCGTGGGCAACACGGCCTCCGCGCCGTGCAACTCCCCTGTCTCGCGGAGTGCGCGAAGCAAAGAGGCCGGTACAAACGGTGTGTCCCACGGCACCGTGAGCACGGCACTCTCGGTGGCGTCGATGGACGCCAGAATGCCGCCAATCGCACCGGACCCGGGCACGGCGTCGCGTATCACGGGCAGCGTCGGGGACCATCGCACCGCGTCGTCAGCGTTCGCGGAGATCACCACGTCGTCGGCCGCTTGGCCGAGCGCGGCTGTCACGAGATCCAGCATGCGATGTGTTCCGATCCGCTCGAGCCCCTTGGCGATCCCGCCGAGCCGGAGCGCCTGCCCACCGGCGAGAACCACTCCGGTGCAACGCGCCCGCCAATCCCGCTGCGGGCTCGGCGCCGTCATCCCGGCCCCACGGTCCACGCCGAGCTCAGCGTCGGGTCTTCAGCCACGACCACCCGCGTGACTCGGGCTGCTGCGCCGAGCGCCGATTGCATCCGTTCGGCGATCACGCGGGCGATGTTCTCTCCCGTAGGAATCAGGCCGTGCGGCTCCACGAACTCGGCGACATCGGTATTGATGTTTCGATGGTCGAACCGCGCGGTCACCTCACGGGCGATCGCGGCATCGAGCACGGGCAGATCGACAATCATGCCCGTGAGCGCGTCAACCGGACCGCTGACGGTGATATCCACAGTGTAGGTGTGCCCGTGATACTCGAGACGCGCACACTTCCCGAACGCGGCTACGTTGCGCGCGTCGTCCCATTCTGCACGCCGATACCGGTGCGCCGCGGCGAACTGCACGCGGCGCGTGAGCGAGAGCGTTCCACGCTCGCTGCTCATCGCGCGAGGCTCAGCGGAAGACGCCCCATGTGTAGCCAACCGTCAGCATGCGATTCGCGGTCCACGAGTCGAGTGCACCCGTTGGCATAATGGCAATCGGGTCTGAGACCGTCGATTGATAGGTGCCGGGATACGTCATCTTCCAGAGGCGCCAGCCGAGGTCGGCCCGCAGCTCGCGGTTCTTGCCGGTGACCCAGCGCACGCCGAAGCCCATCGACACCGAGAACTTGCCGCCGAAGGTGTAGCCAGAGGCGTCTTCGCGGGTGTCGCCCGGGGTGAGGACATAGCCGGCGCCGAGATGCGTCAGCGGCTGAATCCCCTTCCAACTGCGATCGCCCGTGGGGGCGAGGTCAAAGCCGACGTCGAGCGCCATGAGCCAGGTGTTTTTCTCGCCGATATTGCGCGTGGCGGCCGACTTGTTGTAGTCGAGAATCGTACGCGTCGTGT
>JAPLKT010000062.1 GCA_026387895.1 Gemmatimonadota bacterium | reverse complement strand
GTCAGGTATTTCCCTTCCTCGCCGGCGCCCTTCTCTCGCGCGCCCTTCCACCCTTCGTGTGCCACAAAATCCAGATACGGGACCGTCTCCGCGCGAATGAAGCCACGCTCAAAGTCGGTGTGAATCACTCCCGCCGCCTTCGGGCCGGTGTCGCCCCGATGAATGGTCCAAGCGCGCACCTCTTTCTCACCGGCGGTGAAGTAGGTCTGCAACCCGAGGAGGTGATACCCCGCGCGAATCAGGCGGTCGAGGCCAGCCGACTCGAGGCCGATGGATGCCAGAAAGTCCGCCCGATCCTCAGGGGCCAGTTCTGCAAGTTCCGCCTCAATACGCGCGGAGAATGGCACCACCTCAGCCTGTTCGTTCGAGCCCGCAATCGCGGCACGGAGCGCGGTCAGGTATTTCCCTTCCTCGCCGGCGAGCTCAGCGTCGGTCACATTCGCGGCGTAGAGCACCGGCTTCACCGTGAGCAACTGCAGCGGCTGCAGCAGCGCCTTGTCCTCGGCGGAGAGCTCGACGTGCCAGAGCGCCTTGCCTTCGGCGAGCGCGGCGTGCGCCTTCTCGAGCGTCGGAAGTTCGCTCGTCGCTTCTTTGTCGCCGGTGCGAGCGGCCCGCTTCGATTTATCGAGGCGCTTCTCGACCGCACCGAGGTCGGCCAATGCGAGTTCGAACTCAATCACTTCGCGATCGCGCACCGGATCGACGCCACCCATCACGTGCGTGACATCCGGGTCGTCAAAGCAGCGCACGACATGCACGATGGCATCGCACTCGCGGATATTCGCCAAGAACTTGTTGCCGAGTCCTTCGCCATCGGCGGCGCCCTTCACGAGACCGGCGATGTCGACGAACTGCACCGCCGCGGGCAGCGTCCGCTCGGGCTGCACAATCGCGGCGAGCGTGTCGAGGCGATGGTCCGGGACGTTCACCATGCCGACGTTCGGTTCGACGGTGCAGAACGGATAGTTCGCCGCATCGGCCTTGGCGGCCGTCAGGGCATTGAACAGCGTGGACTTGCCGACATTCGGCAGACCAACGATGCCGAGCTTCAGCATTGCGTAGGGATCAAGAGGTGGGGCGGGTCGACCCGCGACGACGACGGCGCAGGGGGGAACGTGAGGAATCTAAACGGATTGCGGCTCGTCGGTCACGGCGATGCGTCCGGCCCTTTTCCCGGGAACCGGTTCATCGTGACCTGCATTCCCTCATGCAACCACAGCTCAGTTGCTTCCACGAGTGTGGGGAAGAGCGCGCGAATCTCCTCGGCTTCGCGCTTGCCGAACGTGCCGAGTACGTAGTCGCGGAGCACGCCAATCTGGCGCTCAGCTTCGGCGGGGCCGACGCCAATCCGCAGTCGGCCGTACTCCTGCGTCTGCAGATGCTGCTCGATGCTTTTGAGCCCGTTGTGGCCACCCGCCGAGCCTTTGGCGCGAAAGCGGTAGCGCCCGACGGGGAGCGCGACTTCATCGACGACGACAAGCAGGTCGGCACTGGCCGACCAGAAGGGGCGGCGGCGGTAGTGATGCAACGCTTCGCCGCTCAAGTTCATGAACGTCTGCGGCTTGACGAGCCGCACTTTGGTGGTGCCGACCAGCCCACTCGCAACGTGGGCTTGGCCGTCCTTCTTCCACCCATCGAAACGCCAAACGTCGGCGAGTAGGTCGATGACCCACCAGCCGACGTTGTGCCGGGTGCCGGCATATTCGCGCCCCGGGTTTCCGAGGCCGACGATGACCTTCACCGATTAGGCAGCGCGTGACGTGGCGCGCAGCGCACGGGAGATTACTTCTTCTCCGCGGCGGCTGCTTCCTCGTCTGCCTTGGCCTTGCGGATGAGCTCCGGTTCGGCGGCGGCAGCAGCTTCGGCGGGCGTGGGCTCGGCCGAGGCCTTCGGGATTGCGACCAAGCAGATCGTCTCGTCACCGTGGGTGATCATTTCGACGCCGGCGGGGACCGGAATGTCGCGCACATGGTACGAGTGACCGACGGTGAGGTTCGCGACGTTCATCTCGAGGTGGTTCGGGATGTTCGACGGGTCGCAGGCAACCATGACTTCGCGCATCACTTCTTCGAGGATGCCGCCGCCTTCACGCACGCCAGTGGCGGTGCCAACGAAGGTGAGCGGCACCTTCATGGTCACCGTCTCGCCGGCCACCAGTTCCTGGAAGTCCACGTGCTGGATGAAGCGCTTGTATGAATGGCGCTGGATCTCGCGAATCAGCGTCTTGGCGGACGTGCCGTTGTCGAAGGTGAGCTCGAACACGGTCGTCTTGTAGGCGACCTTCTCGAGGAGACGCTCGAAGGTGTGGTTATGGAGCGTGAGCGACTGCGGCTCACGGCCATGGCCGTAGATCACGGCGGGAATCTCACCACCCGCGCGGAGCTTGCGAGCGGCGCCCTTGCCGACCGTGGAGCGAAACTTGGCGCTGACATTTGTTGTAGCCATACGAAACCGAATCCTGCGAAAACGTGAATGAGGGAGTGTGCGCTACGGGGGTGCCCGATCAACAAAGTTCGGCCCGGCGTCGCACGGGAGCTCCAAAGGTCCTGCGGTGGTACGGTCGTGCGGGTGGTGCGGTGGGACTTACTGCTCGAACAATGCACTCACGCTCTGGTCCGCGTGGGTGAAACGAATCGCCTTGGCCAGCAGCTCGCCGACCGAGAGGATCTTGAGTGTCGAGAACTGCCGTTCTTCCGGGATGTAGATGCTGTTCGTGACCGCCACTTCCGTGATTGGCGCATCGGACAACCGCTGCTTCGCCGGCCCAGACAGCAATGCGTGCGTCGCACACACATAGATGTCCTTGGCTCCCAACTTCTTCAGGGCGCGCGCCGCTTCGCTCACGGTGCCCGCCGTATCGATCATGTCATCAGGGATCAGCACATCCATCCCCTCGACCTCTCCAACCACGTTCACGACTTCGGCCACATTCGCTGTCGGGCGGCGCTTGTCGATGATCGCGAGGCTGCCATTGAGACGCTTGGCAAATCCACGCGCCATCTTGGCGCTTCCGACGTCCGGTGCGACCACCACCAAGTTCGTCAGATTCTTCTTGCGGTAGTGCGCGGTGAACACCGGTGCGGCGTAGAGGTGATCGACCGGAATATCAAAGAATCCTTGCAACTGATGCTGGTGGAAATCGAGACCCAGCACCCGGTCTGCCCCCGCGCGCATGATCATGTTGGCCATGAGCTTGGCGCCGATAGCTACACGCGGCTGGTCCTTGCGGTCCTGTCGGGCATAGCCGTAGTAGGGCAGTACGACTGTGATTCTCGCCGCCGAAGCCCGTCGCACCGCATCCACGAGGAGCAAGAGCTCCAACATGTTCTCGGCCGGCGGGTTCGTCGGCTGCACGATAAAAACGTCCGCACCGCGGATGTTTTCGTCGATGCGGACGAACACCTCACCATCGGCAAAACGGTTGACGGTGCACTTGCAGAGATCTACACCCAAGCTGGTTGCGATGGATTCCGCGAGCGCCCGGTTTCCGGTCCCCGTAAGGACCCGAAACCCATGCATTGGTACCGACAAGCCGTCCATGATTTGCCGTAGCCTTGAAAGCTAGAAGAGTTCAGTCCATCGGTCAACGCCGACGGGCTTCCTGCAGACCAAAATCGCTAATTGCCCCCGGTGGATTCGAACCACCATTCGCGGCTCCAAAGGCCGCTGTCCTGCCATTGGACGAGAGGGCACTGAGTGACAGCCCTTCAAACTTAGGCAATCACCTCGATTGGGGCTACTTCTCCGACCGTTTTCGTGAGAACTCGTGACCCTGGGGCTGCCGCAACGGCCCTTTCGGCAGCGGAATCGTCGGCGAAGACGCCAAACACGGTGGATCCGGAACCGGTCATCCGCGCAATCTCGGCACCGGCCTGCTCCATGGCCTCGCGGCGCTGTACGAGCGACGGGTGTCGCGTAAACACGGGGGCCTCAAGGTCGTTCTGCGCGTGAGCGCGGAGTGCGTCCCAGGTCGGTGGTGAGGGGAGCAGGGCCGGGGTTCCGGTGTATGGACGCCCATCACGATCCGCGGCGAACCACCCGAACGCGTCCTTGCTCGAGACGGCAAAGCCTGGGAGCTCGAGCACCACCGCGCGAGCCGGAAGCGGAAGGAGCGGGGTCAGGATGGCGCCTGTGCCGGTGCCGAGCGCCGTGGCACCTCCCATCAGGAGAAAGGGGACATCCGCGCCGAGGTGACCGCCGAGCGTCATAAGGGCACTCGACGTGAGTGGTGTGGGCGCGAGCGTGTTGAGGGCGCGGAGTACGGCGGCTGCATCGGCGCTCCCTCCCCCCATTCCGCCGCCGATTGGAATACGCTTTTCGATCGCAATCTCGAATCCCGTGGCCCAGGCGGTGGCGTCACAAAAAGCGAGGGCGGCGCGCCATCCGAGGTTCTGCTCAACGGGGCCGGCTGCAGTGGCATCGCAGTCGAGTGTGCGGCCCTGGGCACCCACACGCACTGTGACGGTGTCTGAGAGCGCGACCAGCTGGAAGAGCGTGTGGAGCGTGTGGAGCGCCTGGGAGCCGTTGTCGGTTCGGCCGGTGATGCGCAGGAGCAGATTCAGCTTGGCCTGCGCCGCGATACGTGCGACAGTCCCGCGATCGCTCACGTGGCTTTGGCTCCGCCGCTAAAGTCGGACAGTCGCAGATTCAGTCGCGTGAGGTACCACGCACCGATCACTGTGATTGGAATGTATGAAAGGATGTGAAAGCCCAACCCGAAGCTCACGGCCTGCGTCTCGCTCACGCCGTAGAGTCCGAGCCCGACCTTGGCGGCCGCCTCAAAGAAGCCGAAGAACCCTGGCGACGAGGGAATCGCCACGCCAATCGCGATGATCCCTTGCAGGAAGAGCGCGGCGGTCAGCGGTGCTTCGATCCCGAGGGCGCGGAAGCCGAGCCAGAAGGCGAAGGCGTTGCAGAGCCAGTGGAGGAGGGCCCAGAAGAAGACTTCAGCGACCAGTCGTGGGCTGCGCAGCACGCCGAGCCCGGAGGCGAAGCCCTCGAGGAGGGGGCGAATCCGCGCGGCAAGTTTCGGCGTGAGGCGCCCCGCGGTGGCGTCGTAGGCGGCGAAGAGGGTCTGCGGCGCAAAGACCATCGTTGCCAGCACCACGAGGACTGCCGTGAGAAAGAGGGCGGCGTAGCGCATCGAGTGGGCGACCCCCGTGGCGGCCGGCGAATCGTGCGGGAAGCGTGGGTCGAAGGTCGCGACGATCATGAGGAGCAGTACGATCACGCCATCAAAGAGGCGGTCGACGGCGAGCGAGGCGAAGGCGGCGGTGAACTTGACCGTTGGCTCGGAGCGTGAGAGGACGAACGGGCGCGCGAACTCTCCGGCACGTCCTGGGGCCACGTTGTTCATCATCATCCCGACGGCGGTGGCCTGCCAGAGGGAGGTGAAGGGGAGGCGTCCCGCGACGGGTTCGAGCAGGGCCGCCCAGCGGCGCGCGCGCAGCGGAAAGATGGCGGTCGCCGTGATGGTGCAGGCGATCCACAGCACCGCGTTCGAGGCCGCGAGCACGGACCACACCTTTGCGAGGTCGACCCCGTGCAATGTCCACCAGAGTGCCCCGGCGCTTAGGGCAAGGCCCAGCGCGCCGCGCCAGCCGAATTTCACGTCCTACTCCGTGGTGGCGAGATGGAGCAGGTCGCGCAGTTCGCCGAAGCGGCCACGGTCGGGCACCGTGCCGTACGCCTCGGCTTGATCGGCGATAGCAATCGCGCGCGCGAGCGCCGTGTGACCGCGGTACAACAGCGACTCGATCGGCACGAGCTCCTCCTCGGTGGCGTCGATGTCTGGGGCCATCCCAGAGAGCCCCTCAATGCCAGAGCCAAGCAGGGTGTTCAGGTCGTGTCCGGAGGGCATCGGCGTATCGGCGCTCATGTGGGATCCTGTTCAAGAACGGGGCGTGCGCCCCTCCGACGAAGAGAACGCATACCCCCCGCCTCAGGCAACCGGTCAGCCACGCGCGGCATCCATGACGCGGCGCATGTCGCGGACGGCCTGCGCAATGCCAGAGAACAGCGCCATGCTCACGATCGTGTGTCCGATGTTGAGCTCCTCGATCTCGGGGATGGCTGCGATCGCCGCGACATTGCGCACGGTGAGCCCGTGGCCCGCGTGCACGTTGAGTCCCAGCGCCGTGGCCTGGCGCGCGCCGGTTTGCAGCGCGGCGAGCGGGCGCTCGTCGTGCGGGTGGTGCGCGTAGGTGCCCGTGTGCAGTTCAATCGCATGCGCGCCTAGCCACGCGGAGCGCTCGATGATCATTGGCACCGGATCGATGAAGAGCGCGGTGCGGATTCCCGCGGCGCTCAGTCGAGCGATCGCGGGCTGTAGAATATCGCTGGCTTTCGCGACATCGAGCCCTCCCTCGGTGGTAACCTCGGCGCGCTTCTCGGGTACGAGGGTCACCTGTGCCGGCCGGAGGCGTTCGGCAATGAGGAGCATCTCCTCGGTGCACGCCATCTCGAGATTGAACGGGGTGCGGCACTGGACCGCGAGCTGTTCGATGTCGGCGTCCTGCATATGCCGACGGTCTTCCCGCAGGTGCGCCGTAATGCCATCCGCCCCAGCCGCTTCGCACGCCAAGGCGGCGGCGAGGGGGTCGGGCTCATCGGTGTGTCGCGCCTGTCGCACAGTGGCGATGTGGTCAACGTTGATGCAGAGACGAAGGGGCAGCATCGGCGAAAGGGAGCGGGGGGACGACAGGGCCTGGGCGGCGGACCGCAGAGAATGTTAACAACTGTCACGCTTGCTGGCATTCACGTGCCCTGCTTAGGTTGCGGTATCCCCTCGAACTGGAGTCGCGCGTGAAGCGAGTCGCACTGGTGCTCCTCGTCGTGGTCGCGTGCCGGACCGTTCCGGCAAACGACAACGGCGGCTCAGCTGTCACCGCCGGCGCCACCGCCGGCGCCACCGCCGGCGCGCCATCTTCGCGCCTTGCGGTGGACCGATTCCTCGCGGCGGCACGCGAGCAGGACTTGGTCACGCTCGGCCAACTGTTCGGCGATGAAACCGGCCCCGCGCGCGATCGGGATGATCGGCGCGCATTTGAGCAGCGCGAAGTTATCATGGTGTGCGCCCTCCGCCACGATCAGGCCAAAGTGACGGAAGGCGCCGCGAGTGTCGGTGGAAAAGTGCTGTTCAATGTCGATCTTGTGCAGGGCTCGCTGAAGGCCACCACGAAGTTTACGGCTGTCCGAGGACCTGCGGGCCGATGGTTCGTGTCGGAGTTCGACATTGTGACGCTGCAGAACAAGGGTTTTTGCCGCAGCGCGGGGATGGGGAAGACGCCAGACGCGGAAGCGCTGTTTTAGTATTCAGAGAGTTCGATCAGCACACCGCCCGTGGATTTGGGGTGCAGGAAGGCGATGCGTTTGCCCTCCGCTCCAATCCGCGGTACGGAATCGATGAGGGCGATGCCCGCCGCGCGGCACTTTTCCAGTGTGCTGTCGAGGTCGTCTACCGCTAGGCAGAGGTGATGGATTCCCGGTCCCCGTTTCTCGATGAACTTGTCGATCGGGGAACCGGCCGCTTCGGGTTCGAGAAGTTCCACGAGTGATTCGCCAGCGGCGAGCCCCGCAATCCGGGCGCCGTCGGCGTCATCAAGCGGCACTTCGGGAAGGCCGAGAACATCGCGGTAGAGAGGGAGTAGGGCGTCGAGGGACCGCACGGCGATGCCGATATGGGCGATGCGGGTACCGCGACGGATGGGGGAAGTCATCGGTGAGTATGAGCAAAGGAAAGGGCGATGCGCCCGGACGTGAGCGGCAGCTGCACCGTGAAGGTTAGCGCGACCCGGGGGCACTCGGCACCTGTGGCGCGCACGGAACAGTCAGACGTGGGGAGAATTAGGGGCAATGTCGAACGCAATCGTGGTGACGGACGCTGACTTCGAAGCGACCGTTGAGAAGGCCGACGGGCTGACGGTGGTGGACTTCTGGGCGACCTGGTGCGGCCCGTGCCGCATGATCGCGCCGATTCTCGACCAGCTGTCGGTGGAGTACGCGGGCAAGGTCAAGGTGACCAAGCTCGACGTGGACTCCAATCAGAAGACCTCGATGAAGTTCAACGTGCGGTCGATCCCGACGTTGCTGTTTTTCAAGGATGGCAAGCTCATTGATCAGGTGGTCGGGGCGGTGCCGAAGGCGGCCTTGGCCGAAAAGTTCGACAAGCATTTGGCCTAACGTTCGCGTTGCGGGCGACGCGCCCGCTCGCGAACTTTTAGCGGGAGACGGCGGAGGCGCCGCCCATCGGGCGGATCGTCTGCCCGTCTCCCGTCGCTGTTCCTTCCACCGCCCAGCCCTTGCCTGCGTCCGGCCTTCGTTTCCCGGTGGATCGCGTGCTCCTGCATCGCACGCGCCTCGCCTACGTGCATGTGCGCCATCTCCTCACGGACGCCAAGCGCGACCGTGCGGCGCGCGTGTTCGGGTACGTCGGCGTGTGGTTGCCGGAAGAGTTCCTGTTGCTGTACCTGCAGGAAGGCGAACTCGTCAATGCGACCCGCTCCTCGGATGGGGTGCGGTTCCAGCAGATCGCGTTGGCCGACGCTGTCGCGCGCGTGCCGATGCAGGCGGAGTTCGGGGACATCTGCTTTCACGAAGCGGATGACGAGCAACTCGCGATGATGTTCCAGGCGCAGCTGCTGCCTCCGCTTTCGTGGCCTGCCGAGCTCTCGACGCTCGATGCCGACGCGGTGCTGGCCTATCTGCATGCGACCATGCATGACGGGACTCTTGAGGTGCGGGTCGGCGACGACGCGAGCTACGCGAGTGTGCGATTCGGTCGGTTGGTCCGCGGGTACTTTACGAACGCGGAGTCAACCGACGCGGAGGCGAACCTGCGCAGGCAGCTCGCGTCGAGCCATGCGGTGCGGGAGATCCGCCTGTTTCCCGTCGCGCGACCACTGCCGAGTCAGGCGGCGCCGTCGTTGGTGCAGGCGTACCGCGACCTGGTCCAGACGGCGGTGGCGCGCCTTGAGGCATCCGGCTGCGCCGATGCGCCTGCGATTGCCGAACGTGTCCGTCTCGCGTTGGTGCAGGAGCACCCGGCGCTTGCGCAGTTCGGGCTCGCCCAGCTCGGACGGGACCATCTCGCCAGTGCGCCCGCCGAGCGTGCGGATCCGGTGCAGGACGCGCGTGACGTCACGGCCGCGATCGGCGCGTGGCTGACGTCGCTGCTCGGCGATGCGGCTCCTACGCACGGACTGCAGGCGCCGGCGGTTATCGCCTCGCTCACGCGGGAACGGCGCCATTCATTCCACTCGGCAGGTTTTTTCGAGACGTTGCCGTGGCCGGTGCGCTGGTGAGCGCGGGGACGCTGTACCTCGTCAGTACGCCGATTGGGAATCTCGGCGACCTGAGTCCGCGGGCGATCGAGGTCCTCCAGTCGGTGGAGACGATCCTTGCGGAGGACACGCGTCACTCGCGTCCGATGCTGGACCGGTTTGCCGTGCAGACGCCGCTGCTGGCGCATCACGAGCACAACGAGGCCAAAAGCACGCCAGCGCTGGTGGCGCGGCTCGCAGGCGGGGCACGACTGGCGCTGATCAGTGATGCCGGGACGCCGTTGCTCTCCGACCCTGGGGCGCGACTCGTGCGCGCGGCCATTGACGCGGGCGTGTCGATTGTCCCTGTGCCCGGCGCCTCGGCGTTGCTTGCTGCGCTGGTGGGGTCGGGCTTAGATGCGACGAGCTTCACCTTTTACGGCTTTCTGGCGCGGAAGGGGAAGGAGCGGAGTGCTGTGGTCCGCGAGGTCGTGGAGTCGCGGCACACGTCGGTGCTGTATGAGGCCCCGGGGCGCGTGGGTGACACGCTTGCCGATTTGGGAGAGGCAGGAGCAGGGGACCGGCAGGCTGTGGTGGCGCGTGAGCTGACCAAGCAGTTTGAGGAGTTCCGACGGGGCACGGTCTCCGAGCTGGCGTTGTCGTATGAGGAGACGGCGCCGCGTGGGGAGGTGGTGTTGCTCGTCTCAGGCGCGGTTGCGGTGGCGCTCGACGAGGAGGCGCTCCGCGTGCGCGCGGGTACGTTACGCGGGCAGGGCTTGAGCGCACGCGACGTCGTCCGCGTATTGATGGAAGAGACTGCAGCCCCCCGAAACTTGGCGTACCGCCTGGCCCACGAGTGAACCGTTTCCGTCGTTTTGCCGTCCTGTTGCTCCTTGTGCCCTTGGCCGCTTCGGCACGCGTGCCGCGGCTCACTGTCGCACGCCTACAGTACGATGGCGGCGGCGACTGGTACGCGAATCCGTCAAGCCTTCCGAATCTGTTGCGCGCCATAAAGGAGCGCACGACGTTCGCCGTTGAGGCAACGGAAGCACGGGTGACGTTGATGGACGACCGCCTCTGGGACTATCCGTTTCTGCACCTGACCGGGCATGGGAACCTCAAGCTGAGCGATGCCGAAGTCGTGCGGCTTCGCGAGTACCTCACGCGCGGTGGCTTTCTGCACGTGGATGACAACTACGGGCTCGATGAGAGTTTTCGGCGCGAGATCAAGCGGGTGTTCCCCGATCGCGATCTGGTGGACGTGCCGTTGTCGCACCCGATCTATCACGTGATGTACGACTTGCCGCGCGGGATTCCGAAGATCCATGAGCACGACGGGAAGCCCGCGCGCGGTTTCGGGATCTTTTTGGGGAATCGGTTGGCGGTGTACTACAGCTCCGAGAGCGATCTCGGAAACGGCTGGGAGGACATCGGCACGTACAGTGATCCGCCGGAGTTGCACGAGGCGGCACTGCGCATGGGAGTAAATCTGTTCGTCTACGCGATCACCGGGCGGCCTGCGTTATGAGCTTGATCGATATTCTGATCCGCGAACGTGCGCGCGTGCTCCGGTTGGCGCATGCGGGCACCTCCGTGGCGGTCCTCACTGCGGCAGCGGCGATTCTTGTGCTGGGTGTTCAGGTACTCGGGGGCGCGCGGTGGATTGCACTGCCGAGGTTCGTCCCCTTTGCGGTGTGGACCGTTGTGGTGATTGCGGCGTGGCTGGTGGCGCGTTTTGGAGCGCGCACGGCTCGCGCGATGTCGTCGCTTCCCGCGGTCGCGGCGGCAGTGGAGCGGGAACAGTCCTTGCGCGACGGTGCGGTGCGCGGCGTCGTGGAGCTGGCCGAGGATCGCAGCATTTTTGTGCGCGTGGCTGAGCACAAGTTGGCGGAGCGGTTGAATCGGGGCGGAGCGGTGCTTGCGCCGGCGCTCGAGCGGCAGTTGCGCACCCGGGCGTTCCGTGCGGGTGCGATGCTTGTTCCCGTGTTGCTCGCGCTTGTGATAGGAGCGACGTCGCGGCGCGACGGATGGGCCGCACTCGTGCATCCCGTGGACGCGTGGCGCGGGACGTTGTTGTCGCGGATCGAGATTCCTGGCGCGCCGAGTCGAGCGCAGCGCGGGAGTACCGTGCGTTTCACGATTCGTGCCGTCGGGCGCAGCGCGCTAGTGCTGCGCCGTCGGACGACAGGCAATGCCTGGTCGGAGACGCCGATTGCGGTGGAGCACGGCGAGGCCAAGGTCGAGTTCGGGCCGCTCGACGCGGACCTGACGCTGGTGGCGACGGACGGGCGTGCGCTCAGTGATACGGTGGTGGTGCGCGTGGTGGACCGTCCGTTCGTGGGCGATGTGGCCATTCGTGCGACGTATCCCGCCTACCTGCGCCGCGCGCCGGAGACGTTGGTGGCCGATGCGCCGTTGCGGCTCCCGCGCGGCACTTTGCTGACGATCGAGGGACATGCGTCGGAACCCTTGGCGGCCGTGGCTCTGTCGAACGGCACCGAGACCGTGGCGCTCGCAAGTGAGGACCGGCGATTCAGTGGTCGTATGACGCCGATGACGAGTGGCACGTGGAGCTGGAGCGCGCGCGGCCGCACCACTGTGATCGCGGATGTGCCGGCCCCACTCGTGCTCGAGGTGCTACCCGACTCGGCGCCGGTGGCAGAGATTCTCTCCCCTGGGAGCGATAGCCTGGTGCAAGCGACCGACAAGATTGAACTGGAACTCGTGGCGAGCGATGACCACGCCTTGGCGTCGGTGTCGCTCAAAGTTTGGCGCGTGACGCGTGATGGCCGTGCGAACACGCCGAACGTGCAGAAGGTCGGGGGTGGTGGGAATCCGGATTGGAGCGGCACGCTGATGATGGACTTGACCCCGTTCGGCCTTGGGGCCGGCGACGGGGTGCACGTCCAGCTCGTGGCGCGCGACGAGTCGCCTGGCGGGCAAGAAGGAGTAAGCCGCGAACTCGTGCTTCGCATTCCCGCGACCGAAGAGCAGCGCTCGGCTGCGCGTTCCGCTGCTGACTCGGCGGCGGCCCGTGCAGCGGCAGCCGCAAAAGCCATGCAGCAGTTGCAACAGCGCACGTCTGACGCGGCCAATCAGCGCACAGCAAAGCCGGAGGATGCCTCAAAGGCCGGGCAGCCAAATGCGATGAAGTACGAGGGGGCGCAGCAGGCGAAAGCGCTCGCCGCGGAACAGAAGGCGATGGCCGAGCGCGTGCAACAGTTGCAGCAAACGTCCAAGGCCCTCGAGGATCGGATGCGCGCCGCTGGCGTGCTCGATACCGCGATGGCGGGGCAGCTGCGTGAGGCCCAGCGATTGTTGCGCGAGGCACTGACGCCCGAGATGATGGAGGCGCTCAAGAAGCTCGACAACGCCACGCAGAATCTGTCGCAAGATCAGTCGAAGGCGTCGTTGCAACAGATGGCGGATCAGCAGAAAAAGATGCGCGAGGCATTGGAGAAGAGCGCCGAGATTCTGAAGCGTGCAGCGCTTGAAGGCGCCATGCAAACGTTGCGTGACGAAGCGAAGGAGCTGGCGAAGCAGCAGCGTGCGCTCGCGGACTCCGGCGCCAAGGACGGCCCCGATGCCAACAAGCGCATGCAGGATCGGACTGCGCAGCTTGCCAAGGACATCGAGGCGCTCAAGGATCGTTTGAAGAAGGAGAATGCTGACACCGCGGCCAAGGACGCGCAGCGCGCGCTTGAGGAAGCGATGAAGGCCCAGAGCGCGATGGAGCGTGAGCAAGCTGGGGAAAAGTCTGGCGAGAAGTCTGGCGAGAAAGGTCAGCCCGGCGACGACAAGGCGCAGCCCAAGGACAGCAAGGGATCGCCCCAAGGACAACAGCAGAACCAGAGTGGGCAAAAGGGCCAGCAGGGCCAGCAGGGCCAGCAGGGGCAACAGGGCCAGCAAGGCCAGCAAGGCCAGCAAGGACAGAAGGGGCAACAAGGACAACAGGGGCAGAAAGGTCAGCAAGGACAACCGGGGCAGAAGGGGCAGGGCTCGGATGCGGCTCGCGAAGCCGCCGATGCTATGGACGCTGCCGCGCAGGCGCTCTCCGATGGGCGCAAGGCGCAGGTCGAAGAGTGGAAGCAGGAAGTGACAGGCGAGCTCGATCGCTCGGTGCAGGAGATGCTGCAGCTCGCGCGTCAGCAGGATGCGCTGGCGAATAAAGCCAAACAGAATCCCACCGATCCTTCGTTACGCTCCGAACAAAGTGCACTTGCCCAAGGCGTGCAGAAGGCCTCGGAACGGCTCAATAGCCAATCCAAACGCTCGGCGCTGGTGTCGCCGAAATCGCAGAAGGCCGTGAGTGACGCCGAACAAAAGGTGGAGCAGGCGACAAAGGACGCCTCAGACCAGCGGAGCGCCTCACAGGCCAGTGGCACGATGTCTGACGCCGCCGACGCGTTGCGCCAAGCGGCTGCGTCGCTCACGCGTGATCGCGAGCGCGCTGGAAACTCGCAGTCAGCGAGCGGGCTCCCGGAGTTGCTGGCGCAGCTGCAGCAGCTGGCGCGGCAGCAGGGATCATTGAACGGACAGATGCAGAGTTTCCTGCAGAACGCGATTCAGCAGCAGAAACAGGGGCAGCAGATGTCCCCCGAAGGACAAGCGCTGGCCAAGGACCTCGCGCGCACGCAGCGCGACGTAGCGCGTAAGCTCGACGACGTGGGTGACGCGGATGCGTCGGGCAAGGCCTCTGAGTTGGCGCGCGAAGCACGACAGCTCGCGCAGTCGCTGGAGCAGGGAGCGGCAGACCCAACAGTTCTGGAACGGCAGCAGCGCTTGTTCAAGCGGATGCTGGACGCTGGCCGGACGCTCGAAAACGACCAGAAGGACGAGTCTTCGCGGCGCGAGTCGAAGCCTGGAGATCAGAACAATCCGTTTGTCCCGCCCACGGCGAACGCCGCCGGGAAGGCCGCGCTCAAGTATCGCGTGCCTGAGTGGAACGAGTTGCGTGGTTTGAGCAACGAAGAGCGTCGATTAGTGATTGAGTACTTCCGCCGACTGAACGGCGACAAGCCGTGATCACTGTGGGGAGCTTCGTGCGCGCGCTGGCGATGAGTGCGTGCGTGGCGATCGCGGCGCATCCCGCCGTGGGCTGTGCGCAGGCGCAGGATCAGCTGATTCAACGCGCCATCGATTTTGAGAACGCCGGGAAATGGCGCGACGCCGTGACGGCCTGGCGCGCAGTCATTAGTGCGGGGCAACCGGGGCAGGGCGTGCTCGGGCTTGAGCGCGTGTTCTCACAGCTCGCGCAAGACGACAGCGTGTTGGTGGCGCTCGATACGCTCGTCCGGCAGCGTCCCACGGATCGCATGCTGCGGGGCTCGCAGCTCCGCGTGTTGCGCGCCGTCGCCCGCGACAAGGACGCGCGTGACGCGTTCAACGAGTGGGTGCGTGCACAACCGCACGACCCGACACCGTATCGGGAGTTCGCGGGCCAGCTGCTCATGGATGGGCGCGCGGCGCTGGCGGATACGATTCTTCAAGAGGCTACGAAGTCTCTCGGAAGCACGAAGGAACTGCGCATCGAAGTCGCGCAGTTGCGCGCAGGGCTTGGCCTTTGGACCGAAGCCGCCTTTGCCTGGCGCGAGGCGTTGGCCAATGAGGGTTATCTCGAGCAGGCGGCGCAGTACTCGCTCCAGCCCGCGCCAACAGACAAGCGGGACTCGATTCGTGCCATTCTGCGTGTCAGTCCGGCCCCGATGCCGGTGCGCAAGACCTTGGGCCTCCTCGAGATGGGGTGGGGGCAGCCGCGTGAGGCATGGCGCGCTTTCGCCACGCTCGCTCCGGCCGATTCTGCGTTCGATACCTGGAGCGACTTCGCGTCAGACGCCGAGCGTGCAACCGCCTGGGCGCCGGCGCGCGACGCACTCGCCGCCATGCTTGCTGCGCGTCCATCTGGTCCAGTTGCCGTGCGCGCCGCGACTGCCGCACTCAATGCCGGTGAGCCGAACGCGGCGCTCGCGTTCATCGCCACAGGGGGCACGCTCCTTCCTGCCATCGCCGCGCGCGCTCAGCTGCTCCCGCTCGAGTTGAAGGCGCTGAGTCAGCTCGGTCGTGCGCGCGACGTTGAGGCGCGCCTCGCGGCCAACGCCCCACAACTCGATCCTGCCGTCGTCAAGAGCTATGCCCGTGTGGTCGCGTGGGCCTGGATTCGGAACGGCCAGATCGACAAGGCCCGCGTTGCCCTCACCCAAGCCACCGGCGAAGATGAGGATGAAGTGACCGCCTGGATTGCGCTGTACGACGGTGATCTCGTGAAAGCGCGCAATGGACTGCGGCACCCAGCGGACGTCACACCCGAGGTCCTGAATGCCATGGCGTTGCTGGGGCGCACGAAGGCCGATAGCTCGCGTGCGATTGGCGCCGCGTTCATGGCACTCGCCCGCAACGACTCCGCGCAAGCGGCGCAGCGCTTCGAACGCGCCGCCGACGAGGTCGTCGATGCCGCTCCCCTGCTGCTCGCCCTCGCGGCCCGTATCCACGCCGCGCGTCGAGGGGACGCACTGGCAATCGCACTGTGGCAGCGGATTGTGCAGCACCACGCGACTGCGCCGGAAGCGGCGGAGTCAGATTTGGAATGGGCGCGCGCGTTGCGTCGCAAAGGCGACGCGGCAGGCGCAGTGGACCGACTCGAACATTTGATTCTCACGTATCCGCAGAGCGCACTCGTGCCACAGGCACGACGTGAACTCGATCTCGCTCGCCCTGGAGCCACGGTATGACCCGTCGTCGTTCAATCCTCCACCGCCTCGCCGTCGCCGTTCTACTCCTTGGTAGTGCGACCGCGACTGTTGGCGCGCAGCACATGCTCGTGCCAATGGATGACATCCAAGCAAACCATCTGAAGGCGTATGGACTCGCGTTCACCGCGTTGAAAACGGGAACCAAGACGGAGTGGTTTCTGAACTACCGTGGTGGAGCCTTCCTGCTTCCTGAGGATCCCGCATTGCGGCGCAAAGCCGCACTCGACGGAATCACCGTGGAGTCGATGTCCGACGCGACCCTCGCCGGAATCCGTAAGGAAATCGCTGCCGGTAACATGGACGCCGTGGCGCTCGAGAAGGCGCCACGCATTGCGATTTACTCCCCGCCGAAGTCGCCCCCCTGGGATGATGCGGTGACGCTCGCGTTGAACTATGCCGGCATCGAGTCCACCCAGATTTGGGACGACGAGGTGCTCAAGAGCGACCTCACCAAGTACGACTGGATCCATCTGCACCACGAAGACTTCACGGGGCAGATGAACAAGCTGTACCTCGGCTTCCGCGACACGCCGTGGTTCATTGAACAGCGCGACCGCGATATGGGAACCGCGCAGCGGAACGGTCTCCCCAATGTTCCCGCGGTCAAGAAGGCGGTCGCAGGGAAGCTACGGGAGTTTGTGGAGAAGGGCGGTTTTCTCTTTGCGATGTGCGGCGCAACCGAGACCATTGAACTCGCGATGGGCGCGCAGAACGTCGATATCGCGGGCCCCTACTCGGATGGCACGCCCATGGACGCCGATGCGGATTCCAAGATGGATTGGATCCACACCTTCGCGTTTCAGAATGTGCACCTCGAGATGTCGCCCGGCGTGAACGCCATGAGCGACATCGACGGGCACCAAGTCAACGTGCCCGCCCGTCGGCAGCCGTTGGGACAGTTCACCCTGTTCGGCTTCTCGGCAAAGTTCGATCCGGTTGCGACCATGCTGTTGCAAGACCACCGCAAGATCATCCCCGACTATTACGGGGTCACGACCTCGTTTGCAAAAGCCGTGCTCAAGCCGGGGGTGACCATTCTCGCCACAGAGGAGGGTGCACCATGGGTGAAGTACATCCACGGTGACTATGGCAAGGGTTCTTGGACCTACCTGGGCGGTCACGACCCCGAAGATCCGCAACACAACATCGGTGCGGCGCCGACCGACCTTGCCCTGCATCCCAACTCGCCCGGCTACCGGTTGATTCTGAACAACGTGTTGTTCCCGGCCGCCAAAAAGAAGCCGCTCAAGACGTGAGCGATACGGTCACTCCTGTCGCACGGATTGCCCAGGGACCGGCGCGCGCCATGCGGGCCGCTATTTCGCTCGCAGGCGGGAATGAGGTCTGCTTTGCCTGTACGGTAAACGAACAGGGCATCATTACCGGCGCGCGCCCCGTTGCGCGTGGTGATATCTCGAGCGTTCTCGCACTCCCCGGCTTTGCGCAGCGCGGCGAAATGCTGGTGCACAATCATCCGTCGGGAATCCTGCAGCCCTCCGGGCCAGATCTCGAAATCGCGGTGCGCGTGCACGGCGACGGCATCGGCTTCGGGATTATTGACAACGCGGCCACTGACCTGTACGTCGTGGTCGAGGTCCCGCGCGAGCAGCCGGTAATCGAGATCAATCCCGATGACGTCGCGGATTTGCTTGGCCCTGACGGACCCATTGCGGCAGCGCTCGGACGTTACGAAGACCGGCCGAGTCAGCGCGAGATGGCGCGTCGCGTGAGCAAGCTGTACTCGCGCGGCGGCATCGGGTTGATTGAAGCCGGCACCGGTGTTGGAAAATCGCTCGGCTATCTCGTGCCCGCGTTGCGCTGGGCAGCGGCGAACGGGGAGCGCACGATCGTCTCAACGGCGACCATCACGCTGCAGGAGCAGTTGGTGGGAAAAGACTTGCCCTTCCTCGCCGAAGCGCTGAGCGATCAGCCCGTGCGTTTCGCGCTGCTCAAGGGGTGGCGGAACTATTTATGCCTGCAGCGGCTCGAGCAGGCGCGAGCAGCAGGTGCTTCGTTGTTCGATACCGGAGCGGCCGCGGAGCTCGACGCGCTCGCATCATGGGCCGACAAAACGCGCGATGGCTCGACTGCGGACCTCTTAGTCGCACCGCGTACGGATGTCTGGGACGAAGTCGCCGCAGAGCCGGACCTGTGCACACGACTTCGGTGTCCGTATTTCGAGAAGTGTTTTGTGTTCACTGCACGGAAACTCGCCGCGCAGGCAGACATCGTCGTGGTGAACCATCACCTGCTTATGGCGGATGTCGCCGTGCGGCGCGCCTCGGGGAACTGGGCTGAGTCCGCCGTACTCCCTGCCTACACGCGACTCGTGATTGACGAAGGGCATCATCTCGAGGACGCGGCGAGTTCGCATCTCGGGCAAACGGTCACGCGCCGCGGCGTGCAGCGACTCTTCGCGCGTCTGGATCGCAATGGCAAGGGGCTGCTCCATTCGCTCGAGCGCAAGCTTGTCGCGGCGGACGACCTCCTGAGCGTGGCAAGCTTAGATCTCGTGCGGGCGCGTCTCGTACCTGCTGCAGCCACCGCGCGGGAGTTGGGGATGCGCCTTTTCGACATTCTCGACGAATGGATGCATGCGCGGAGCGAGCAACAGGTGCGCCTTACGCCGGCGTTCGACGACGAACCCGTGTGGCGCGCTGGGCTCAGTGCGTCGCTCGACGATGTGCTTCGCGAGATCGAACTGCTTGCGGAAGGACTCGTGATGGTTCGCGAGCGTTTGGAGACCGATGAACGCCGCGCCGAGGAGCTTGCGCCACTGCTGAATGAGATTCGCGGGGTGACGCGCCGGCTTGGCAATGCCGCCGACGGAATGCGGATGGCGCTGCGGCCCGGGAAGGACGCCGACAAGCTGGTGCGGTGGATCGAAGCGCGGACGGATTCGCGTCGCCGGCAAAGTGAGAATACGGCGGAGGAAGGAGATCGTCTCGATCGCAACGTTGCGCTCGCGAGTGTCCCGCTCGACATGGCGCCGCTGTTGCGAGAGGACCTGTTCCGTCGGCTCGAAACATGCGTGGTGACCAGTGCGACGCTTGCTGTGGGTGAGGCCTTTGATTTTGTGAGTCGACGCCTCGGCCTGGATCAAGAGGACGTCGAGCCTGTGACCGCGTCGCTGCCGTCGCCCTTTGATTACGCGACCCAGGCGATTCTTGCGATTCCGACGGATTTTCCGGCGCCGAACGAAGACGCAAAGGTTCACTTCCGGCGGACCGTTCAAGTGGCAGCGGATCTCGTGGAGGTGTCGGGCGGCGGGGTCTTTGTGCTGTTCACGAGCCATCGCGATGTGCGCGAGGCGGCGCAGGCAATGCGTGCCTTGGGGATTGAGTCGCAGCACCCCTTGCTGGTGCACGGCGAGGACACGCGCGATGCGTTGCTCCGCCGATTCCGCGAGCACGGCGACGCGGTGCTCATTGGCACCGCCTCGTTCTGGGAAGGGGTCGATGTGCCAGGGCGCGCGCTTCGCGGGCTCGTCCTTGGCAAAATCCCCTTTCGTGTGCCCTCGGAGCCTGTCACAGCTGCGCAGTGCGAAGCAATCGATGGCGCGGGGGGCGATTCGTTTGGCGAGTATATGGTGCCGCACGCCGCGTTGCGGCTCAAGCAAGGGTTTGGTCGACTCATCCGCACAGCGACCGACCACGGGGTGGTGGTGATCTGTGACCCTCGAGTCGTGCGCAAGTCGTATGGCAGAGCGCTACTAGCCGGGTTGCCACCGGCTCGCCGCATCGAGGGAGGGTGGGCCATCATACTTGAGCAGTTGCGCGTATTTTACGGGACGACCCTTTCAACCACTTCAGGGTAAATTAGGACATGAAAACGCCAGGGAAGATTATCTGTGTTGGCCGGAACTACCTCGAGCACGCCAAAGAGATGGGGAACGACGTGCCGAAGGAGCCGCTGCTCTTTCTAAAGCCGCCGTCCACCGTGATCGCCTCGGGCGACGCGATCGAGCTCCCTGCTGACGCTGGCCGTATCGATTTTGAAGGTGAGATCGGCGTGGTGATTGGCACGCGCCTGCGCAAAGCAACCGCCGCGGAATGTGCTGCCGGCGTCCGTGGTATCGTCGCCGCCAATGACGTGTCGGCGCGTGAGTGGCAGAAGAACGACGGGCAGTGGGCGCGCGCCAAGGGCTCTGACACCTTCCTTCCCCTAGGCGACGAATCCAACAAGCCTTTCGACTTGGCGAATCTGACGGTCGTCACTCGCCACAACGGTGTGGAGAAGCAGCGTGGCCGTAGCGCCGACATGGCGTTCTCGATTCCGGTACTGCTCGAATACATCACGCGCTACATCACGCTGGAGCCGGGCGATCTCGTGCTGACGGGCACCCCCGCCGGCGTCGCGCAGATCTTTCAGGGCGACATGGTGGAAGTCGAGATCCTCGGGCACTCGATCGTGCGTAGCACGGTGACCGCGCTCTAATGCCGTTGAACGCCCGATGACCACGCCGCGCCGGCAGCTCATTAGCACGCCCGGGACGCATCGCGATCCGTCGCGACGCGGCCCCGGTGCCGTGTTGGTGTCATTGCTGGCGCACGTGCTCGGCATCACGGTGTTGGTCCGGATTCTGGTGTTTCCCGTAGACTGGGCACGGATGATGGGTGTGGGGAACACTCCGCCGGTGGCTGAGCGCATTGGGTTTCTCGCGCTGCCGAAGGGCGATCCCAACGAGACCGAGCCGGCGCGCTCCGGAGGAAATGGCCGTCCGATCGTGCAGACCAACAATCCCACACCGTCGCTCCCGCCGCTCGTGGCTCCGACGATTGTTCCCAATGGGCTCCCCGATCTTCCGCGGCCTTTCCGGCCCGGCGATGAAGAGCAGGGGAGCGGTCCGATTGTGGGCACCGGTGGTCCGGCGCGTGGCATCCGGCCGCAGTTTACGGATCCGCGAGTTTGGGCACCGGGAGCGACCGTGGTGCAAATGCCGCTCACGGGCACTCGGAAACTCGACAGCACGCTAGCCACGCGCCTCGGCGCGCTGAACGATTCGCTCGCGCTGATTCCCAAAGAGCGCGAGCCCGGCGACTGGACCTTCGAGCGCGATGGCAAGAAGTACGGGATCGACGGCAAGTACATTCGCCTCGGGAAGTTCCAACTCCCGACGGCCGCGCTCGCACTGCTCCCCCTGAATCAGACCGCGAACCCTGGTCAGACAGAACGGGCCAGGGTGCTCACGCAGATCCGCAGCGAGATTCTCGATCAGGCCGCGCGCGGCGCGCGCGACGACGACTTCCGCGCTGCCGTTAAGGCGCTGCGCGAGCGTAAAGACAAAGAGCGAGCGGCAGCCAAGAAGGACGCGGGCGACACCAAGGTGCCCGGCACGCCCTGAGTTCGCGCACGTACGACGCGCGCGGTCGCGGTCCTACTCGCCGCTAAACTCGCCGCTGAACTCGCCGCTGAACTCGCCGCTGAACTCGCCGCTGAACTCGCTGCGCGTGTTGCTCCGGATGACCCCGCCGAGTACGCCGAGCACCGCGTAGTCGTCGTTCGGTCCGAGTTCGATCGCCTCGCGATAGCCCGAGGGCATCAGTCGAATATTGCTTCCCATTCGCTGCATGCCGCGCACGAGAATCGCGCCGCCAATGCGCACCACGAGTGCGTCGCCGTCACGGGCACGTTCGGACGGATGCACAATCAACAAGTCACCTTCGAGCACGCCGGCCTCTGCCGTTCCCTCGGGAAAGGCGCGGGTGATGAAGGCATCGCTTGCGCGCAACAGCGTGCGGTCGATGGTCAGGAACCCGTCGTCGATCATCGCGCGCTGTTCACCGTCAGGGCGCATCACGGGAACGGGCACCGTCCCTGCGCCACCGGCAAAGCCCAGCAACGTCACTCCGCGCGAATGCCCCGGCTCGCGCTCGATATACCCCTTTCGCTCGAGCGACGCGAGCAGGTCCGCCACCGATTTGGTGCTCGCAATCTTGAACCGTTCGGCGATCTCTCGCACACTCGGCTGAAAGGTGCGTTCGGCGAGGAAATCGAGGAGGAAATGGTAGACCTGCTCCTCGATTAGGGTGAGCGGAGTGCGGATCACGCGGCCGATTGCTCCGCAAGGTGCGTCAGTGCACTGTCGATGTTGGCGAGCGAGACCTCACGTCCCACGCGGAAGATCGTCTTGGTGATGCTGATGCCGACGCCGCGCCCAGTGACGGCAATGCGAGTGGCCTGGAAGAGCGGGGAGGCGCCAACGCCGAGTTCGGTGGCGAGCGCCTTGAGGTCGGCTTCGATGCTGGCATCAGTCCAATCGGTCAACGCAGCGAGGTGTGCACGTACGGCCTGCAGCCACTCCATCGCTTGAGCGGGATCGGCCCAATGCTTCGCTGCTGCAGCCGTGTCGATGACGAGCGGCTGGCCTGGGAAGAACGGGCGTGCGAGCTCCACCAGCTGATCGGTAGTGCGCGCGCGCTCCTTGCAGTCTTCCAGCACGGTGGCGAACCAGTCGTGCACCGCCTGTACGGCGGCGGCGTCGGCAAAGAGACCGGCGGCGATAAACGACGGCGTCATGGCTGCGACGAGTGCATCGCCCGTGAGACGCGACAAATGCTGGCCGTTCATCCACTCGAGCTTCTTGGTGTCGAAGACGCTCGCTTTGCGAAGCAGGTGGTCTGTGGAGAAGCGCTCGATCATGTCGTCGCGCGTCATCACCTCGAGATCTCCGCCCGGGCTCCAGCCCATCAGCGCGAGGAAGTTGTTCATCGCTTCGGGGAGAATCCCGAGGTGCTGATAGTCTGCGACCGCAGTCGCGCCATGGCGCTTCGAGAGCTTCTTGCCGTCGAGTCCGTGGATCATGGGGAAGTGCGCGAACACGGGGAGCGACGCACCAAGGGCTTGGTACAGCAGAATCTGCTTGGGGGTGTTGGAGATATGATCGTCGCCGCGCATCACGTGGGTGATCCCCATCGCGATGTCGTCTGACACCACCGCCATGTTGTAGATTGGCGTGCCGTCCGAGCGGAGGATGACGAAATCCTCGATGTCCTTATTCGGAAAGCTGATCGTCTCGTGCACGAGATCATGCCACGCCGTGGCCCCGTCAGCAACGCGAAAGCGCACCACCGAGGGCTCGCCGGCCGCTATACGGCGCGCGAGGTCGTCCTTGTCGAGCCGATCGCAGCGGCGGTCGTACTTGAATGCGGTCTTGGCGCGTTCGGCGGATTTGCGGCGTTCGTCGAGTTCAGCCGGCGTGCAGAAGCAGCGATACGCGAGTCCGCGCTCGAGCATCGCGTTGGCGTCGCGGCGATGGCGCTCAAGGTTCCCGCCCTGATACACCACCTCTTCGTCCCACTGAAGGCCGAGCCAGGTGAGCCCTTCGAAGATTGCAGCCGTGCTTTCGTCCGTGCTCCGCGCCTTGTCGGTATCCTCAATGCGGAGCAGAAACTTGCCGCCGAGTTTGCGCGCAAAGAGCCAGTTGAAGAGCGCGGTCCGCGCGCCGCCGACATGCAGGTAGCCCGTCGGTGACGGGGCAAATCGGACGCGAACAGGAGAACCGGAGGCAACGCTGTGTGAGGCACTCATGGCAGATGCGAGACCGCTGGAACGTGAGGATCGTTCCGGTCACCGTGACCGGGAAACGGGTGTTTACCTTCAGCCGCAATGCACGACGCGGGTCCAACCGATATCCGGCGGACCCGCGCCACGGAGCGAGAGGGATTCGAACCCTCGATACAGGCGTAAACCCGTATGTCGGTTTAGCAAACCGGTGCCTTCAGCCTCTCGGCCATCGCTCCCCAACACCTGCTAGTGCTCCAATGCTTCTGTAGTGCCTCTGTAGCGCCGCCGTCGATGACCTGGCGGCGGAGCGGAGGGCACAGGACTCGAACCTGTAAGCGGCTTTCACCGCGGCGGTTTTCAAGACCGCTGCCTTACCAATTCGGCGCAGCCCTCCCAAGGTCACGTAATGTCGCCGGAGGAGCGCTCGGACGCAACCTCATACGAGGCATTTGTCGCGTGCGCGTGGCGCAAAGCCGCTCAAAGCGGGTATGCTTCGTCTCGGGCGCGCCTCTCGCTTCCCGACCTCCACTCCCGAGCCCTTAAGATGTCTCAGATTCCCGACGACGCCAAACCGGCGCTCGAACTGCTCCGTAGCGTGGGGGGCGACGAGATGCTGGCCCTCATGTTCCAGACGTTCGTCCAGTTCGCGGACGAGCGCACGCGGGCCATGGCTGACGACGTGACAGCGGGCCGGCTTCGCGAGGTTGCGGCGGGCGCCCACGCCCTCAAAGCCAGTGCTCGGCAGCTTGGTGCCCTCGCACTCGGCGATGCCTGTCAGCTGGTCGAAGAGGCCGGAAAAGCCGAGAACGCCGCGGCAGTTGCCGACGGCGTTCTCGTGGTCCAAGATCGATATCGCGTCGCGCGCGACTGGATGAACGTGAGCGCTACGGCTTCTTCGCCGGCGCCTTTACAGGCCCCTTTACAGGCCCCTTCGCCGGAGCCTTAGGGCCCAGCGCTGTATCGCCCTGGGGTATGATGACCGGCGCTGATGGCTGCTCAGCGAGCTGGGTGGCGCGCGCCACGAGCCGTGCGCGTTTCATTGCCTCGGCAGCTCCCTTTGCATCACCCTGCGCACTCAGTGCCTCGCCGAGCACCACGCCGGTGGAGACGTACAGGTACGGAATCCCGACGGAGGGACGGTCGACCCAGTCGCCCTTACGGATCAGGGCTTCCGGCGCCTTGAAATCCTTCCAGAGTGCGGCCGTCGTCGTGACATCCACGAAGCCTTCGCCCGGCACCTTCACGGTGTCCTTGGCGGCCTTGAGCGAATCCTGCATCAGCTTGCGCGCCATGCCCTGCGTGAGGAGATACGGCGAGAAGCCAAGCTCGGAGCCGTAGCCCCCTGAGGTGCGGCTGAAGTACATCGGACGATCCGAATCCTGAATCATGCGCAGCACAAACATGTCTGCGCGCTGCAGGAAACGCGGCGCAACGACGGCGCGAATCTTGTCCTTCACAAACAGCTGCGGTTCACGGAGTTCCGTACCGAGAGGGACCGCATCCGCTTCGTTCATGGTCCTCGCGAGCACCGGTTTGGGCGGCTTCTTCCACACGCGACCCTTGTACGCGGCAGGGCCTTTGGCTTCGTCGTAATCAAAGACGGGGCGCCGGATCATCTGGCGCGTGTACCAATCGGTGTTGAGCAGCGAGGTGTTGGCGACGAGCACGTCCTTCCGGACGCCGAGCACTTCCTGCGCGTACCAGAGCGGGAAGGTGTCGTTGTCGCCGACGGTCACGAGGATGCCGTAGGGCTCCACGGAGTTGAGCATATCGACGGCAAAGTCGCCGGTGTCGGTCTGGCCGCGGCGCGACGACGCTTCCCAGTTGCCAAAGAGGGGTACGAACGCGAGCAGGAGCACGGGGCTCGCGGCAATCCACGCGTTCCGGGTCGGCAGTTCGATACGCTCCTTGCCGAGCAGGACTTCCTCGCGACCAATCACGGCGGCGATGGATTCCCATACGTAGACGAGACCGAGCGCAGCCCACACGCTCCACGCCGAGAAACTCCAGAGATAGAAGTAGTCTCGGTCACGCACCTCTCGATTGACCGTGTCGCCGAGCTCGGGGTCTTGGCTCGCGCCGTACTTGAAGTTCAAATAGTAGATCAGCAAGAGCGTGAGCGTGAACATCAGCGGCCCGAAGAATGCAAAGCTTCGAGGGTCGCGCTTCCAGTGAACGAAGCCACCCAGCAGGCCGAGCACGAGGAAGACGGCTGCTAACGCGCTCTGGAGCCCTGGGCGTTGGCCGTGCGCATCACGAACCCACTGCCACTTGAAGTAGAGCCACCACATCCCCATCTGCGCGGAGAGCGGGGCCTGACGCTCGCCGAGCTCGGGCTTGCCGTACTGGCCGCGATTGAAGTTGTACATGAAGGCGTCCTTCGTCCCGGAGGAGAAGGTGCAGGACACCTTGAGTCCATCGCGGCACGCGGTGGGCTCGCCTTCGTTGATCGCAGGGAAGTGCGCGGCGCGGATTGGTTGCGTGGCGAACGACGAACCACCGATGAAGACGGCGGCGGCGCAGGCGAGCAGGAGCTTCCAGCGGATGAGCGTCTTGGGCCGACGAATCAGCACCGCGAGTCCAACCGCGGGGGCAACCAACATACCGGCCATGTGCACGGCGTAGCCCAAGCCGATGGTGTAGGCAATCAGCACGAGCGTTTTGTCCGCGTACTTTCCATCGGGCTCATCGCACCAGCGCACGGTGAGCCACGCGGCCACCGCGAGCCCCGCGAGCGAGATCGTGTACACCTTTTCATTCACGACCGACTGCGACCACACCGTGAACGCGGTGGCGCCGATTAGCACGGCGAGTGCGCCGCCAATAATGCGCTGCCAACGCTCGGAGAACCACCCGACCAAGACACGTTCGGTGATCAAGAACCACATCCCGGCGCTGACGGCGCTCGAGAGTGCGGCCATGAGGTTGATGCGCATCGCAACGTTCGGCGCGATCGGGAGCATCGCAAAGACGCGCCCCATGAGCACGAAAAACGGGTTGCCCGGCGGGTGCGGGATGCCGAGTGTGTAGGCGGCGGTGATGTACTCGGAGGTATCCCACATCGCCGTGTCGGGCGAGAGGGTGAGCACATAGAGCCCGAACACCAGCGCCGCGGCGATGCCAGCGGCGAGGTAGGACGGGCGATAATCGAGATCGTGCGAGGCGGTCGAAGACGCCATGGGACCTGGCTGTGTTTGATAATGCTTTTGGTAATGCATGCGGAACAACCGTGAAATGTCGCCTCCCCGGGGTAGCAAGGGGAAGCGGGGGCGGGGAGCATGGAGCCCCCCAAATGACGTGACTTAGTGGCGGAAGGTCCGCCGGCCGGTGAAAATCATCGCGATGCCGTGCTCGTTCGCGGCCGCAATCACCTCGGCGTCGCGCACCGACCCGCCGGGCTGCACAATGGCACGAACCCCGGCCGTGGCGGCCTGATCAATGCCGTCGCGGAAGGGGAAGAAGGCGTCGGAGCCCAGCGCCGATCCGTCGGTCGTGTGCCCAGCGCTGCGTGCCTTGTGCACCGCCAAGAAGGCCGCGTCGACCCGGGACATCTGCCCCGCGCCGATCCCAATCGTGGCGCCGTTGCGGGCCAGCACGATGGCATTGCTCTTCACACTCGCCACGGCGCGCCACGCGAACAGTAGGTCCGCCCGTTCGGCGGCCGTGGGCTGACGCTCGGATACGACGGTCCAGCTGCTGTCGTCGTCGAGCACCGGGGTGGCGCGTTCCTGCATCAGGAAGCCGCCGCGCACGGTCTTGAGGTCCATCGCTCCGGCCTTGGGGCGGGCGCTCCCCACAAGGACGCGGAGGTTCTTCTTCTCGCCCAAGAGCTGCAGCGCCTCCGGCGTGAACGCTGGCGCGACCACGCATTCCACAAAGAGCGACGCCACGGCCGCAGCCGCAGCGGCATCGACCTCGACGGTGAAGGCAATCACTGAGCCGAACGCGCTCACGGGGTCGCAGGCGAGGGCTTTCTTGTAGGCGTCGAGCGCCGAGGTGCCAACGGCGAGCCCGCAGGGGGTGGTGTGCTTCACGATGGCGCAGCAGATCTCTCCCACGTATGGGTCGGAGGCGAGTAACGCCCCTTCGAGATCAAGGAAGTTGTTGAACGAGAGTTCCTTGCCACCGTGCTGTACGAGACCCGAGAGTCCTGCGCCCGGCTCTTCTACGTAAAAGGCCGCCCGCTGCCCCGGATTTTCCCCGTAGCGCAGCGACTGCTGCCGTTCGAGCGCTACGGTGACGCGCGCGGGGAACTTGTCGCCACGCTGCGCGGCGAACCAGGCGGCGATCGCAGCATCGTAGGCAGCGGTGTGCTCAAAGACTTTGGCGGCGAGCAGGCCACGCTGTTCGAGGTCGTCACGTCCGTCGCGCAGCGTGGCGAGCACCTCTGCGTAATCCGCGGGATCCACGACACAGGTCACCGAGGCAAAGTTCTTGGCCGCGGAGCGGATCATGGACGGGCCGCCGATGTCAATCTGTTCGATCACATCCTCAGGCGACACATTCGGTTTCCGCGTGGTCGCCTTGAACGGATACAGATTCACGCAGACCAAATCGATCGGCGCGATCCCATGTTCAGCAATCGCGGCCATGTGTTCGGCAAGATCGCGGCGCGCGAGCAAGCCGCCGTGCACCGCGGGGTGCAGCGTCTTGACGCGGCCGTCGAGCATCTCGGGAAATGCGGTGACGTCACTGACGTCACGCACCGGGAGTCCCGCGTCACGCAACGCCTTGGCGGTGCCGCCGGTCGAGAGCAGCTCCCATCCGAGGGCGTGGAGGCCAGCTGCAAAATCGGCGAGGCCGGATTTATCAGAGACAGAAAGCAGAGCGCGAGGCATGCGGGGCGGTGTAGGGTGTGGAGACAATCAAAAATGCGAGGGAGTCTCAGGCGCGAACTCAAGGACGACTGGCGATGGAAGCAGCGCGGCATGATGCGCGAGATTGGGCACGACATGCGCGCGCCCGTCGCTCGTGAGCGTGACAAGTCCGAGCGCCACCGCGTGCACTGTCCGCGGGTAGAGCGCATGTTCTGCGCGCAGCACGCGGGCCGCGAGGGCATCCGTGGAGTCGTCGCTGTGCACGGCCACGCGTGCACGGCCAATCACCGCGCCTCCGTCGTAGACGGCGTCCACAAAGTGCACGGTCGCGCCGCTCTCTCGCTCACCTGCGGCGAGGACGGCTTTATGCACCCGATGGCCGTACATCCCCGGGCCGCCGAACTTCGGGAGCAACGAGGGATGCACATTCAGCAGTGCGCCGCGCCACTGCGCCGTCACCTCAGTGGGGACAAACTTGAGATAGCCTGCGAGGGCGATCATCGTGATGCCATGCGCTTCAAGAAGCGCACGCATCGCTGGGCCATCAGCAGGAGCATCCAACACCACGGCCGGAACGCTCGCCGCGGCCGCGCGTGCGAGCACGCCAGCCTTGGCCCGGTCCGTGACCACGAGCGCAGGCACAAAGGGCGCGCTCGCGCCGAGTGCGGCGTGATAGTCGAGGATGGCCTGAACATTCGAGCCGCTTCCCGATGCGAACAGGGCGAGGCGATGCATCATAAGTCGGGAAGGATGCGATGCACGGCTTCAGTCAGCGTCGACACGACTTCTGCCTTCGAGCGCGCCATCGCAATATCCTCGGCGGGCGTATTCGGCCCCGGCACGAGGATGCCGAGCGCCGCGTAATGCAACGCGGGGGCCACGTCGCGCCAGCGATCGCCGACGAACACGGAGCGCGACGCGTCAATGATGTGATCCGCGATGGCGCGATCGAAGAGCGCGGTGCCCGGCTTGCGGCAGGTGCAGTTGCCGCCGAATTCCGGATGGTGCGGGCAGTAATAGTGTGCGTCGATATGGGCGCCACCCTCCCGGAGCTGCTCGTCGAGGCGCGTCTTCACCGCAGCGTAATCGGATTCGGTGCACACGCCGCGTGCAATCCCCGACTGATTGGTGACGACAATCACCGGCCACCGCGCGCGATTCATTTGGCGAATGGCGCTCGCGGCGTCGGGGAGGAGCGCGACGTCATTGGGATCTTTGATGTAGCCAACATCCTGAATCAGCGTACCGTCGCGGTCGATGAACAGGGCAGGACGTCCAGTTTGCAGAATGGTCATGTGAGTGCACTCGCAATCGCGGAGATCACGAGCGGTTCAGTGTCGGGAAGGATGCCGCGCAGGTCGAGGAGTACACGGCCGTTCGTGATGCGCCCCACCACAGGTACAGGAGCCTCGCGCAGGCGCGCCTCGATCTTTGAGGCGGATGCGCCATTGAGTGCGAGCGCGACCGATGGAATGCGTGCGGTCGGGAATGCGCCGCCGCCCACTGAGGCTTCGGTCTCGACGATGGCGGCCTTGATGCCACGCGACTGGAGTTCGGTCAGGAGCACTTCTGCGCGCGCCACGAGCGATTCCGCTGTTGCCGTGAGCATGGCGAGCGCGGGAATCTCCCGAACGGCGCGTTCGGGCTCGCGGTAGAGCATGAGTGTGGCTTCAAGTGCGGAGAGCGTCAGCTTGTCCACGCGGAGGGCGCGCGCGAGCGGATTGCGGCGCATTGCGTCGATCATCGCCGCGCGCCCGACGAGGATTCCCGCTTGCGGGCCACCGAGGAGTTTGTCACCGCTCATCATCACGAGCGCTGCGCCACCGCGCACGGCGTCACGCGCGGTGGGTTCGCCGGTGAGTCCCCAGGCGGAGAGGTCGAGCATCAGACCGCTGCCGAAATTGTGCAGCAGGGGGACGCCCGTTTCGTTTGCGAGCGGGGCGAGTGCGCTCGCGCTCACTGAGGCGACAAACCCTTCGAGCGCGAAGTTGCTGCGGTGCACCGAGACAATCGCCCCCGTCTCAGGGGTCAGTGCACGACGGTAGTCGTCGAGATATGTCCGATTCGTGGTTCCCACCTCAACCAGTCGAGCACCACTCTTGCTCATGATGTCGGGAACACGGAAGCTGCCGCCGATTTCGACGAGTTCGCCGCGCGAGATCACGGCATCGCGTCCATCCGCGACGGTGTTGAGTGCGAGCACGAGCGCGGCGGCACAGTTGTTCACGACCATCGCGTCGTCCGCGCCGGTCAGTTCACAGAGGAGATCGGCGCAGTGCCGATGCCGTGAGCCGCGCTCGCCCGAGTCGATGTCGTACTCGAGGTTCGAGAAGCCGCTCGCGACGTCGCGCATGGCGTCGAGTGCCGCGCGCGCGAGGGGAGCGCGCCCGAGATTCGTGTGGAGCACCACGCCCGTGGCGTTGATGACCGGACGTAGCGACGAGGTACGGCGTTGCGCGAGCCGCTCGGTGATGAGCGTTGCCCAATCGACGTTATCCGGGGTGCCCACGAGTCGGTGACGCGCGTCATCAACCACGCTCCGCACGACATCGGTCACGAGCTCTCGCGGCGCCTGCGTGAGTAAGGCACGCACGGCATCGAGCTCGAGCAGTGTGCCCACGGCGGGCAGCGCACGACGCCGGTCGCCGGTCACGGGCGCTTCTTGGCGAGGGTGTCTACGGGCACGGGCGGACGATACGTGAACTGCCGCGACGACGATCGCTTGGCCCCCGTCAGGCCGACCGCGTCCTTCACCGAGATCTGCAGCGGGACATTACCGAGCACCGGATCGCGCAGTTCTAGGACGAGTTCCGACAACGGCGCGGCGCGTGTGATCTTGGCCGTCGTCATCGTGCGCGTCGTGTCGCGCGCCTTCGCAATCTCGGCGTTTTGCGCCCGTTTGACGGAATCTTCACGCTGCGCGAGGCTCACCGAGTCCGCACGAACGCGCGCGCGTTTTCCCGCGGCGGTGGTGTCGTTTTTCACGAGCGAGTCCGCCGAAAATTTCTTGCGCGCTTGGAGCAGAGTGTCGAAAGCGCCGGCGCTGACGATGCGTCGCACCGCGATCAGCGACGAATCCTTGGCACGCATGACCCGAAAGCTGCTCGAGTCGAGCACCGCGCCCGGGAGCAGCGGACGCGTGAACTTGATCTTGATTGCACTCGAATCAATGCGGGTAATCTCGCTGATACCGGGGCCGAGCGAGTCATGTTCGAACACATAGATCTCGCGGCGCACGGTGTCGGCAGGATTGACCGTTGCCGTGTCCCACTTTTCGGTACGATCAAGCGTGCGGTTGTTGTTGGCGTCGATAAATGCCCGCAGGCGCAACGGCCCGTCGGGGAGGCTTGTGAGCTTGAACGCACCGGTTGAGTCAACGCGCGCGACCCAGCGCAGCGTCGTGTCGGAGCCGGCGGTCGCTTCAATACGCCCACCGACGGCAACCTTCTGCGCGACCCAATCGAAGGCAACGCCCTGGATCGCGCGAGAGGGAATAGTGGGGCCGGTGGAGAACCGAATCTCGATAGGCTCGGTAGTCGCGCTCGTCCCGAGATCCGACAGTCCGGGCGCGATTGTCACCGTGTAGGCGGTATTGGGGCGCCAGCCTTTTCGTGGCCGCACGGCGATCGATTCGCGGCGCCAGTCGACGTTGATAAACCCATCGCTAGGGGAAATGGTGATCAGTGCGTCGAGACTCGCTGCACCTTTCGGGCGTTCGCTCACGACTTCATCAAAGGTGAACACCACCTCACGCAGCTTCGCCAAGTTCAGCGCGTCGCTGTCAGGCGACACCTTGACGAGCTCCGGCGCAAACTTGTCGGTCGGTCCACCGGGGGGCATGCCGGACGACGCGCACCCGGCAACAAACCCCCACAGCGCAACGCTGGCGAGTGCGAACCCTGCGAGCGAGCGGTGCTTTACCCGCACAGCGAGCGCACCTTCGCGTGCAGTTGTTCGCTGCGAGCGGTCCATTCACGTTCCTTGGCGCGTTCCGCCTCCACGAGCTCCGGCGGTGCCTTGCCGGTGAACTTCTCGTTGCCGAGTCGTCCGCGGAGCGCGGTGAGTTGCTTGTCGAGTGCGTCAACCTCGGTCTGTATGCGCGCACATTCCTTGCCGAGGTCCACAATCCCAGCGAGCGGGAGCACGATCTCGAGTCCTGTTCCGCCGAGCATCACATGTGCGGCGGGGCCTGCGGGGGCCGCATCAGCGGTCACGGCACACTTGGCCATGCGGCCGAGCAGTGTGGACTCCGCGAGGACCCGCTGCACGAGCGCGTCGGGGCCAACCACGTACGCGGTGACTTCCTTGCCAGGCGCGAGCCCGTAATCGGAGCGGAGCTGACGAATCCCGGTGATGACCTCGCGCACGAGATCAAAGGCCGCGCCCCCGCCCGCGTGCGACGCATCGCGACTCGGCCACTGCGCCTGCGCGATAAAGGTGCCGGCCGTGTAGGTCGGCAGGCGACGCCAGAGCGATTCGGTGATGAACGGGATCGCCGGATGCAGCAAGCGCAACGCCTGATCGAACACATGCACCAGCACCGCACGCGCGACCTCACGGTCGGCGCCGGGCTGCAGCAGGCGCGCCTTGCACGCTTCCACGTACCAGTCGGCGAGGTCGTTCCAGACAAAGCGGCGGGCGGCTTCGGCGTAGGCGTCGAGTCGCATGCCGGCGGTGCGTTCCTGCTCCGTCCAAGTCGCGCCAGTCGGACGTGCCGGACCGAGCGCGGCGTCGCAATCGCTGATGCCGCTCGCGAGCCGGTCGAGAATCCAGCGGTCGACACTCGTGAGTTCGGCGTCGGTGAGCGACGCGAAGTCGCGGACCGGATCGGTTCCCACCTGCAGCAGCAGAAAGCGGCCGATGTTCCACAGCTTGGTCGCGAAGTTGCGCCCTGGCGCGAACGACTTCTCGAGGTCGGTGGGGTCGAGCATCACATCGACGCCGAGTCCCATTCCCTGCAGGAGGGTGAAGCGCATGGCGTCGGCGCCGAACTGCGCAACCACGTCGAGCGGGTCGATCCCATTGCCGAGCGACTTGGACATCTTGCGATGCTCCATGTCGCGCACCGTGCCCGTGAGGTACACCGTGTGGAACGGCGAGCGCCCCATGCAGTAGTAGCCGCTCATGATCATGCGAGCGACCCAGAAGAAGAGAATCTCCGGGGCGGTGACGAGCGCGTCGGTGGGATAGAACGCCCGCAGATCTGGAGCCTTCTCGTTCGGCCAGCCGAGGGTGGAGAATGGCCAGAGCTGCGAGGAGAACCAGGTGTCGAGGACGTCGGTGTCCTGCACGAGCGTGGCGTTACCGCACTGTTCGCAGGTGGTGGGGTCAACACGATACGCTTTCTCGAAGTGGCATTCCGCGCAGCGCCACACCGGCACGCGGTGTCCCCACCAAATCTGCCGCGAAATATTCCAGTCGCGGATATTCTCGAGCCAGTTCACATAGACCGCATTCCACCGCTCGGGGAGAATACGGACGGTGCCCTCGCGCACCGCCTGCAGGGCAGGGGCAGCGAGCGGGGCCATCTTCACAAACCACTGATCGCTGAGGCGCGGCTCAACCACGGTGTCGCACCGGTAGCAATGACGCACCGCGTGCTGGTGCACCTGCTTCTTGACCAAAAGCCCTTCGCTCTCGAGCTGCTTCACAATCTTTTTGCGCGCGTCGAAGCGGTCCGTGCCAATCAGGTCGGCCGGCACACGACCGGCGGCATCGATCCCGTCGGCCATGGTGGCCTCAGGGGTCATGATCACCGGCATCGTGAGATTGTGCCGCTTGCCCACTTCAAAATCGTTGGGGTCGTGCGCCGGGGTGATCTTCACCACGCCGGTGCCGAACTCGCGGTCCACATACGTATCGGCAATCACGGGAATGTCGATGTTGCTGATGGGCAGTCGGACGGTCTTTCCCACGAGATCGGCGTAGCGCTCGTCGTCGGGGTGCACGGCCACGGCGACGTCGCCTAGCATGGTCTCGGGGCGCGTGGTGGCGACTTCGATGCTGCGCGAGGGATCGTCCGACAACGGATACCGGATGTGCCAGAGCGCGCCGGTCTCGTCGTTGAACTCGGCTTCTTCGTCCGAGAGCGACGTGAGGCAGCGCGGGCACCAGTGAATCACACGATGGCCGCGGTAGATCAGCCCGTCGTCGTAGAGTCGCACAAAAATCTCGCGGACCGCCACACTCAGCTCGGGGCTCAGTGTGTAGGCAGTGCGCGTCCAATCGGCGCTCGCGCCAATCGCGCGCAACTGCTCAAGGATCACCCCGCCGGTCTTCTCCACATGCGTCTTCACCCGCTCCACAAACGCGTCGCGGCCGAGGTCGTCGCGAGTGAGGTTCTCCTTGGCGATCTGCTTCTCCACGATGTTCTGCGTCGCGATGCCCGCGTGATCGGTCCCCGGGACCCAAAGGGCCTCGTCGCCCGACATGCGGCGCCAGCGGATCAGCACATCTTGCGCCGTGTTATTGAGCCCGTGTCCCATGTGCAGCACCCCCGTCACGTTCGGCGGGGGAATCACAATGGTGTACGGCGTGCGGTCGCCGCCGTTGCGGTCGGAACGCGCCGGATCAGCGCGGAACACGCCGGCGGCTTCCCACTCGGCGTAGAGGGCTTTTTCGGTCGCCGCGGCGTCGTACTGCGGCGGGAGTTCGTCGGGAGTAATTGGGGTCGTCATTTCGCGTACAAAGTTAGCCACCACAACGGGGTACGGGCTACGGCGGGGGCAAAATCCCCTATAGTGGCGACCAGCGAGGCCGCGGGGTAATTTGCATTCCACATGCTGACACTCGTTCTTCCCGACGGCGCGACCCGAGAGGTCCCCGAAGGCACCCTGCCGCGTGACGTGGTAGGGTCGATCGGCCCTCGCCTGCTGATGGCCTCCGTGGCCGTCGCGGTGGATGGCGAAATCCAGGATCTTATGACCCCGCTGAGGAAGGGCGGGGCCTTTGTGGTGATCACGGAAAAGGACCCCCGCGCGCTCGGGGTGCTACGTCACTCTGGGGCGCATATCCTTGCGACCGCGGTTCGCCGCCTGCGCCCGGATGCCAAGATCGGGTTTGGTCCGGCGATTGAGGACGGCTTCTATTACGATTTCGAAGTCGAGAAGCCCTTTGGCCCAGAAGATCTCGAGGCCTTTGAGGCCGAGATGCACAAGGTATGCGCCGAGGCGTTTCCGTTTGTGCGCGAGGAGGTCTCGCAGGCCGAGGCCAAGGTGCGCTTTGTGGACGATCCGCTGAAGCTCGAGCGCTTAGAAGATTTTGAGGGCTCGGACGAGATTATCTCGACCTACACTGACGGTCCGTTTGTCGATTTGTGCAAGGGGCCGCACATTCCGGACACCTCGCGCCTCAAGCACTTCAAGTTGCTGAGCGCCGCCGGCGCCTATTGGCGTGGCGACGAAAAGCGGCAGATGTTGCAGCGTATTTATGCGACCGCCTTCTTCAAGAAGGAGGAGCTCGATGCGCATCTCCACCAGATCGAGGAAGCGCGCAAGCGTGACCATCGCGTGGTGGGGAAGGCGCTCGACCTGTTCATGTTCCATCCGTATGCGCCCGGGGCGGCCTTTTGGACCGACCGTGGCACGACGATCGTGAACACGCTCAACGATTTCCTGCGCGAGTTGCAGGCTGACGACTATCACGAGATCCGCACCCCGTTGCTGTATAACAAGGGGCTGTGGGAGACCTCGGGGCATTGGGGGAAGTACAAGGAGAACATGTTCCTAGTGCTCGACAACGAGTCCGGCGAGCACGACTTCTCGTTGAAGCCCATGAACTGCCCGTCGCATTACCTCATGTACGGGCACAAGAAGCATTCGTACCGGGAGCTCCCGCTGCGCTACAACACGTATGACGTGTTGCATCGCAACGAGGTGAGTGGTGCGCTCTCTGGGCTGACGCGCGTGCGGCAGTTCCAGCAAGACGACTGCCACATCTTCTTGATGGAGTCGCAGATTGCCGACGAAGTAAAGCGGCTCACCGACTTCATTCTCGCCTATTACAAAACCTTTGGGCTCACCGCGAACCTCAAGTTCGCGACGCGTCCCGAAACGCGCGTTGGGACCGACGAGATGTGGGACAACGCCGAGTCCGCGCTCAAGAACGCACTCGACGCCACGGGGCTCCCGTATACGCTGAAACCCGGCGACGGTGCCTTCTACGGCCCCAAGATCGACTTCGACGTCACCGACTCCATTGGCCGTCATTGGCAGTTGGGCACCATTCAGCTCGACTATGCGGCGCCCGAGCGCTTCGACCTCAGTTATACCGGTGAGGACAACAGCGCGCATCGTCCGGTGGTGATCCATCGTGCGGTGAGCGGATCGTTTGAGCGGTTCATTGCGATTCTCATTGAGCATTTCGCGGGCGCCTTTCCGATTTGGCTGGCGCCGGAGCAGGTCCGCGTGCTGCCGATTGCCGACGACCTGGCGCCGGAAGCAGCGCAGGTCGTGAAACGGATGCGCGCCGCGGGGATTCGCGCGAAGCTCGATGATCGTGGCGAGACGCTGAACTACCGGATCCGAGAAGCTGAAGTGATGAAGGTGCCGTACATGGCGGTGCTTGGGCGTCGCGAGGCGGAAGGGGGCACGGTGGCCGTGCGTGCGCGCGGGGCGGGGAAGAACAAGCAGGACATTCTCTCCGTGGACGCGTTCATTGCGCAGTTGCAGGACCAGATCGCGACTCGGGCGTTAGAGCCCAGCGGGATCAACGACTGATGACCACGCGCCGCCGCCTCCTGATGTGCGTGCAAGTGATTGCTTGCTTGGGGGTGGCGACCGCGTCGGTGACGACGACGGTGGGGGCGCAGGGGAGCGTTACGGGATCCTTTGCCGCTCAACGCCCCGCCCTCGAACCCCTGCGCATCTCGGGCGAGGTTGTCGTCGGCAATATCGCGGGGCTCGGCGGCTACTTTGTCGGCCAGGCCAT
>JAPLKT010000064.1 GCA_026387895.1 Gemmatimonadota bacterium | reverse complement strand
GTGCGTCGGCTCCAGCCGAACGCCTTGATGTTCTCCGATGCCGGTCCCGACATTCGGTGGATTGGAAACGAACGTGGCGTGGCCGGCGATCCCAACTGGTGCACTGTCGATCCTGCCGCGGTGCCCTATCCGGGTGCTGATGGGCCGCAGATTATTAGCGCGCTCCAGCACGGCGACCCGATGGGGGCCGTCTGGCGTCCTGGTGAGGCCGATGTCTCGATTCGGCCAGGGTGGTTCTGGCGTGAGAGCGAAGACGCCAAGGTGCGGAGCGTCGATAACCTCGAGCAGCTCTATTATTCGTCGGTCGGGCGCAACGCGAATCTCCTGCTCAACGTGCCTCCCTCCACCCACGGCCTCCTCGGCGATGCTGACGTTCGCGCGCTCACAGGCTTCGGCGCGCGGATCGCGGCGACCTTTGCGTCGGATGTGGCGGCGGGCGCTTTGGTGACCGCAACACAGGGTGGCGAAACTGCAAAAGCCGCAGCGGATCTCGACCCGGACAGCGCCTGGTTCGCGGGCGCCGCGGTGAGTGAGGCGTCCCTCGAGTTCGCGCTCGAAGGGCCGGTGCGCTTTGATGTGATTGAGGTACGCGAGCCGATCGCGACGTTCGGGCAAACGATTGAATCGCACGAGATTGCCGCACGCGCAGATGGCGCCTGGATGGTTATTGCGCGTGGCACCACCATTGGGAACAAGCGACTGCACCGGATTGAACCGCTGACCGCTGATGCGGTGCGGGTGACGGTTCGGAGTACTGTTGGCGAGCTGCGGGTGAGCCGCCTCGGGCTCTACGCGCGGCCGCGCTAGAGATCGCCCAGCACGTCGCGCGGTGCGCCGTGAGGTGCGCGTCGTGCGGTGCTACGCGATGCGGAGCAGCCGAACGAGTAGCACCGCGCTCCCGCCGAGGAGCGCAAGCGATCCTGCTACGGTCAGGACAACGCGCGGTCCGACGCGCGCGAGTGCGCGGAGGTCGACGCCGAGTCCGAGCGCGGCCATCGACAGGATGGTCAGTGAAGTGGCGGCGCTGCGCGTTGCGTCGATTTGCGCCAACGGAATCACGCCCGTCGCACGCACCAGCGCGAGCCCCACGAACGCGGCAATGAACCACGGAACAAGCGGGACCCGCTTGGCCTGCGTTGCATGTCCACGCTGACGGTGCCGCTTTAGGTATGACACGCCCGCGACCACCGGTCCTAAAAGGAGGACGCGCAACAGCTTTACCAGCGTTCCCATCTGCACGGCGGTCACGCCGATCGGCACGGTGGCGGCCACCACCTGCGGGACAGCATAGACCGTGAGCCCGGCGATCGCGCCGTACTGCGTGGCGGTGAGGCCCATCAACGGCACGAGCGAGGGGAGCCACACGACCATCACGACGCCCATCGCGGCGGTGATGGCAATAGCGGCGGCGACATCTTCGCCGTCAGCTTCGATCGCCGGCGCGACGGCGGCAATCGCCGAGTTGCCACAGATTGCATTGCCGCAGGCGATAAGCACCGCCAGCGGGCGTCCCAAGCCGAGGGCCCGTCCGAGTCCGTAGCTCCCCAGCAGTGTCACGCTGACCACCAGCGCGATCGCCAGCGGCAGGGCGACACCGTTGCGCGCGAGGGCCGGCAGGTCCATGGATAAGCCGAGCAGTGCCACCGCGAACTCGAGCACCCCTTTCGCGGAGAAGCGGATTCCTGGAGTCCACCGCGCGTCGGGAGTCCAGAATGCGCGTACGACGGCGCCGACCAGAATCGCGAGGACCAACGCTTCGAGATATGGCTGGCCAAGTGCGGATTCTTCCAAGCGCTGCAGCAGGCGCGCCGCAATCGCGATGCCATCGCACAACAGCAACCCAGGGGCGAGCGCAATAAGGGCGACGATGGCGCGGTTTAGGCGAGATGTGGCGGCGGTCATCTGTGCAATATGCAGCATGGAACAACAGAACTGCTGCGCTAGCGGCCGAGGAGTCGATCGATGCGGAACGGGGTGATGTCAAAGCGAACCGTGCGGTCCATCACCAGGTCAGCGACCAGTTCCCCAATGGCCGGTGCAAACTTGAAGCCGTGCCCCGAGCAGGGACTCGCGACGACCACATCCGGAGAGGACGGATGATGGTCGATCAGGAAATGGTCGTCCGGTGTATTGGTATACATGCACACCGAGGAGGAGCGATGTGTCCCCGCCATGCCGGGCATAAACCGTTTGGCGAGTGAGCGGACCGCGTTTACTTCTTCGGGTGCGACATCCCGTGACACGCTGTCGGCCGTCGTTGGGCGTCCCTGATGGTGCAAGGCAAGCTTGAGCCCTTCGCCCTGATCGGGAAATCCGTACCAGGCTTTGCCGGGCGAGGACTCGTGGATGAACACGGGCATCCGCGCCAGCGTCGCGTCGTCGGGCCGCAACGCCTCAAACCAGTGCACCACATTGCGCTCGACGACAAGCGGAAGCGCGAGCTCCCCCATCATGGGGCCGGTCCAGGCACCAGTGGCGAGCACCAGTCGGTCGGCGCGCGTGGTGCCCGCGGCCGTGTCGATCTCAACCCCGCCGTCGGGACGTGCGCGCCAGGCGAGCACTGGCGTGCCAAGTCGTAGCTCGGCGCCGGCGGCTCGAGCGACCTTCAACTGCTCCGCAATAGCCGACTCGGGGTCGAGGATTCCCGCGCGTGGCTCGAACACGGCCACGTGATCTGCGGGAATACGGAAGGCGGGGAAGCGCTGGGCAACTTTTGTTGCATCCAGTAACTCGTAGGGCAGGCGATGCTCGCGGGCGCTCGCGAGTGCACCAGCAACAACGGTGCCGTCCGCGGGGCCCATCATCAGGCCGCCCGTGCGCCGAAACAGGGTGCGGCGACTCCGCTGCTCGAGCGCGTCCCACAGGGCGTACGCCCGCTGCACGAGCGGCACGTAAAGTGGATGCTCAAAGTAGGCTTCGCGAATAATGCGCGAGCGCCCGTGTGAGGAACCCTGATCGTGAGGCGGCGTGAATCGGTCGAACCCGATCACGCGGACGCCGCGCTCCGCGAGATGCGCGGCGGTTGCGGAGCCAGCGGCGCCAAGTCCGACGACTGCAACGGTGAGCGTCATCGCGTGTCGATCACCGGGTAATCACGAAGCGATCACTCGCCATACGGAATCCAGATGTTCTTCACCTGGGTCGCACGCCGGAGGTATTCGCGCCCTTCGCCTTGCTCCGCCTTGCGCAGATCACGGCTGAACGATTCGCACCAACTTTGCTTCATGTTCCCCGTGCTGGCGAGTTCGCAGGCGCGCACACCGGCGGCATGACCGCGATACCAGATCGCATCGACGTCATCGTGTTCGGCGAGGACTTTCGCGAGTTCATCGCGACGCCCCGTGACAATATTCACGACGCCACTGGGGAGGTCGCTCGTCTCAAGCACTTGGTAAAAGTCGGTAACGGCCAGCGGGTGCAGTTCACTCGGCACGGCGACCACGGCGTTGCCCATTGCAATCGCCGGGGCAACAAGGGTGATAAAGCCGAGCAATGGATGCGCGTCAGCAGCGGCCATGCCGATCACGCCCACCGGTTCGTTCATGGCGAGGGTCACACCGCGGATCGGGGTCTGGTGCACTTGCCCGTCCCACTTGTCCGCCCAGGCGCCATAGGTGAAGAGGCGCGCGATGGTGGCATTCACCTCGGCGTGGCCGTCCTTACCCGTGAGCGACTTGAGTCGCGCCGCGAACTCGTCGGCGCGCGCGGAGAGGTTTTCGGCGATGTAGTAGAGGATTTGACCGCGCGCGTGTCCGCTCATCCGCGACCAGCTGCCGGCCACATTCCGTGCCGCTTCGACCGCGTTGCGAATATCCTTGCGGCTTCCCTCACCGACTTCGCCAACAATCGTGTTACGCGCACCAATCACGCGAATCGAGTAGCCGCTGTCGGGGCGGGCCTGCTTGCCGCCGATGTACAGCTTGGCGGTGCGGTCCACGGCGCCCGTGTGGGGGGCAGGAGCGGCAGCCTTGGCGGCCACACTCTTCTTGCCTTTGGCGGCCATCACGACCGCACCCGCACCCGCACCCGCACCCGCACCCGCGCGCTGTTGCGCGCGCTGCCAGTCGGGGGTGAGGTACTCCCACATCCCCTCGCGTCCACCTTCGCGGCCGTACCCCGACTCGCGGTAACCACCGAAGCCGGCGGCCGCGTCAAACAGATTCGTGCAGTTCACCCACACAACGCCCGCCTTCACTTTTGGCGCGATGTCGAGCGCGAGGTTGATGTTGTCGCTCCAAACGCTCGCGGCAAGCCCAAACGGGGTGTTGTTGGCGAGTGCGACCGCCTCGTCAGGAGTGCGGAAGGTCATCGCCACCAGCACCGGACCAAAAATCTCGACCTGCGCAATCATCGAACTCGGCGCGACGTTCGTGAAGAGCGTGGGTGGATAGAATGATCCGGTGCTTGGCACCGCCCAACTTGGCTGCCAGCAGGTGGCCCCTTGCTGAGTCCCATGTGTGACGAGGCTGCGAATACGATCGAGTTGCACCGGCGCGACAATCGCACCCATGTCGATGGTTTTGTCGAGCGGCGATCCGACGCGGAGTTTCTCCATGCGTGCGCGCAACTTCTCGATGAGCCGCTCCGCGATCGCTTCCTGCATCAGCAAGCGTGAGCCGGCGCAGCAGACTTGGCCTTGGTTGAACCAGATTGCATCGACCACGCCTTCCACGACGCTGTCGAGGTCGGCATCGTCGAACACAATAAACGGGCTCTTGCCGCCCAGTTCGAGCGAGAGCTTCTTGCCGCTACCCGCGGTGGCCTTCCGGATCACCCGCCCAACTTCGGTGCTTCCGGTGAAGGCGAGCTTATCGACGCCGGCATGATCGACGAGTGCCGCGCCAGTGGCACCATCGCCAGTGACGATGTTGAGCACCCCCGGTGGGAGGCCGGCCTCGTGCGCCAACTCCGCGAACGCGAGTGCTGAGAGCGGAGTGAACTCCGCTGGCTTGAGCACAATGGTGCATCCGGCCGCGAGCGCGGGGCCGATTTTCCACGCGAGCATGAGGAGCGGGAAGTTCCACGGAATGATCTGTCCGACGACGCCTGCGCCGTGGTAGCCAGCGAATTCACTGTCTAGGAGCTGCGCCCAGCCCGCGTGATGGTAGAGGTGCCGCGCGACGAGCGGAATGTCGATGTCGCGGGTCTCGCGAATGCTCTTGCCGTTGTCTAGGGACTCCAGCACGGCGAGCATCCGCGCATTGCGCTGCACCGCCCGCGCGAGCGCGTACAGATGCTTGGCGCGTTCGTGGGCGGGGAGTTTCTGCCATGCCGGAAGCGCGGCGCGTGCGGCAGCGACGGCGGCATCGACGTCACCGCGGGACCCTTGGGCAACGTTTGCAAGCACCGTGCTGGTAGCGGGGTCCATCACGTCGAACTGCACCCGCTTGGACGGTTTGGTCCATGCGCCCTTAATAAAATGTCCGAACGAACGCGCATGCTGATCCAGCCAAGCGTTCGCGGGCGCGGCGCTTTCCGGTGCGGGGCCGTAGTCCATCGTGGCAAAGATGTCGGAAATGGTCGGGGTCATTGGCTATACCATCGGCTGGCGGTGGGTCGCGGAATAGCGCCCGGTAGCGAAGTGTTCGAGCTGACGCTCGATGTCGGTGAGCAGGCCGCTGGCACCGAACCGGAACAGGTCGGGGCGCAACCAGCGATCGCCCAGCTCTTCCTTGATGAGATAGAGATATTCGAGTGCATTCTTCGCCGACCTTATGCCACCCGCCGGCTTGTACCCCACCGCGAAGCCCGTGGTCTCGAAGTAGCTGCGAATCATGCGCGCCATCACCAAGCTTACCGGGAGCGTCGCATTCACCGGCTCCTTGCCGGTGCTTGTCTTGATGAAATCCGCGCCGGCCATCATGGCGACCATCGAGGCGCGCGCCACATTGGTCAGCGTCGCGAGTTCTCCAGTGCCGAGGATCGCCTTCATGTGTGCTGCGCCGCAGGCGTCGCGGAAGGTGCGGACCTCGTCGTAGAGGGCATCCCAGTCGCCGCGGAGCACATGGCCGCGCGTGATCACGATGTCGATTTCTTTAGCGCCCGCTGCCACGCTCGCCCGGATCTCGGCAACCCGTGTGGCAAATGGCGAAAGTCCGGCCGGAAAGCCGGTGCTGACGGCGGCCACGGGGATTCCCGAGTCGCCGAGCGCCTCGACGGCCGTCGGGACGAGTTGGTGGTAGACACAGACCGCGCCGGTCGTGATGTGCAGCCCTTCAACTCCGAGCTGTACCTCCAGCTCAGGTCGCAGCGGCCGCATGGCCTTGGCGCAGAGGCGCCGTACATTCCCTTCGGTGTCGTCGCCCGCGAGGGTCGTGAGGTCGATCATGGTAATGGCGCGGAGCAGCCAGGCCGCTTGCCACTGCTTTTTGACGGTGCGGCGCGTCGGAATCGTGGCGGCGCGCCGTTCGGCGGCACTGCGATTCACCCGCTGAGCCAGCACGAGGTCAAGGTCGAGTGGGAGCCCCGGATTCCGTGCCAGGTGATCCCCAAGGATCGCGTGCTGACGGGGGGCGACCAGAGGATCCCGGCCGGCAAGTGTGAGGTTCGCGCGCATGGCGTCCATTATCATTGCTCAGGCTAGAGAATCGCACTAGAAAGATAGTAGTTCTGCGCTCCACTGGTGGCCACACGGATCCCGGAGAGTCTCCATGCATTGCGTCGCAGTCACGAATGCCAGCCCGCGGCGGTCGCTCGCCGCTCATTGGGCGCTGGTCGCCCTCGTTGCCGGTGCGCTGTTGCACCCGCTCCACGCGCAGGGCGTTGCGACGCCGGCACCACGGCGGGCGGCAACGCCTAGCAGCGGGCCTAGCAGCGGGCCTAGCAGCGGGATCCCCGCCGACACCACGGCCCGCGAGACCATCGTCCCGGGCGTCGTGCACGCGCGCTACGTCCGCAATGCGGGACCGCTGATCATCAATGTGGTGCGCATTGACCGACGCACCGCGAGCGTCGCCTTTGAGCATGGACGCGCCAAGGACGCCCTCACCGGGCGCGAGACCACCTCGTCGATGGTGCAGCGCCGCACTGCCAAGGGTGCCAACGTCCTCGTGGCCGTCAACGCCGACTTCTTTGATCTCAAGACCGGTGCGAGCGAGAACAATCAGGTGATCGCCGGTGAGTGGTGGAAAGGGCTGAAGGTCACCGACTCACCGTTCGACACCTTCCGAAATCCGCACATCCAGTTCGGCATCGATTCGCGTGGCGCGCCGCTGATTGACCGCTTCGTCTTTGAAGGCGTGGCGCTCGCGGGCACGCACCGCGTCCCGCTGCTCGCACTCAACGCGAACCCCAGTGGGAACCCCGAGGGAACCGCCCTCTATACCTGGCGCTTCGGCACCATCGCGCCGCGCGATACGAGCCGCGCGACCGTCGAACTGGTGATGGTCGAAGCGGGGCATCGCGGCGACACCCTGCTCTACGTCCGCCGCGGGGTGCCCCTTGGGAGCTCCGGTAACGTGATCCCGCCGCTCGGCGCCATTCTGGCCGGCTACGGCCCACGCAGCAAGGAGGTCGCCGCCTTCGCCGACGCTGACACCATCCGCGTGCTCGTGGGCGTCGGGCCAACGCAGTCGCGCACCCCGCTAGACCTCGTCATCGGCGGCTGGCCACGGATCCTCCGCGACGGCGTCGACGTCTCCACCCGCGCCGCGGCCGACGAAGGCACGATCTCGCGCAACGCCGAGGCGAAGCATCCACGCAGCGCCGTCGGGTTCAGCCGCGACAGCAGCGTCCTGTACATCGTGACCGTCGACGGGCGCAGTGCCAAGAGCGTCGGGGTCACCCTCGAGGAGCTCTCGGCCCTGATGAAAGAACTTGGCGCCGCCCACGCCATGAATTTTGACGGTGGGGGATCCACCACCATGGTGGTTCGCGGAAAGATCGCGAACTCCGCCAGTGACCCTACCGGGGAGCGCGAGGTGGGGTCCGCCCTCTTGGTGCTTGCCAAGCCGAAACCTTAGTTTCATACAAGGCGTATAGTCAGCACTTACCTGGAGCCTGTCGTGAAGCGTTCGTCTACAATCGTTCTGACTCTCGTCCCCGCGTTCGCCGCCGCATGCGGCAACTCGACCCCCGCGCTCGACCCCTGCCTCCCGCAGAACTATGCGGCGGCGGCGTGCGAGTACGCGGTGCAGAATCGCGGCTACTACTACGGCGGTGCGTGGTACCCACATGTGTACACGCAGCCCTTTTTCTTTTACAACAACGCCTACACGGGCTACGTGGCGCGTGGGGGCCGCGTGATGCCCATCGAAGCGGGCCGCTACAGCCCGTCGCTCTCGGGAGGCAGTGCGACCGCAGGCAGGACCACGACCCGTGGCGGCTTCGGCTCCTCGGGCGCGGCGCGTGCGTTCTCCGGTGGCGGCTTCAGCTTCGGGGGCTGAGCGTGGAACGCAAAGTCACGACAGAGCGCCCAAACTGGAAGGAGCGCGTCGAAAAACGCGGTCTGGTCTGGCACTCGGCGGACGAGCAACCCTATTGGCACGAGGGGGTCCACTACGAGTTTACCGGCGACGAGATCGAAAAGATCGAGCGAGCCACCAACGAACTGCACGCGCTCTGTTTGAGCGCCGTGCAGGTCGTGATCAACGAGAAACGCTACGACCAACTGCGCATTCCGCCCACCGCCATCCCGTTGATTGAATCGAGCTGGGAGGCCGAACCCCCTTCGCTCTACGGGCGTTTCGATCTCGCGTACGACGGCGTGAGCGTGCCTAAGATGCTCGAGTACAACGCCGACACTCCCACGAGCCTGCTCGAAGCGTCCGTCATCCAGTGGGACTGGATGCAAGACTGTTTCCCGAAATGCGATCAGTTCAACGCGCTCCACGAGTCGTTGATTTCTCTCTGGCGCGAGTTCCAGCCGTATCTCCCGGCCCCTGGTCCTGACGGGCACGTTGTCCACTTCAGTTCCATGGACAACGTTGAGGACGCCATGACCTCGGCGTACATCGCCGAGACGGCGGCGCTGGCCGGATATCGGGTGAAGATGCTCGCCATCGACGATCTCGGGTGGAACAACCTCGCCCGCGAGTTCCGGGACCTCGACGAAGAGCGTATCACCACACTGTTCAAGCTGTACCCCTGGGAGTGGATGGCGAGCGAGGCGTTCGCGGCGCACGTCCTCCCGTCGGAGTCGGTGATCATTGAACCGGCGTGGAAGATGATCCTCTCCAACAAGGGAATCCTTCCGATCCTCTGGGAGCTGAACCCCGACAGCCCGTACCTGCTTCCCGCCTACTTCGACGAACCCGGCGACATGTTCGAATGGGTCAAGAAACCGCTGCTGTCGCGCGAAGGGGCCAACGTCACCGTCCACACGATGCAGGATCATATCGAGGGGAAAGGGAGCTACGGCGCCGAAGGGTTCATCTTTCAGGAGTTGGCGACGATTCCGCTGTTCGAAGGGCGTCGTCCCGTGATCGGATCGTGGATGATCGGTCAGTCGGCGGCTGGCATTGGGATCCGCGAGTCGGACGGATGGGTGACCGACAACACCTCACGGTTCGTCCCTCACATTTTCCGCTGAGCGTCGTGTCGGCAACTCAGCGTGCGCTGATCGCCCTGCTCGTGATCGTACCAGCGCTCTCGGCGCAGGGTACGGGCCGTGCGCCCGCCAAGGGCGTCGGGTACGCCGGGATCGATTCCGTCCAGCTGATCGCCGACCTCTCCGCACTCTCCGCGGACTCGATGGACGGACGCCGGATTGGCACCGCGGGAAACATCCGTGCCCGCGCCTACATCCTGCGGCAGTTCCTCGCCGCCAGCCTGTCGCCGTTCGCGCAGCGGTTCACCTTCTCGTTCACGGCTGTGCGAGCGGGCGGTACCACGACCGGCACCAATCTCGTTGGCTACCGAGAGGGCACGAAGCACCCGGAACGATTTATCGTCCTCTCGGCGCACTACGACCACCTCGGTCATAAGAACGAGGCGATTTACAACGGCGCGGATGACAACGCCTCTGGTGCCTCCGGCGTCCTCGCGATCGCACGCTGGCTCAAGGAGCATCCTCCCGAGAACTCGGTGATTTTCGCGCTCTTTGACGGTGAGGAGGAAGGACTCCTCGGCGCCAAAGAGTTTATCGCCCGCCCACCGGTAGCGCTCGACAAGATTGTGGCCAACGTGAACCTCGACATGGTCGGGCGAAACGCGAAAGGCGAACTCTGGGCTGCCGGCGCAACGCCCTGGCCCGTAATGCGTCCGCTCCTCGAGGGACTCATCCCCACGGCTCCCGTCACGCTCAAGCTCGGCCACGACACCGGCACGGGGCAGGACAACTGGACGCAGCAGTCGGATCAAGGCCCCTTCCACACGGCGCGAATCCCGTGGGTGTACTTCGGCGTCGAGGATCACCCCGATTACCACCAGCCGAGCGACACGTTCGCTAAGATTGCGCCGGGGTTCTTCGTGCACAGTGTGCGGACGATCGCTGAGTTTGTGCATCGGCTCGACGAAGGGCTTGAGCCGGTTGTCAGCGCAAAAACACGAAGCCCCGCCGGCAAGTAGCCGACAGGGCCTCGGGACATCGTCGCTCGTCGCGTTAGAAGCTCGTCGCGAGGGCCAGTGTCACATTGCGCCGCGGTTCCGGGCGGAAGAAGCTCGAGTTCGCCGCTTCCGAGTAGAGCGCGTTGGTCAGGTTGTTCACCGACACCGTCAGGTCTTGGCGCGTGGAGCCAATCTGCCAGCCGCGAATCCCGCCGCGCAGCGTGTGCACCGTGAAGGCCGGGAGTGTGTTGCCAATCGGGCTTGATCCCGACGCGATATCTTTCTGTTCGCCGTTGCGACGCAGTGCGTACTCAATCCAGCACCGATCGACCGTCCAGGACGCGGCAAGATTCAGCTTGCTTGCAAAGGTATCGCCAATCGGGATCTGGGGATTCAGCACGTTCGCTGAGGCAATGCTGGAATAGTTCGCGCGGAGCGCAAGGCCATGGTCGAGCAGGAGGCCAGCGCCAAGCTCGCCGCCGCGGGTGCGAATACGGCCAACGTTCACGTTCTGATACACGGGGAGTCGGTTCTGCGTCGCGCCCGTTGGCACCACGAGAATGCCGTTCGAGATGTCGTTGTTGAACACCGTGAGGTCAGCGGTGAAACGCGAGCGACGGAATTTGAGCCCGAGATCTGCGTTGATGCTCGACTCCGGCTTCAACTCGGGTGACGCAATCTGATAGGCGCTCCCCTCTGGCGTCGGACCGTTGAAATAGCGCTCGACAAGATTCGGCGCTCGGAATCCCGACCCATAGGTCGCCACGACGTTCAGGTCATTCGTCAAACGAAAGAGGACGTTGGTTGCGAATACCCCAGTGGAGTTGGTGTGCCCAGAAAGGGTTGCCAACCCCGGTGTGAACTTGGTGGAGCTTTCGACCTGCTGCACGCGCCCCCCGACAATCAGGGTGAGGCGATCTGTGGCAGCGATGCTCCCCTGGGCAAAGGCGCCCATGCTGGAGAGTGTCGCGTTCGGCACCGACGACTGCGTGGACGCCTGGGGGCGTGGCGGTCCAAACCCGATGACCGTCTGCGTGCTGGTGTCGGTGTTGAACGACCGATCAAGGAACGCGTCGGCGCCGTACGTGAGCACAACGCGCGAGAGCGCCTTCACAAACTCAAGCCGCGTGCCCACCGTCGCGAGGTCGGTGTAGTTCCCCGTCTGAATCGACACGCCAGCGCCTGGCGGAGTCCCCGGCCCGAACGGAATGAAGATGTCCTGCGCCAAGTTGCGCCGATTGCGCTGCGTGTAGGCGGTGAGTTCGACCTTGTCGGCAAACGGCAGCTTCATGGCATTGCGCGTGTAGCCGGCACTCATCTTCTGGAAATCCTGATGCGGATACTGAATCTGGATCTTGGTCGCGTCGCCGCCGAGGATCGCGTTGGGGATATAGCCAAAGCCGGCGTTATCGGCCATGTAGCGCTCGACTTTCACGAAGGCCGAACCACCCGTCGCACTGCGCCAGGCCAGTGAACCATTCAGCGAGTTGTCCTTCACGCCGCCGTCGAGCACTTCGGTGTCGTTGGCCAACGTGAGCTTTCCGAACGTCCCCTGCGGCGCGGAGTAGTTGCCAACGCGGCGCGCACTGCCACCAAGACGCCACGCAAAATCACCATCCGACCCCATGAGCGAGCCCTCTCCCTTTCCGAGCGCGCCACTGCTGCCATACTGGTAGGCGGCACGGCCACCCATGGTCGCGGGGCCGCCGCGCACGAACGGAGACTGCGTGATCAGGTTAATCACACCACCAATGGCATCAGTGCCGTACAGCACCGACGCCGGGCCGCGAACCACTTCGATGCGTTCAATCGCCGACACGTCGACGAGCGCGGGGAGTTCGCCAAAATCCTGCTGACGACGCGAGTTGTTCAAACGCACACCATCTTCGAGCAACAAAATCCGCTGGCCACGCTGGCCACGGATCGACGGCCGGTTCTGATTCGGGCCAACGCCAATGACATCCACGCCCGGAAGTTCACGCAGCAGATCCGCGGCGTTCGCCGGTGTGCGCTCACGCACCGCGCTCGTGTCGAGCACGCTCACCGGGGTCGGGACATCGTGCACATCGGTGGCCTGACGTGTGGCAGTCACCGTCACCGGGCGCAGTTGCGTTGAACGCTTCGCAACCGAATCAGCAGCGGGGGTGTTCCTGGCGGTCGGCTGCTGCGCGAGCATCGCGACTGGCGCCAGAGCGGCGAGCGCGGCGAGCGCGGCGAGCGCGAAAAGACGGAGCGCAGCGCGGCGGAGCGTGAATATCGAGGGCATCGTCCGTGGTGGTAAGAGATGCTCGGACGATATGAGCGCGCGGGCCGCCGCACTATTCGGAGTGTTACGCAAGAAGAACTCCTGAGGGGTCTTCTACGTATACGTCATCGAAATTCCTACAAAACAGCCACTTGCGCTCCGTAGAACTACGGACGTCGCAGCGGAACTAGCCGATCAGCCCCTGCTCCAGCGCGAGACGCGTGAGCCCGGCCACCGTGCGAATCCCAATCTTGCGCATCAACGAGTCGCGGTGCGCTTCAACCGTGCGCGTGCTAATGCCGAGCACGGCGCCGATCTCCTTGTTGGTCTTCCCTTCAGCGATGTGAATCAGAATCTCGCGTTCGCGACCCGTGAGCACATCAACCGCGCTCGGAAGCTGCGCCGAGCGGTCCAGCACGGGCTCTGGTGGCACGTTCCCGCTGCGGAGCGCCCCTGCAAGTTGACTCGCAACCTGCGGCGAGAACCAGGCGTTCCCACTCCGCACCGTGGTCACCGCATCGCGCAACTCGGCCGGCGTGGAATCCTTGCGCAGATACCCGTGCGCGCCAGCCCGAACGCTCTCGAGGATGTATTCAAGATCATCATGGACAGACAGCATCAAAATGCGCACAGTCGGAACCTTCGCCAGCAGCTCACTCACCGCGTGAAGTCCAGACCCGCCCGGCATTGAGATATCCAACACCACAACATCGGGTTGCACCTCAACCGCGACACTGATCGCCTCGACACCGCTCGAGGCTTCGCCGACCACCACAAACCGCACGCCGTCGTCCAGCACGTGGCGAATCCCTTCACGCACCACACTGTGGTCGTCCACCACCAACACTTTGATCGGACTCTGCTCGCTCACGCCTCGTCCCCTCGAAAAATCGGCACGTGAATTTCGATATCTACCCCAGCGCCCAGCGATGAACGCACATGGACGGTCCCGCCCAGCGCTACAATCCGCTCGCGCATCCCCACCAGTCCAAGATGCCCTTCGGACTCGGCCCGCGACAGCTCCGCCTCGCCCGCAAACCCAGGTCCACTATCACTAATCCGCATCACGACGGTGTCGGGGAGCACGCGAATCATCACCCGCGTCGGGGCACTGGATGCATGGCGCGCCACATTCGCGAGCGCTTCCTGCAACGCGCGGAATAACGCGACCTCGGCTTCGTCACTCAGCACCGGGAGCTGTGTCGGCGCCTCAATCGTCACGGGAAGTCCGCGCCGCTCGTGGTAATCGGCTACGAGTGACCGAAGGGCAGGGAGGAGGCCGAGGTCATCGAGCAACGACGGGCGCAGATCGTTCACGACGTTGCGGATGCCGCTCATGCCGTCGTCCACGAGTTCCACGGCGCGTAGAAGACGTGCGGCGACCGGCGGATCACTCTCGGTAAAACGCTCACTCATGATCCCGAGCTGCATTTTGACGGCCGCGAACACCTGCGCCGTCTCGTCGTGCAACTCAAGCGAAAGGCGACGGCGTTCTTCCTCATGCTGCTGCACCATACGGCGCGACAAGCGCTCCAGTTCCACGGTGCGCACTTGCAGGCGACTCGCGAGATCTGCGTTCACCAACAGCAAAATGCCCGCGCCGACCGCGAGGAGAAACAGAATATCGATGTAATAGCCCCACGGATTCCACGCGCCGCGCGCCCGCAGGATCGGATAGTCCAGGTGGTGAATGCCCCAGAGGAGAAAGGTCCAGCCCAGAAGCGTGCTCGCGCCTTGCGTGTCTTGGCGCTGGTAACGCAAATGCACAATTCCTGTCCACAGCGTCGCCCCGGACAGGAAGAGCACGGCGGGTACCGCGGCAAGCGTGAAGTTGTCGAGCCGAATGACCGCGACGTAGCTCCACACGAACGGAAAGGCGACGAAGACATAGTACCACCGTCGCCACCGCGCCTCGTGTGAAAACTTGAGGGCCGCCCAGAGCAGCGCGAGCGCGGTCCAGCCGGTGATGACTTGATGCCAGAAGAGCCAGCTGCGGTTGCCGCTCGCAATGAACACCACAATCACGGTGATCCGCAGCAGAAAAAGCCCGAAGGCGAGTGCCCACCAGCCAAAGTACGGTTGGCGACTGCGTGACCAGAGTCCAAGGCACAGAACGGCCAGCGCGGCCGTAATCCCCGCCTGCAACAGGGCCGCCGCGAACTCGCCCGGTGCGACTGCTGGGTTCATGTGAGCACCGACACGAGGAGACGCGTGACGTCATGCTGTGTGAGTGCCCGTACCGCCCGCTCCACACGCGCGACACCGGTGCCCTCTACCCACTCGGCGGTGCACCCAAATTCGCACAGCGCGTCACCAAAGGCGCCCAAGAGTTCCTCGCGCGCTGAAGGGCGGTCGCGAATCCCATCAGGGGTCCACGGAAGATCGGTCGCACAGAGCAAGTACAGATCGCCACGTCGTTCGCGCGCTTCCGCTTCGACCCATGCCGGTGCCGAGCCACAGTAGTGCCGCGCGTAGACCACGGTCGACACAAGATCGGTGTCGAAAACCGCCACGGCGGGGCGCGCGGCCAAGGCCTCTACCTCGAGTGTCATGGCGAGGCGCGCAATCGGCTCCACATGCGCCGCCGAAAGCGTGCGCTCGAGATTGATGGCCAACTGCGCCTCTGCGTACAGCCGCGCCGCTTCTGGAACCACCGGCGCATGCAATCGATCGCCGAGCAAGGCGGCGAGCGTGCTTTTGCCGGTGCTCTCAGGGCCCGTCACAACAATCCGGATGGTCACGCGTGCGCCGTCGCGTGCGCTGTCGCCGCCGAAACTGCAAGTGACTTCTTCCACCCCACATATCCCATC
>JAPLKT010000119.1 GCA_026387895.1 Gemmatimonadota bacterium | reverse complement strand
TCCCAATGATCATCGGTGCGACCGACTCATAGAACTTTAGGAGAACGTTCCCGATGAATCCATCGCAAACGACAACATCAATGGGTCCTCGATCGCTCGCAGCCAAAGGGAGGTCGCGCCCTTCGATGTTACCCTGAAAGTTGATCCCCTCGGCGGCGCGCAGCAGCTGATGCGCCTCCTTCACGACCGCGTTCCCCTTCTCAGCCTCTTCACCGATCGACAGGAGCCCGACGCTCGGATTGCTCCGGCCAAGGATATCGGCGGCGTACACGGAGCCGAGGCGCGCGAATGAGACGAGCTCTTGGGCGCCACAGTCCACGTTCGCGCCGGAGTCGAGCACCACGATGGGGTGCTTCGCCGTTGGGAACAACGTGGAAATCGCTGGACGGGTGAGCCCGTCATGGAGTCGCAGGATAAACGTCGAAGCCGCCATCTGCGCGCCGGTGTTCCCAGCGGAGACGAACGCGTCCGAGTGTCCTTCGGCCTGTAGGCGGAGCCCTATAACCATCGAACTCTTGGGCTTTCCACGAATCGCGACTGACGGTTTATCGGTCATCTCGATTACATCGTCCGCGTGGACGATGGAGATGCGCGCCGACGCGATGTCGCGCATCGATGCAAAATCGCCAGCGAGCTGGCGATCCAGTTCGGCGCGCACGACATCCTCACGCCCGACCAGCTGGATGCTGTGGGAGAGGTCGAGTTCCTGCAAGGCGAGCAACGCGCCAGCGACTGGTGCCGCCGGCGCGTGATCACCCCCCATCGCATCGAGTGCGATGCGGGCCAATGCTAGGCTTCCTTCGCCGCGATCCGCTGTTCGCCGGCGTAGAAGCCGCACTCACCGCAGACATGATGAGGACGCTTGGTCGCGCCGCACTTGGTGCACGCCTGAATGGCGATCTTCGGCGCCACCTTGTGCGTGTTACGTGCGCGCTTCTTTCGCTTAGAAGTCCTTCTTTTCGGTACGGCCATGGTTCACTCTTCGCTCTTCCGGGTGCAGCTGCAGGCACCCTGGTTCATATTGGCACCGCATGTCAGGCACAGCCCCTTGCAGTCGGGGCGACACAGCACGAATGCGGGAACTTCCAGTAACCACTGCTCACGAAGGGCTGGACGCAGGTCGATTTCATCTCCGCGCTTCCCCCCTGACACCGGATACACATCGGGGTCGTCGTCACTTTCCGCGGGATCTTCCGCAAAGAGCAGCTGCGACTCCAAATGCACCGGCGTTTGCATCTCAATCAGGCAACGGCGGCATTCCCCACGGGCAGATCCGGAGAACTGACCACTGAAATAATACCGTCCTGTCCCTGCGACTGATAACCGACCAGTCACGGTAATCACCCCGACTGGAACACCATCCCCATCATTCCAGGTGGTGTCATCCGCGCCAAAGGCACCCTTCACCTGCACTGCGCCCGCAAGGACGGTCCTAACTGGAATCGACAGCATAGCTATGCAATATACGACAACTGGGATGCGGGGTCAACTCCGCATCCCAGCGTGAGTTAGGCGATTTCCTCCCCCCGGAAGAGCCCAGCGGCCCTCCGGGAAGCGGCCTTACGCCCGAATCAGGTCCGTTTCAGCGAAAAAGAACCGCGATTCACGGGCAGCATTCTCGTCCGAATCCGAGGCGTGGATCGCGTTCTTGCCCTTGGATTCAGCGTACAGCTTGCGGACGGTCCCCTCGGCCGCCTCGGCCGGGTCGGTCGCCCCAATCGCGTCGCGGAGCGCCAGGACGGCGTTGTCCTTTTCCAGCACCATCGGCATGCAATAATCGCTGGTCATGAACTCCACGAGCTCGCTAAAGAACGGACGAGCCCGGTGCACGCCATAGAACTCACCGGCCTGCTCCGTGGACAGCTTCATGACGCGAGCGGCAATGAGCCGAAACCCCTGCTTTTCGAGATGGGCCAGAATCAGCCCGGCCTTGCCGCCCTTGAAGGCGTCCGGCTTGATGATGGTCAGCGTGCGATTCGACATCGAATATTGAGTGTGTGAGTTACTTGAGACGTGCCTTGATGAGCTCGACGAAATCGAGCGGACGCTTCGCGACGCCCATGCCGGCCGCCTCGAACGCTTCGATCTTCTCCGCGGCCGTACCAGCCGACCCGGAGATAATGGCTCCTGCGTGCCCCATGCGGCGTCCTGGCGGGGCGGTCTGGCCAGCAATGAAGCCAACCACCGGCTTGGAGCGGCCACGCCTGGCTTCGTCAGCCAGAAACTGGGCCGCCTCTTCTTCCGCCGAACCGCCGATTTCACCGATCATGATGATCGAGTGGGTCTTGGGATCGGCCAGAAACATTTCGAGCACGTCGATGAATTCGGTGCCCTTTACAGGGTCGCCGCCGATGCCGACAGCGGTGGTCTGGCCGAGGCCTTCCATCGTGGTCTGGAATACGGCTTCATAGGTCAGCGTGCCCGAACGCGACACGATGCCGACATTTCCCTGCTTGAAGATATTGCCGGGCATGA
>JAPLKT010000023.1 GCA_026387895.1 Gemmatimonadota bacterium | reverse complement strand
TCCGACAATATTCATGGCCGTGAGCGGCTCGCCGCCCATCGCGAACACATCGCTCAGCGCATTTGTGGCCGCCACACGACCGAAATCGTACGGGTCGTCCACAATCGGCGCGAAAAAGTCGAGCGTTTGTACGAGCGCGAGCTCGTCGCTCAACTTGAACACCCCGGCATCGTCAAACGTCTCGCGTCCCACGAGGAGTCGCGGATCGCTCCGCAACTCCAGTGGGGCGAGCACGGCGGAGAGGTCGGCAGGGCCCATCTTGGCCGCGCAGCCGGCACACTTCGCCCACTGCGTGAGCCGCACGACCTCGTCCCGCGTGGCCATCGTCATACCGAGATCAACCAACCTTGGCGATGCACTCGATCTCCACGCGCACACCGCGCGGGAGCCCAGCGACCGCCACGGTCGAACGCGCGGGACGCGAGTTGCCGAGGTGCTTGGTGTAGACCTCGTTCACCTTGGCAAAGTCCGCCATGTCGGCCAAGAAGATCGTGGTCTTGGCGACTTCGCCCCAGCTGCAGCCGGCGTTGGTCAGCACGGCGGTGAGGTTCGTCATCACCTGTTCTGCCTGCGCGATCACATCGCCCTCGACGACCTGCATGGTCTTGGGGTCGAGCGGAATCTGTCCCGCCGTAAAGAGAAAGCCGCCGACCACGGTGGCCTGCGAATAGGGGCCAATCGCCTCGGGGGCGTCAACGGTGTGCAGGTAGCGTACGCTCATACGGAGACCTCTAAAGAAAGCGGTGGAATACTAAAAAATCGTAGGGCGTTTGCTGTGACGAGGGCACCCATCACCTCGGGGGTCACACCACGCGCGGCAGCCAGTCGCTCAACCGTGCGGGCGACCCACGCCGGTTCGTTGCGCTTTCCGCGGTTGGGGACCGGCGCCAAATAGGGGGCGTCAGACTCGGCCAGCACACGGTCGTCGGGGACGAGCCGGAGCAGCGCCTCATCTTCCCACTTCGTGAAGGTGACGATGCCGCTGAACGAAATGTACCACCCTGCCTCCAACGCAGTGTGGGCCAATGCGTGCCCCCCAGTGTAGCAGTGCAAAACGCCGCCGATCCCAGCGGCTCCAGCCTCGCGCACCATCGACGCGGTGTCGTCCTCGGCCTGCCGAGTATGCACGATCACCGGGCGCCCCATCTCGGCGGCTAGGGCGAGCTGGTCGGCAAAAGCGCGACGCTGCTGCACGGGGGTCGAGGTGTCGTAGGAGTAGTCGAGCCCGCACTCCCCAACGGCCACTGCCCCCTGCTCTACCTCGGCGCGGATCGCTGGGATATCGCGCAGGGAGTCGAAGCGGGCGGCGTCAAAGGGGTGTACGCCGGCCGTATGGTACACGAAGCCCCTGTACCGCTCGACGATCGCCCGAGCCCGTCCTGCGGCCTCCAGGGACTCGCCAATGGCCACGAGGGCCACGGCTCCGGCCTCGCGGGCACGGGCAATGACCTCGTCCACGTCGTCGGTGAACTTGGGGTCGGCGAGATGGGTGTGCGAGTCTATGAATCGCAAGGCAATGGCTCCGGGAGTCTCAACGCAAGAACGCCTCGGCGTGTTGCCGAGGCGTTCTGTGTCGTGATGTGCAACGATTAGCCGCGAGCAGGTGCTGCGGTCGGCTTGGACATGGACGGCTTGCCGGCCGGCTGGGCCTTGCCGTCGATGGAACGGGGCCAGCGCTGCTCGATGTAGAGCAGGATCGGCGACGCCACGTAGACGGAGCTGAAGGTACCGGTGAAGATACCGAAGGCCATAACCCAGGCGAACGGACGGATGACTTCGCCAGCGAAGAAGAGCAGCGCGAGCGTTGCGGCCAGCGCGGTGGCGTGCGTGAGGATCGAGCGAGGCAACGTTTCGTTGACCGAGCGGTTCAGCACGTCGTACAGCGCTTCCTTGCGGTTCTTGCGGAGGTTCTCGCGGACACGATCGAAGATGATGATGGTGTCGTTCAGCGAGTAGCCGAGCACGGTGAGGAGCGCGGCGACGACGGTGAGCGAGATCTCGAGGTGGAGCAGCTTCATGAAGGCGATCGTCGTCAGGATGTCGTGCGCTGTGGCGATCACAGCGGCGAGACCGAAACGCCATTCAAAGCGCCACGCCAGGTACAGCATGGTGACGAAGAACGAGATCAGGATGGCCAGGTAGGCGCCACGAGCGAGTTCAGCGCCGACGCGCGGACCCACCGCCTCGGTACGGACGATGCTGAACGCGCCGGCACCGACCGCCTTGACGAGATCGGCTTCGATAGCGCGCGAGGTGACTTCGGCGCCAGCCGAACCGGCCGCGTTCTGCGCACGGATGGTGAAGTCACGGGGCGACCCGAACTGCTGGATCTCCGCGCCCTTCGCGCCACCGTTCTCGAGAACGGTACGGAGCTTGGCGACATCCGCCGAGCTCTGGTCCTGGGTGAAGGCGACTTGCATGAGCGTGCCGCCGGTGAACTCAATGCTGTACTGGAATCCGCCCAAGAAGGCGACGGAGCCGATGCCAAGGGCGATGAAGGCTGCGGTGAGGATCGCCGCGGTCTTCCACCACTTGATGAAGTCGTACTTGGTGTCGTGTAGGATGCGCAGCATTAGATACTCAGCGCCTCAGCGGTGCGGTTGCGATTGAGCCAGACAAGGAAGAAGGTCTTCACGACGAATATCGAGGTGATCATGGACGCCGCGATACCCGCGAGGAGCGTGACGGCGAAGCCCTTCACTGGGCCGGTGCCGTACTGGTAGAGCACGAGCGCGGTGAGCGCTGTCGAGACGTTGGAGTCAACGATGGCGGACATCGCGTGACGGAAGCCTTCGTCGATGGCGGTCCGCAGCGACTTCCCGTGCACGAGTTCTTCGCGAATGCGCTCGAAGATCAGCACGTTGGCGTCGACCGCGATACCGATGGAGAGCACGAAGCCCGCCAAGCCCGGCAGCGTGAGCACGGCGTTGAAGCCCGCGAGCGCAGCCAACGTGAAGAGGATGTACAGGATCAGGCCGGCAACGGCGAGCATGCCGGAGAAGCGATAGTAGCCGATCATGATGAACACCACGAGCCCGACGGCGATCAAGCCAGCCGTGATGCTCTTGGTGATCGAGTCTTGGCCCAAGCTGGCGCCGATGTTGCGGATTTCTGCGACCTTGAGGGGCACGGGGAGCGAACCGGCCTTGAGCACGACGGCGAGATCCTGCGCCGAGGCGAGGTCCTTGCCACCCATGGTGATCTGGCCACGGGTGCCGATGGCGCTCTGAATGATCGGGGCGCTCATGACGCGATCGTCGAGGACGATGGCCATGTAGTCCTTGACGTGCTTGCCCGTTTCGTTCTTGAAGCGACGGCCACCTTCGTTATTGAGCTGGAACTCGACCACAGTGCCTTCGATCGGCACCGAGTTCGGCTTGGCATCGGTGATATAGTCGCCGGTGATGATCGGACGCGAGTCGAGCACGTACATCGACTTGAGGACGCGACCACTGGCGACGATCGAGTCGGCGCCCCAGCGCACGACCTTACCCGGCGGGAGCGCGGCCTTGATGTCCTCGTTCTCGAGATATCCCGAGAGTTCGGCTTCATCGGTGGCAGCGACCGTGTACATGCCGGGGTAGCCCGACGCGGAGACGAGACGTTGGAAGGGACCGGTGGAGGCGGTCGCGGCGGTATCCGCTGCGCCCTTCTTTGCCGAGTCCGCGCCTGCGAAGAGTGACTTCAGCCCGGTGCCCTTCGCCGTGTCACCACGGACGTCAGGGGCAGCGGCCTTGGCCAGCTTCTTGTCGCGGACGATCGCGTCGAGACGCGGCGCCACGGCTTCGAAGGCCTTGGTCTTGTCGGTGATCTGGAACTGGAGGAACGCGGCCTGCTGCACCACGTCGGTGGCGCGCTTGGCGTCCTCAAGGCCCGGAAGTTCGACGATCAGGCGATCCGTCCCAAGCTTCTGGACGACCGGCTCGGCGACGCCGAACTGGTCGATACGGGTGCGGACGACCTTGAGGGCGCGATCCAACGCGCCACTCTTGTCAGCGATAGCGCCCTTGGATTCGTCGACCTCGAGGGTGAGATGCATTCCCCCTTGGAGATCGAGTCCACGCTTGAGCGGCACACGCTTGACGGTGTCATACACGAAGACGCCGTTACGGCGGGTACGTTCGACGATAGACCGCGGATAGAGCGCGGCGGCGGACGCGACGACCAAGAGGACGATCGCGAGAAGCCGGTACTTCAAGTTCGACATTCCGATGCCGGGAATGAGGGGAATAAGACGGTTTTTCGTAAGCCTAGAAGCTTAGCCGTCTGCTCACGGTGGGTCAAGCGATGTTCGCTAGGGACAAGGGGTTGTGATTTCCTAGTACAGCCCAATTCCGCGGGCGACCGACACCCGCGCCATCTCGGCGTCTTGGCGGAGCTGGGCCACGAGCGCGGCCGGACTGTCGAACCGTTTCGTGTCGCGCAGCCGCCGGATGAAGCCGACCTCGACCTCTTGGCCGTACCAGTCCCCCTCGGCGTCAAAGAGGTGAACTTCGAGCTGAATGCTCGGGTCGCCGAAGGTCGGGCGCGGACCGAGGTTCATCATGGAGGCAAACCGCTGGCCGCCAAGGCTGGCGGTGACGGCGTAGACCCCTTCCGGTGGGAGGAGCTTGCGCGACTCCACCGGCTCGAGGTTCAGCGTACGGAATCCGAGGGTGCGTCCCCGCCCGTCGCCGTGAACGACGCGGCTGGTGAGGCTGTAGGGGCGCCCAAGGCCATCGGCGGCACCGGCAAGGTCACCGGCGGCGACCGCCTGGCGGATGCGGGTGGAGGAGAGTGGCGTGCCGTCACGCCCCTGCACCGGCGGGACGTCGACGACGTCGAACCCGCGGAGTGCCCCGAGCTCGCGCAACACTTTGGCGTGTCCGCTCCGGTCGCGGCCAAAGCCGTGATCGTAGCCGACCAAGAGCTCGCCCATACCGAAGCGCGCACGGAGGATTTCGTCGACGAACTGCGTGGCGTCGAAGCGCGCGAGTTCAGGGGTGAATGGCAGCACCTCGACGCGGTCGATTCCGCAGAGCCGGAGCGCCTGCTCCTTTTCGTGGGCGGTGGTCAGATGTGGCGGCGCCGATTCGGGGCGCACCACGTCGAGGGGGTGCGGCGTGAAGGTTACGAGCAAACTTTCGAGACCGCGCGCACGACCGCGTTCGGCGAGTCGCTCGAGCACCAGCCGGTGCCCGCGGTGGACGCCGTCGAAGGTGCCGACGGTGATGACGGCGCGGGTGGTGGCGGCGGTGCTCATACGGTGGCCTCGCGCATCACGACGCGGGGCTGGAAGCGATCGCCAGATTCGGCGACGCGGCGCTCGGCGAATGCGACGAGGGTCGGCGCGGCGTCTGCTGTGACGCTCGCGGTGGTGATCGCGGTGGTGATCAGTGAGGCAAAGGGGCCGTCGACAGTTGCCGCGACGTCGATCCCGCGCACGACGCCTGCGAGCTCGGCGTCGGTGAGCGCCTGTTGTGGGTAGCCCGCGAGCGCATCGAGTGCGGGGCGCACCACCCCTTGGCCGGCGCGCAGCTGATCGACCGTCACGGCATCGGCCACGCGGAATGAACCGGCGTCGGTGCGGCGCAGCTGCGTGAGGTGCGCTGCGCTCCCACAGGCGCGCGCGAGATCACGGGCAATGCTCCGAATGTACGTGCCGCTGCCGCAGCGGACGCGCATCTGGCACTGCTCGACATTTCCGTCGGCATCGAGGGTGAAGTCACGCAGCGTGAGTTCTGAGATCTCGATGTCTACCGGCGCGAGTTCGACCTCGTGCCCTGCGCGCGCGAGCGCGTAGGCACGCTGTCCGTCGACGCGTTTTGCGGAGTATGCCGGAGGCACCTGCGAGATGGTGCCCACGAAGTTTGGTCGGGCGTGCTCCAGTGCGTCGCGCGTGGGCCGTGGCGCCTCGAGGACAACCGCACCGAGGAGATCTTCGGTGTCGGTCTCGGCGCCGAAGCGCACGGTGGCGTCGTACACCTTGGGAGTGTCGTGCAGGTATTGCAGTAAGCGTGTGGCGCGCCCGAGCAGGAGCACGAGTAGCCCGGTGGCGAAGGGATCGAGCGTGCCGCCATGCCCAATGCGCGATTCCCCTGTGACGCGGCGCGCAGCGGCGACGACGTCGTGGGAGGAGATCCCCGCGGGTTTATCGACGAGCAGGAGCCCGTCAGTTCCCGCGCTCGTCCTTTTCCGTCGCGGCATCGTTAGGAGCGGCGGGCGGCGGCGTCACGCCGTCTGGAGCGGGCTTGATGCTCGCGAGGAGATTCTCGATGCGCGTGGCACGTGCGAAGCTCTCGTCGAACTTGAAGTGAATCGACGGGGCGAGGCGCAACCGCAGGGCGCGCCCCACACGACCACGGAGTGAAGGCGCGACAGAGTCGAGCCCTTCCATGGTCTCTTCGCGCTCACGGTCGGTGCCGTAGACGCTCACATACACGGTCGCGTGGCCGAGGTCGCGAGACATCTCGACGCCGGTCACGGTCACAAGCGCACTGACACGGGGATCTTTGACGCCGCCGGCGAGCAAGGCAGCGATTTCCTCTCGTACCGCTTCTGCGACACGATCGGGCCTGCGTGTATCACGAGGCATAGGTCACCTCCAGGTGACGCGGTGGCACGAGCAGCGAAACGGTGCGGGAGCCGACGACGCCGGCCCCCGCCCCGCGCTTACTCCGATGCCGACGAGGCGAGGGTACGAGCGACGGTCTCCGTGCGATAGCACTCGAACATGTCGCCAACCTTCACATCGTTGAAGTTCTCGATCCCGATACCGCACTCGAACCCGTCCTTGACTTCCTTGACGTCGTCCTTGAAGCGGCGAAGCGAGCCGATGGTGCCTTCGTACACTTCCTTGCCGTCGCGAAGGACGCGAACGCGCCCCGCGCGGCTGATGTTGCCCGTGCGGACGATGCAACCGGCGATGGTGCCGATCTTCGACACCTTGAATACCTCGCGGACCTCCGCCTCGCCGAAGACCACTTCCTTCGAATCGGGACGCAGCATGCCTTCCAACGCGAGCTTCACGTCGGCCACGGCCTCGTAGATGATCTTGTAGAGCTTGATCTCGACCCCTTCACGATCGGCCGCGGAGCGCGCCTTGTTGTCCGGGCGCACGTGGAAGCCGATGATGATGGCTCCGGACGCCTTCGCGAGCAGGATGTCGCCTTCGGTGATCGCACCGACGCTGCGCTGAATGACCTCGACCTCGACTTCCGCGTTGGACATCTGCGCCAAGGCGTCGGCGAGCGCTTCTGCCGGACCGCCCTGATCGGCCTTGATGAGCAGCTTCAGGCTGCGACGCTGGCCTTCCGCGGCGTGTGCCATAAAATCTTCGAGTGACACCGCACCTTTGCTGGTCCGACGGCTCTTGGCTTCGCGGTCGAGACGCTCACGACGCTGCGCAATTTCACGCGCTTCGGCGGAGTCTTCCACCACCAAGAACTGATCGCCGGCCATCGGCACGCCGACCATACCGAGCACCTGCACCGGAATGGCGGGGCCCGCTTCCTTGATCGCCTTGCCACGCTCGTCGAGCAGCGCACGCACACGACCGGAGAAGAGCCCGCAAATAAAGTCATCGCCCACATGGAGGGTGCCGGCCTGCACAAGAATCGTGGCCACCGGTCCCTTGCCTGCATCGAGCTGCGCTTCGACGACGGAGCCCGTCGCACGACGATCGGGATTCGCCTTCAGATCGAGGATTTCGCTCTGCAGGAGGATCTGATCGATGAGCTCGGTGACGCCGGTACCCTTCTTGGCCGAGATCTCAGAATGCAGGGTCTGACCGCCGAAGTCTTCGAGCACGACACCGTGCTGGAGCAGTTCCTGCTTGACCTGCATCGGGTTCGCGGCCGGGAGATCGCACTTATTGATTGCGACGATGATCGGGACGCCGGCGTTCTTGGCGTGCGAGATGGCTTCGATCGTTTGCGGCATGATCGAGTCATCAGCAGCGACGACGAGAATAACGATGTCCGTGACCTGGGCACCGCGCGCGCGCATAGCCGTAAAGGCTTCGTGACCCGGGGTGTCGAGGAACGTGACCATCTTGCCACTCGGCGTGGTGACGTGGTACGCACCGATGTGCTGCGTGATGCCGCCGGCTTCACCTGCGACAACATTCGCCTTTCGGATATAGTCGAGCAGCGACGTCTTGCCATGGTCAACGTGACCCATGATCGTGACGACGGGGGGACGGAACTTGAGAGTCTCTGGCGCGTCCTTGACCGTCTCGACCGCGGAGGCAGCGTACTCCTCCTCGCGCTCAGCGACGAATCCGAACTCGCTGGCGATGAGTTCGATCTGATCGAAGTCCATCCGCAGCCGCCAGCGATCCGTTCGAGGCCCCGCTAGAAGTAGCTCAGCCCGTTTCTCGCAGCGCTACGGCGGACGTGACCGTGGACGAGCGTCCCGCCGTCGAGGCTGATCCG
>JAPLKT010000118.1 GCA_026387895.1 Gemmatimonadota bacterium | reverse complement strand
GCCGTGATACCGATGAAGGCAGCTCCAAATGGGCTTGTCGCGCAACGCATAGGAAGCACTCCCCGGTTGATCAGCCTAGTCGTTCGTGACGCAGAGCTTTAGAGATGACAATTGTAACACCACAGACAGTGCCTCGCAATTGCCGCCCCGCCCTGCCGCCCACCGCGGCATGAATCAACCCACCCAAGCTCCTCGCTTCAGGGGACGTTGCTCAGTAAACTCAGTTTACCCGGTGTATCAAACTCCTTGACAGGCTCCGCTGCTTGCGAGAAAGCCCAGGACATTCAATGAGTCGAGTCTCGCGCTCGTGCAACGCCCTGTTCGAGGCGACCGGGAAACGCATTCGGTCGTTGCCGATCGGGATGCGGCTGAACAGATGAGTCGAAAAGCGACACCTCGAGCGGGGGGACAGGTAACAGCACAGCCGCGGCTGCTAATTGACGCGGCCATTGCAGCATTCATACTGCTTTTCATCGCGTACTATGCAAGAACCACGCTGACGCCAGACGGCGTCGCGTATTTTGAGAACGCGGAACTGTTCGCTCGTGGGCAGTGGTCGGAGGCGATTCAGGGGTATTGGTCCCCGGGCTATTCACTGCTCCTCGTTCCGGTCGTCTGGTTGGCCGGCGAGGATCGTGCGCTGTTTCTTTCCGTCGCACACCTACTGCAGGCGCTGCTGGCGATTGCGGCGCTGTGGCTTTCCGTGTTATCCGTCCGAGCGCGAGTGCCGGCCCTCGCGCAACGCGCGGTATTTTGGGGATGTGCCTGGATCGAGTTGCGGTGGCTCACGCAGGAAGTGCTGACCCCAGATCTGCTGCTGTGCGTTTTGCTACTGCTCTTTATTGTTCGCCTTCCGGCACACAATAAGCGCGAGCAGCTCATCCTCGGCGCCATCGCCGGCGCTGGATTTCTCGTGAAAACCAGCATCTGGCCCTGGCTGGTGGTGGCGCTGGCGATTGCTTCCTTTCGATGTGTTCGAGCAGGCAACTGGCGTTTGTTGCCGCTCCCCCTAATCGGCGCCGCCGCCGCCATTGCAGGCGCGTTCGTGGTGACGCTGAGCATCCGCGCGGGACATCCGACCCTCGGGAGCGTCGGTCCGCTCAACGCGCGCTGGTACTTGGGTGACCTAGAGCGACGCACGCCAGATGGAGACCTCGGGCCCCACGCAACAAAGAAGCGCCTCGTGTTTCCTACTGGCGTAGCCGTACCATTTCACGATCTCCGAGCGGGCACACGGACCTATCTCCCGTGGTCAGATCCGGAACGGTGGGCAAATGGCATCCCCGCTAACGCCGTCCCATCACTCAGCGTCGCACAGGCTGTTCGCTCTTGGACCGGGAGCTTTCTCCTCCTGTTCAAATGGCTCGTTCCGTTAGCCATTGCTCTTGCCGTGATCGTAGCGATGAGCGGAAGACATTCCACCGACAGCACGTTGGTGCTGACGATATTGGACCAGCCGCTGCTCCTCGTCGGCGTACTCAATATTTTGATATTTCTCACGGTGCATGCAGAAGCACGCCTGCTCGCCCCTGCGATGCTTCAGTGTTTGCTCGGCGTTTGGAGCACCGCGCCACTAGGACGAGCACACAAATATTTCCCGTGGGCGTCCCGCGCGATGGTTGCCGGAGTGCTGGTGCAACTCGCGATGTACACACAGCCGATCCCGCGGAACCTCTCGGCCAACGCAGCCCGTGAGGGCGAGCGACATCGTTACCTCGACGAGCAGCTCGTGCGCCGGCCGACCTACTCGGCGATAATCGTCGGTCCGGCCGTCTCGTGGATGGGTGCGCTCTGGCGCCATCATATGCACGTCGCGCTGCAGATTGGCGGTGAGGGCGCGGCAACCGTCAAGGCGATGCCAGAAGGGCAGCGGCTACAGTGGC
>JAPLKT010000074.1 GCA_026387895.1 Gemmatimonadota bacterium | reverse complement strand
GGCCAACGGCGCTACCCCCGCTGGGAGCTCCCCAATGCTCATCCAACGCCCCGGATCCGTGACGGTGACCGAGACGCGCGGTGCGGTATTGACGGCCGTGACGGGCGCGTAGGTGACCAACGTCACAGCCGTCGCGGACACGTTCACCTGTGTCGTCGCCCCAGAGGTGACGCTGACGCCACTAATGGCGCCGCTCGCGAGGATGCCATTCTGGAAGTTCGCGTACGCGCCGGGCACAGAATCGACCGCAGCCACGCGCACTCGATATCCCGTGCCAGGCGGCGCTGGAATCGTAACGGTCCCCGACGTCATGGCGGTCCCGTCGATGACTTGCACCAGCGGAGTCGACAGCCCGCCCGAATCAATGGAAATGAAGTAACGGCGCGCAGCCGGACTGGTGATGGACACCCTGATGGACGATGTCAGCGCCGTTACAGACACGGTCCGCAAGGATTGACTACGCTCCAAGCTGGGCGCGAAGATGCGTGGGTAAACGGTGCTTGTTCCGACGGTCAATGCGGGCGCATAGAAATATCCCTGAATATACAGTGTACCCGCGGCCCCCTGCGCCGCGAGCGTGTCCAGCACTGTCATACTGTCCCGGCCGATGGTGGTCGGTGAGTTGCAGACAGCTGTATAGGACCCTGAACCGTCCGTCGTGAAGGGTTTCATCGAGTGGATTACATAACCGCAGAAGTACGGTGTCACGAACCACTCCGAGGGGTCCCGAAGTCCGAGTTTCACGGCAGTCCCTTGCGCGGCAGTGACGGTCGTGGGTGCCGTGAGCGTGAGGTTCGTCGCCTGCGTCGTGATCGTGAGGGTGGTCAAGGCATTGGTACTGACACTCACGCCGGAGATGCGCATTCCGGCGCGAATCGTGGGACTGCTCAAGGGCCACGTCGCCGCCGAATCCACGGTCATGACGCGCACGCGGTACCCAGATCCCACTGCGACCGGAATCTTCAAGGTGGCTGTCGTCGCGCGCGAGACAGTGCGCGCAAAGCCGAGCGGCGCGGCCAAGCCGCCGCTGTCGACCACCACGAAATACTGCGAGGCCGCGTTCGTATTCGTGATGTTCAGCGTCAGTCCCTGCGTCGGCTGCACCACAGCGATGGTTTTCTGGCTCTCCCCTGCACCAACAAAGGGCGACGTGATGTTCAAGCACACCCAAGTGCCCGCGGCCCCTGCATAGCAGGTCCCGATGTTCGTCTGATAATAGAGACTCGTCGGTGCCGTCGGGATTGCCGCCTGCACTGTGACGGTCGGGGCATAGCGGACCACGTGCCCAGACGGAGCGGCGGTCACGCTGCCGCACGCAACCGTCGACGCAGAGATATCGGTCGCGATGCTGCCGGTCTGAAAATACGCGCAGCCCCCGGGCGTGCCGGTGCTCAAGAGATCCGACGGATCAAACACCTTCCATGCGAACGCCGGCGGATTGCCAACGAGTTGTGACGCCGCCGTGGAATCTGTGACCACAACTAAACTCGCTTGCAGCGTGAGGCCTGTGAGGTTGTTCGCTGTCACCGGCAGCCCTGACACCGACCCGCCGGCAATCACGCGCTGACCAGCGGCATCACGCGAGTCAATCACGGCGATCCGAAGCCGATAGCCAGTGCCAACCGACGCCGGGACATCATACGTCAGTGAGCTGGTCGGATTCGTAGTCTGCTGCACCTGCACATACGGGGTAGTGAGCGAACCGCCGTCGAGCACAGTCACGAACTTCGACGCAGCAACCGGCGAGTTAAGCGTGACCCGGAATGCCTGCGGCGCCGGACGCACCGAAATCACCGGCGGCGTCTGACCCAACTGCAAACTCGGCGCGATCAAAAACGGCATGATGCCCATCGACACGTTGTTCGGACCGACCAGCGTGGCGTACGGCCCCGTCGTAGAGACCTGCGCGCTCAACGTCGTGGTGTCGCTCGGCATCGGGAGCGCAATCGTACCCACGAGCGTGCGGCCCGTCAATGAGCCAAAGACGCAACCAGACGCGGTGGTTGTCCCAGTCCGTTCATAAATAAACCTTCCCGGATTGAGCACTACGAAGGGGAGGCAGCTCGTGCTGCCGCTCGCCGTGCTAAAGAAGCGGTCGTCGAAGAACTCGGCCGGATCCGTCAGCGTGATGTTCGCTGTGACCGAGCTGCCCACGGTCGCGGTGGCGGGCACGCTGAGTGCGAGCGATTCCGACAGCGCGGTGGCAGCGACAGTGGTAATGGTGTTCGCCGTGACCGCGATGCCTGACAACCGGATGCCCGCGGTGATGAGGGGCTGGTCTTCGGGCCAGTAGGCAGCCGAATCGACGACCAGCACGCGAATCCGGTATCCGGTGCCGACCGGGAGCGGAATCGTGAGCGCGGCGGACCGCGCAAAGTTGCCCTGACGCAGGAAGCTGGTGCGCACTGGCAACCCAGCCGCAACGAGCCCACCACTGTCGACCGTCACCAGGAATCGGCTCGCAGCCACGGGCGACGTGACGTTGATGGTCACGCCCTGGGTCACCGCGTTTATCGCAATGCGACGCAACGTGTCACCCGCGGCGATCAACGGGGCGTGAAGCCGCAGCTGGACCCAGCCATCGTCCGTCGCGTAGGACGAACCAGCCCGCACTTGATAATAGAGCGATCCCGCTGCCAGCTGCGCTGGCAGTGTCGCGGTGAACGTCCCTGTTGTGCAGTTGGTGGTAGCATACGCAACCGTCCCGCCGTCATCGCGGGTAAACGGAGTCGAGCTGTAGAAGACACCGCCGCTTAGGCAGAGGATTCCCGTGGGCTCCGTGATCGTTCCGGTCACGGTGATTTTTTCGCCGACGAGTGCCGAGGTTGGCGTCGCAGAAAGATTGAACGTGATCGGCGTCAGGACGGCGTTCGCGGCTGTGATCGCGCCCGCTGCAACCGAAAGGTTGGTGAGTTTGACTGCGCTGATGACAGTCACCTTGGACGTGTCGCGCACGTCGATTTCCATGACGCGCACGGTGTAGCCTGTTCCCGCCGGCGTTGGAATCGTTACCCTACCTGCCGAGACCAAGGTCGTATCCAAAACCTTGATGATCGGATTCGCCAACGACGTGCCCGTCACCTGTGCGACGTAGCGCGTTCCCGCCACCGGAGCCGTGAAGGTCACTGCAATCCCCTGCAGCGGCGCGGTGATGACTGTGCTCGCCAACGTATCGCCGTATGCCAAGCGTGGCCCGTATAGCGTCGGAAAGATGCTGTAGTCGCCGGGGACAAACGCTTGCTGTAACACCTGCCAATACATCCGGCCCGATCGTGTCGAGGCCGGGAGGTGTGTGGTATAGGTGCTGAGATTGCTGACTTGCGGACAGTCGTCAAAATTCGAGAACGTAGCCGGCTCGTTCACTGGCTTTTCGTCCGAGGTCCACGGCGTGTTCATCCGATACCGCATGAAACCGCAGTACGCCGTCGTGAGCTGGTCGGTGAACAGGCCGGAGGGATCGTTAATCGTCCAGCTGACCGCTGGTTGGACGCCGGCGGCTGTGGGCGTCGCGCTACTCGGCGCGATGCTGATGCTCGGGACACCCAAGGTCACGGCGACGGGAGTCATCGCGCCGAGGACAACCGGTACTCCTATCTTGGCACCCGTGGCTGCGACACGGGGGTTCAGGGTGTCGCCACTGAGCGAATCGATCGCGGCAATGCGGAACTCGTAGTTACCCGCGATAGGTGCGGGAATATCGATCGTCGCCGATCGAGCGGTGGTCGCGAGCGTTGTGAAGGTCGTGACGTAGGTGCTGTCCATCGACTTGCTCCACGCCAAGTACCCGCGGACTGCGACCGGCGATGTTACGGTGACGCGGAGCCCCTGGGCTGGCGCTGCTCCCACCGTGAGCGATGTTTGCGCGGTACGACCCGCGGTCGTCATCGTGATGGTGGTCGACCCGTTCGCGATCGCGGTCACGAGGCCGGTGGAGTCCACCGTCGCTTTGGTCGGATCGCTGGAGCTCCAGGTGGTACGAAAGCACCCCGCCAGGGGTGTTCCGACGCTATCGCGAACGGCCGGTGCGAGCGCGAGCACCTGTCCAATCGATAACCCCTGCGACGCAGGGGTGACGAGGACGGTAGCGACGGTGGGCACGATTCCCGTGGGCGTGCCGGTGCGCGCGGCGGCGGTCAGGCCGATTGCGGCGCGGGCGATTTGCTGCGCATCGATGATGTTCACCGCGTCGTCGGCGTTGACGTCGCCGGCATTGCTCATATAGAGCGGGTTCGCAATCGGTAGCGCAACCGCTAACCGCGACACCTGTTGCGCGTCCAGAATGTTCACGACCGCATCGCCGTTGACATCGCCCCACTTGCCGAAGGGCACGACGCAGACATCGAGCGCGCGGGACTGCAGGGCGGCGCCAAGGGAGACGCCCGCATCAGTGCCGCCAGAGATGCCCTGCAAGGCGACACGCGTGCCACCCACGGTGGACTGCGCGGTAAAATACAGCGTCGCCACCGTGGTGCGCGTGGTCGCGCCGGTGGTATTGAACAGCGAGAGCGCGGCGATGCCGTTCGCCGCGTCGGCGCTGTTCGTGGTCAGCGTGCCGAATCCGGCGGCGGCAACAGAGTCCAACGTCAGGCGTCCTGCCGCCCAGTTCAGCTGCGCTGAGAGTGAGGCGAGGTTCCCACCAGCACTCGGGGTCACGACCAGAGGAATCGCGATCTTTCCACCGGGCGATACTTGCGCCGCCGGCGTTGCGCCGACCAAGACACTCACCGGTGATTGCGCAACAAGTCCGGTCGGGGCGCTCGCAAGGAGCGCGCTGACCGCCGCGAGACCCAGTCGCAGGAGGGGACGGCGCATGACGTTAGGTGCCAGTGACAGTGAACACGACGTTTCCGAGACCGGAGACCGTCGCGGTGACAGTGTTGATGCCAGGGGTGGAACCGAGAATCCACGCAGGAATCGTGGCGATCCCGCTGCCATTGGTGACAACAGTTGTGGTGGCGAGCGAGCCGCCGCCGCTCGTGACCGTGAAGGTCACAGAGACACTCGCCACACCGGTCCCGGCGTAATCGCGCACCTTCACCGAGAGCGGATAGGCGAGCGTCGTGCCGGCGGCGGCCGATGCCGCGGGGTTGGTATTCGCAATCACGGCGATTGCGGTGCCCGCGGTGCCGGTGATCCAGTTGGTCGGCGTGAGCACCGACGAGCTGCTCGTCCCGCTATTCCCGATAGCGCCAGTGCTGCCATAGCCCGCGCAGAATGGCACGCCGCCCGTGCTGATGGCGCAGGTGTTGTTGCCGGAGACGCGCACCGAGGTGAGTGTCAATCCACCGAGCGCTACGACCGGGAGCGTACGATTCGCGGTCGTGCCGTCGGCGAGACGGCCATCACTGCCGCCGGAGCCCCAGCACCAGAGCGCGCCGCCGGCGTCAATCCCGCACGCGTGGAAGTATCCAACCGAGAGACTTGCGAACGATTGTGTGGTAACGACTTCAGTGGGAGAGGTCATGTTCACCGTGAGCCCATTCCCGAGCTGCCCCTGACTGTTCCCTCCCCAGCAGAGCGTCGTGTTCGTTGTCGTGATCGCGCAGGCAAACTGCTCGCCGACCCGCAGCAGCTTGTAGCTGCGTCCATCATTGACGAGCGTGGGGGTCGGCCGTACGGTGAAGGCCGCATTGACGGGCGATCCGCCCTTGGTCCCATCCGCGGTGAAGCCGCCGCCGCCCCAGCAATACAGGGCGCCGGCGGTCGAAAGTCCGCACGCAAGGTTTCGGCCGATGCCGATCTGTGAGAACGCGACGCCGCCGGTGTTGACGAGCTGCGGCGTGAGCGAGGTCGTGCCCAGCACACCGTCGCCGAGGAGCGACAGATCGTTGGAGCCCCAGCAGTACATCGCGCCGGCGGCAGTCAGACCGCAGCTCGAGGTCCGACTCACCGCAAGCTGGGTGAACACGAGGCCGCCCTGCACCCCCACTGGGAGTGTGCGGTCGGTATCGGTGCCGTCGCCAAGCTCACCGAAGCTATTCGAACCCCAGCAATATGTCGCGCCAGCGGCCGTCAGACCGCAGGTGTGATCTGCAGTGCCCAACGAAAGTTTTGTGAACGTCAGCCCACCGTACACGGCGGTGGGAACGTTGCGCTGCGTCAGCGTTTGGTCACCAATCTGACCGCGCCCGTTGCTCCCCCAGCATGCGGCGCTCCCGGAGCTATTCAGGGCACAGATGGCATTGCCTGCGCTGTATGATCCTACAGTGGCGGCCGTGAACGTTACCGGCGATAGACCGCCGACTGTGGCGGTCGCCGTGTTCGTGGTCGACAGGGCGGAGCCCAACGTGTATCTCACACGGCCGATGCCGTTGGCATCGGTCGATACCGCGGCCGTCGAGACCGAGCCAGCTCCCGCGGTGACCGCGAAGTTCACGGTGATCCCGGACAGCGGATTTCCGCCACCGTCCCGCACAATCACACCGATCAAACCCGGGAGCGCGGCACTGGCGAACTGTCGCTGCTGATCGCCAAAGGCAATCGCGACCGTTGCTGCGCTATTCGTCACGTACGAAGTCACCGTCAGTGTCAGCATCGGCAGCCCATCGACCACCGCGCCGATGGTAATCGCCGCCGCGTTGGACGGGAGTATGTAACCCAAGGTGGACGCGAGCCCAGTGGAATCGGTCTTGACGATGCTTCCAATGAGGGTGCCGCCCCCACTGAGAATGCTAAATGTCACGGTGGTCCCAACCACGGGACGCCCGAGTCGATCGCGCACCAACACCTGTGGCGGTGTGGTGAGCGTCGCCCCCGCGGCCGCTGATCGTCCGTTCAACCAAGTCGTCGTCGGGAGAATCGTCGCGGCAATGCCTGCATTCGGACCATCGGGCCACCCGACGACCATCGCGGGAGTCGTGCGCCGTGCGGTATTCGACACGTCGGTGGTGCTGTCACCCAGCTGCCCGTAGCTGTTCTGGCCCCAGCAATAGAGTTCTCCGCTGACCACCCGACCACAGCGGCCGCGGTAGCTCACTGTTCCTGCATCCACAAACGCCATGCCCTGAAGCTCGACTGGTGAGGTTCGGGCCTGCGTGTCACCAAGGCCAAGCTGCCCGCCATTGTTCGAGCCCCAGCAAAAGAGATGTCCGTCATAGCGCCGAGCACAAACCGAGAAGTTGCCAATCGAGACGTCGACGAACCGTCCATCATCGGGAACAATCTCGCTTGGGAAGTTTCGAGCGTCCGTCGTGGTGCCGTCGCCGAGTGCTCCAGCGGCGCCGCCAGCGCCCCAGCATGCTACGTTCCCGCTCGTGGTAACGGCACACATAGTCTGTGTGGAGCCTGCGATGCGCGCGACGGTGAGTCCACCAAGAATCGGCGTGAAGGCAAACCGGTTGGTAAAGGTCCCATCCCCCACTAACCCCACCGAGTTTTCGCCGGCGCACAACACCTGCCCCGCGAGCGTCACCCCGCAGATTCCATTTACCCACAGCGCGATCTGCTTGAAGTTGGCCGTTCCCAGGGTGACGAGCACTGGGCTCCGCGACCGACGGTCGCGGAGTTCCACGTGGCCCATCCCGGAGGACTGCATGTAGCCCCAGCAGTAGACACTTCCTGACGTCGTCAGTGCGCAGGTCGTACTTTCGAGAGTGACGATCTGCGTGAAGATTACGGTGGTTGCGACTGCAACGGGGGCGGTGCGATCTGTGGTCGTGCCGTCACCGAGCTGTCCGGCATGGTTCGCACCCCAGCAATAGGCCGCCCCCGCCGCGGTCAGGGCGCATGCGTGCTGCGAGAAGCCATCCGAGACTTTCGCGAAGAGTTGGGAGCCCGACACTGGGCGGGCATAGTTGCGCGCGCTGGTGGTGGTCCCGTCACCAAGCTGTCCCCGTTCGCCCTCGCCCCAGCAATACAGGGTTCCCGCTTTCGCGAGGGCACAGTGCGTGTTGCGGAGCGTCGCACCCGCATTCACGCCGGGATGGAAGTAGGTAAAGGTTACGCCAGCGGAAACGCCTGATGCCGACGCGGTAATGGTGACGGTCGACGGCGTTGCGAGCGCCAGTGTGTAGAGTGAATCCACCCCCATCACCGCCAATCCGGTGCTGTCGCTCGTAACGAATGCATAGCCGCCACTCGACAAGGCGAACGTGACGGGAATGCCCGCAGCGGCTGTTCCGGCCGCCGTGAGTACTCGAACCGTCGGCGTGAGCAGTGGCACCCCCTGTGACCGAGTAATGCTGTCACCGTCAACCTTCACCATCGTCGCAGCTGCGGCGCTCGCGGTCGCCTTCGCGTAGAAGAGCACCGACGCGCTCGTGCCATTCGCCATCGCGGCGGTCGCTTTCAGCACTTGAATGCCGACGGACGACCCCAGCACCCAGCTTCCGACGGATGCGCTTCCCGAAGCATTCGTGGTGGTGGTCCCGCCCGCGACGGATCCGCCGCCACTCACCACACTGAACGTGACCGTCACCCCCGCGACGCCATTGGATCGCGAATCCCGAATGGCCAACGTCGGTGCGCTGGTCACGGCCGCATTGATCACGCCTGCCTGCTGAAACGATCCGCCATCTTGACGCATGGTCGCCGCACCACTGCTCGTGCCCGCGGCGAACACCACGGAAGACGGCAGGGTCCGCGTCGTCGCGGTCCCGTCACCGAGTTGCCCTGAGCCGTTCTGCCCCCAGCACATGACCCCGAGTCCACCGGTCGCAAGCGCGCAGGTGTGTCCCATTGTCTGCTGGAAGCCGCCGGACACAATCTGCGACCCTGTTCCCATCACGGGCACGGGCGCTGTCTGCGTGGGGCCGCTGGATACGTTGTCGCCGAGCTGGCCGTACCCGTCATTGCCCCAGCACCAGAGCGATCCATCAGCTTTCGCCGCACAGCTCTTCTCATCGCCCGCGCTGATTTCCGTAAACTGGTGCCCACCGCGCACCACAGTGGGCGACAACCGCGACACCAAAGTCCCCGCGCCGAGGTCAGCACCATCGCCAACGGCATTGCTCTGGCCCCAGCACCAGGCGGCGCCGGCACTGGTGAGGGCACAGGTGTGCGAGGTGCCCGCCGAGATCGAGGTGAGCCCACTCAGGCCAACAATCGCCATGGGGATGTTGACGGTCGTCGTTGTGCCAGCGCCCAGCGCGCCATCGCGGCCGTAGCCCCAGCAGTAGGCGTTACCCGCGTTCGAAATCGCGCAGGTGAAGCCGCTCCCGGCCGACACGTCCGTGAACGTCACCCCCGCCGGCATCTTCACGGCGCGTGGCACTGCGGAGAAGTTCCCCCACGTGCTGTCGCCCAGCTGTCCCGCGACGTTCAAGCCCCAGCAATACGCGAGGCCCGCCGTCGTCAGTCCGCAGCTATGTGCAGCACCCGTGGAAATCTTGCTGAACCGCAGGTTGCCCCGGACGAGCGTCGGGACCGAGCGATTCGTGCGCGAACTGTCGCCCACCTGTCCCGCACCATTGAACCCCCAGCAGTAGCCGACGCCGGCCGTCGAG
>JAPLKT010000134.1 GCA_026387895.1 Gemmatimonadota bacterium | reverse complement strand
GGTCGCCGGTGGATCACAACACCCTGTTCTACGCATCGAACGTGGTGTGGAAGAGCACGGATCGCGCGCATAGCTGGACACGCATCAGCGGCGATCTGACGCGCGGCGCGACCTGGGGGGTTCCCTCGACGGCAGGTAAGTATGCGTCGAGTGTCACAGCAAACGCCGCCGGTGCAATCACCGCGATGTCGCTGTCGAGCAAGAACATTGGGATCATCTGGACCGGCACCGACGACGGCACGATTTCGGTCACGACCGATGGCGGCGCCAAGTGGAGCAATGTGACGCCGGCCAGCATCAAGCCGTGGACCCGCATTTTCAACATCGAAGCGGGGCACTTTGATTCGCAGACCGCCTATGCCGCGGCGAACACGCTGCGCATTGACGATCTCAACCCACACTTCTTCCGCACGCACGATGGCGGCAAGACGTGGACGGAGATCAACACCGGGATCGCCGGTGGCGCGGTCGCCAACTCGATTCGCGAAGACCCACGCAAGAAGGGGCTGCTCTATGCCGCCACCGATCTGCAGGTCTGGGTGAGCTTCGACGATGGCGATCACTGGCAGTCGCTCAAGGTCGACATGCCGTCGATCTCGGTGCGCGACATCCAGGTGAAGGACGACAGCATTTGCCAGTGCAGCGATCTCGTGGCCGGCACGCACGGGCGTGGCTACTGGATCCTCGACAACGTCACGCCGCTGCGGCAGATGGCGGAAATGACCTCGGCCAATGGCCACTTCCTCTTCAAGCCGTCCACCGCGCTGCGCGTGCGTTTCGCCACCAACGATCCGACCCCGTGGCCGCCGGAAGTACCAGCTGGTGAGAACCCGGCGCCGGGTGGCATCATTGACTACTATCTCGCGTCGAATGCGAGTGGTCCGGTGAAGCTGGAGATTCTCGACAAGTCCGGAGCGGTGATGCGCTCCTACACGAGCGACGATCGCAAAATGAGTGCGGAGCCGGCCACAGATCCGGACAAGTACAATCAGATCTGCCAATCGAACCCGAACGCGGCGGATTGCGGGCTGCCGCTGTACTGGCCCGCTCCGTCGCTCACGCTGGGCGCAACGCGCGGCATGCATCGCTTCAACTGGGATCTGCACATGGATCCCATTGGCGCGGGCGGCGGTGGACGCGGCGGCAGCGATGGATCGAGCGGCGCAGTGCCAGGACGCACGTACACGTCGCCAGGCTCGCCCTGGGCGCAGCCGGGGACGTACACCGTGCGATTGACGGTCGACGGCAAGAGCTACACCCAGCCGATCACGCTCAAGCTCGACCCGCGCGTGAAGACCTCGGCGGCGGGGCTGACGCAGCTCACGACGCTCACCAACGCGATGTACAGCGGCGCCAAGGCGACGCGGAATGCGTTCACGGACGCCCGCGCACTCGTAGACGCGCTCAGCAAGAACGCCAGCGCCGAAGCCGACGCGCTCAGGGCGCAGATTGAGAAGATTGCGCCGGCACCCGCAGTTGGAGGTGGTGGCCGCGGTGGACGTGGGGGCGGCGGTGGTGGTGGTGGACGTGGCGGTGCTGGTGGCGCCGCGGCAACCCCGACGCTGGAATCGGTGATTGCTTCGCTCAACTCGGCGGCGATGGCGATGCAGGCGGCCGATGTGACACCGACAGCCACGCAGGTGGAGGCGTGCACCAAGGCCAAGGCCGAGATGACCGCGATCCTCGCGCAGTGGACCACGATGAAGACCACCGGGCTCGCCGCGGTGAATGCCAAGCGAAAGGCGGCGGGACAGCCGGCGATCGTGGTGGCCAAGGAGTAGCACGCGATCTCAGCAGGACACACGGGGGGCCGTCAGCTGACGGCCCCCCGTGTTGCATGTGGCAGCATGCAATCAAAGGATTCGACAGGCACGGGATTGATGACGCTCGACGAGGGACGCCAGACAATGGTTCCCGCCATGACCCATCCTACCATTCCAGAGACTAGCCAAGGCGTTCGGATACCGGATATACTTCGTATATCCCTATCACCCGCCATGTCAATCACAACACTGCAGAAGTGGGGCAACAGCCAAGGGCTGCGCATCAGTAAAGCGCTGCTCGCCGGGGCTGGCGTTGCCGTGGGAGACACCTTCGACGTTTCGGTACACGAGGGACGGATTGTGCTCACTCCGTGACGGCGCGTGCGCGGGGGGCACGACTTACGCGAGCTGGTCCGTCAGCTTCCGAAGGGAACGCGCCCGAAGGGAACGCGCCCGAAGGGAACGCGCC
>JAPLKT010000056.1:14222-19134 GCA_026387895.1 Gemmatimonadota bacterium | reverse complement strand
CAGGTGGCCAGTCCCCCAAACGCATGGCCGAAGTGCTTGGCGTGGTCGCCAAAGGTGTCGGCATGCCCTTTGGTATTGACGCAGTTGATCCCGCGTGCGCGCAGTTCCGCGACCACTTCGTTGGGCCAGGGTGCGTAGCCCACGAGATCGCCAATGTGGAAGGTGCCGGTGATGTCCGGACGCGCATCGATGTCTGCCAACACCGCGCGCAGGGCGGGGAGGTTGGCGTGGATATCAGAAATGAGGGCGAGGCGCATTAGTAGGTGAGACCGAGGTGCATGGCGACGGCGCTGGTACAGGTGCCGCCGAGGAACTGCGGTGACTGGCGTACCGCTTCATTTACCTGGTCGCGAGGAATCAGAGTGAAGCCAAAGCGCGGCGCCCAGTCGGCGGCCGTAGTGGTCAGGAGGTAGAGGTCGCGGATACCGTCCGTGCGTGCGGCGTTGATGGCGCGCGCAACGAGTGCGCCGCCCAGTCCAGTTCCGCGCGCGTCGGAATGCACAGCGACGGAGCGCACGAGCGCCGCGTTGCCGTAGCGCTCCAAACCGATCGTGCCAAGAATAGACGCGCCCCGTTCGGCGACAAAGAACCCATCGAGTGTTGGGCTGATGTCATCGAAGGGGAGTTCGACATCGGCTAACAACGCAGCGATCCCGGCAAAATCATTGGGGACCGCTGCGCGTATGGTGTGCGAACTGCTCACGGCTTGGTCGCGCGCACGAAGCCGCTCATAAACTTGCCATCGATCTCGGCGGCGAAGCGATTGACGTCGAGTCCCGCACTTTCGGCGACGATGCGTGCGTCGTCCGTCGTGTAGATGCGCGTGGGCTCGATGCTCGGGTTCTCGAAGCCCGCGGCCCGCAGCATGCGCAGGAACTGTTCTTCTTCGAGCGCGCCGGCCATGCAGCCGACCCACATCTCCGCCGACCGACGCACTTCGGAGGGGACCTCGCCGCGCGTGATCACATCGGAGACCGCAAAGCGTCCCCCCGGTTTAAGCACACGGAAGGCTTCGCGCAGGACCATCGATTTGTCGTGCGCCAAGTTGATCACGCAGTTCGAGATGATCACGTCGACCGAGTTGTCTGGGAGCGGAATCTGCGTGATCTCGCCGCGGAGGAACTCGACGTTGGTGGCGCCGGCCGCTTCCTTGTTCTTGTTGGCGAGCTCGAGCATCTCGTCGGTCATGTCGAGGCCGTAGGCTTTCCCGGTGGGGCCCACGCGCTGCGCTGAGAGGAGCACATCGATGCCGCCACCCGAGCCCAAGTCGAGCACCGTCTCGCCCGCCTTGAGTTCGGCGAGGGCTGTTGGGTTTCCGCATCCCAGCGAGGCCAGCACCGCGTCGGCGGGAATGCCTTGGACTTGCGATGCTTCGTAGAGGTTCGAGGTGATTGGGTCGGTGTCGCAGCAGCCGCCCGTGCCGCAGCAGGCGGCTTTCGGTTCGCCCGAGAGGATCGAGAGGGCGGCCTTTCCGTAGCGTTCGCGAACAATGGTGGTGACTTTAGTGCCCATGGTATGGCTCCTGAGGGGCTTCTGAGTGTTGTCGTGTATTAGTCGCAGCAGACGACGTGCGTGCGCGGCGCGCTAGCGGATGCCGCCGTGCGAAGTGCGGCAATCGCGTCATGGGCGGCAGTCAGTCCAGCGGGCGCGAGACGATAGTGCATCCAACGTCCTTCGCGGCGGCTCACAACCAGACCAGCTTCACGCAGCGTCTTGAGATGGAAGGAGAGCAGGGATTGGCCGAGGTCGATCGCCTCTTGGAGGTGACAGACACACTGCTCGCCCGCTTGCAGGTGCGAGAGGATGGTCAGTCGGCGCGGATCAGAGAGCGCGTGGAACAGGGCTGCCTGGCGCACGAGTCCGGCCGCGCGGGACTCGGCGGCGTTGAGCGAATCATGGCCATCCACTCGGGAGGTGGTGGCGGTGTATTTGAGTACGGGGAGTACGTTGACCATACATATCAATATATCTAGATATGTTGATATGGCAACCGTCGAGGGGGCGCTGTTGGGCTGCTAGTCGGGCCGTTCGGTGCGCCAGGCATGGAACGCGAACACGAGGAGCGCCGCAAGCAACGCTGGCGCGCCCATGAAGAAGCCCATGTTCAGCAATCCCTCGACGATCGGCCCGGCGTGCGTTGGGTCATCGCCACCGAACCGTAATCGGCTGCCGTAGTCGACGCCCAACGCGATTGTTCCGGGAAGCCAGATCACAAAAAACGCGAGCGCCGACCACTTTTATCGCAGCGCAGAGCGCCGTGAGGTCAGGAGCGCTTGCCAAGCCGGAGCTTGGTCGGGATGGACGGCGGTAGCGTGGGATACTGTCCGGAGAAGCAGGCGTGGCAGAATCCGTTTGGACCGTCGGGCACGGAGCCGAGCATGCCGTCGAGCGAGATGTAACCGAGCGAATCGACGCCGATCGCGTCCGCGATCTTGTCGAGGGGAAGCTTGGCTGCAATCAACTGATCTTTGTCGGGTGTGTCGATACCGTACCAGCACGGCCCGGTGATCGGCGGCGAACTCACACGCATGTGCACTTCGCGCGCCCCGGCGGCTCGCACGAGCGCTACCAGCCCCCGTGTGGTGGTGCCACGCACGATAGAGTCGTCGACCATGACGACGCTCTTGCCCTGCAGAATCTCGCGCACGGGATTGAACTTGACCTTCACCTTGGCATCGCGCCCCGCCTGCGTGGGCTGAATGAAGGTGCGTCCCACGTAGTGATTGCGAATGAGCGCGTGCTCCAGCGGGAGCTTGGCTTGTTCGGCGTAGCCGAGCGCGGCAGCATTGGACGAGTCAGGCACAGCGAATACAAAATCTGCGCCCGGCGCGGGATGTTCCACGGCGAGGCGACGGCCGAGTGCACGACGTGCGCGGTCGACGGAGCCGCCAAACACCTGACTGTCGGGGCGCGCGAAGTACACATGCTCAAAGACGCACCGGTGCAGCGTGGCGGCCGGTGGCAGCTGATGCGACCGAATGCCATCGCGATCCACAGCGACGATCTCCCCTGGGAGCACTTCACGAACGAGCGTCGCACCAACGATGTCGAGGGCGCACGTCTCCGAGGCGAAGACCACCGCATCGCCCAGCTTCCCCATGACGAGCGGGCGCCAGCCGTGCGGGTCGCGCGCGGCAAGGAGCGTGTCGTTGATCAGCACGAGCAACGAGTACGCGCCTTCCACACCCTGAAGCGCTTCCGCCATCTGCGCTTCGGGGCGGGTCGACATGGAGCGCGCCAGGCGATGCACGAGTACTTCGGAATCCATGGTGGAGCTGAAGATGCTGCCGACGGATTCGAGCTTCTCACGGATCTCAGTGGCGTTCGTGAGGTTGCCGTTATGCGCGAGGGCGATGTGCCCACCCTTGAAGTTCACAAGGGCGGGCTGCGCATTCTCGATGGTCGACGAGCCGGCGGTGGAGTAGCGCGTGTGGCCGATGGCCGTTGAACCCTTGAGTTTCTCCAAGACCTCAGGGCCAAACTTCTCCCCGACGAGCCCCATGGCGCGGATGCCGTGCGCTTGGCCGCCATCGTCAGCAGCAACGATGCCTGCGGATTCCTGCCCGCGGTGCTGTAACGAATAGAGCCCGAGGTGCGTGAGTGTTGCTGCGTCTGCGTGACCGGAAACGCCGAAGATTCCACACATCAGGCTGTTACTCCCGCCGCAGGGTCCGTGGTGATGGCGTCCGCTGGCGCACGCCGCATGGCAGCGGGGAGCGCGTCGTGGAACGACATCGAGAGGGTCGAGACGTCGGCACGCAGTGTGCGCGTGCCTCCGGTGATGCTAAATCCCGTAGGTGCGGCGGTCACTTGTCCAATGACGCGCGCCGGAACGCCGTGCGCCTCGGCGACGGCAATCACGGCATCTGTATTCGTGGTACTGACGAGGACGCGGCCCTGTGCCTCGCCGAACAACAGCGCCCGCAGCGGCAACGTGCCCCACGCGCCAACGTCAACCGACACGCCGAACGGGTGCTCGCGGTCGCCAATGGCCGATTCTGCAAGCGCAACAGCTAGGCCACCTTCGCTGCAGTCGTGGGCGGAGCGCAGCAATCTCTTGTCCGCGAGTTCGCAGAGCGTGTCAATCAGCGCGCGCTCAGCGGCAAGATCACAGGCCGGCGGGGCGCCAGCGACCACACCGTGAATCCACGACAGGTATTCGCTCGCGCCGAGTTCGTCAGTTGGCGTGCCAAGGAGCACAATGGCGTCGCCTATGAATCGAAACGCCGAGCCGACGGCTTTGGTAGCGTCTTCGATCAGCCCCACCATCCCGATCGTCGGGGTGGGGTAGACCGCGCCGAGTGGGCTTTCATTGTAGAGCGAGACGTTGCCGCCAGTGACCGGCGTGTCGAGCGCTCGGCAGGCATCGCCCATGCCGGCGACAGCTTCCTTGAACTGGAAGAAGATCTCAGGGCGCTTCGGGTTTCCGAAGTTGAGGCAGTTGGTGACCGCGAGCGGGCGCGCTCCAGTGCAGGCGACGTTGCGGGCCGCTTCGGCCACGGCAATCTGTCCGCCGACGCGCGGATCCAGATAGACGTATCGACCGTTGCAGTCCGTCTTCATGGCGAGCGCCTTCTTGGTGCCGCGCACACGTACGACGGCGGCATCGGCACCGCCGGGGCCAAACACGGTGTTTGCGCGAACCGTAGAGTCATACTGCTGCGAGATCCACCGCTTGCTGGCGATCGTCGGTGCTGCGAGCAGGCGCGCGAGCGTCCACGCGGGATCTGCTTCCTCGACACGTTCCGCAACGGCGTGCACGTCGCGCTCACGCAGCGCGACAATCGCCGGGCTCTCCGCAGCCTCTGGATAATAGAACGGACAATCGGTGACGAGCCGCGTCCCCGGGAACTCGGCTACCACATGATCGCCTTCCTTCACGCGGTACACAGGCTCAGCGATAACTTCGCCA
>JAPLKT010000056.1:0-14196 GCA_026387895.1 Gemmatimonadota bacterium | reverse complement strand
ACGGCGGCGGTGAGGTCCCACTTCTGCAGAATGGCGCGCACTTCGGCGTCACGCCCCTTGTGCGCCACGACGAGCATGCGCTCCTGCGATTCGCTGAGCAGGATCTCGTACGGCGTCATCCCCGCTTCGCGGACCGGCACCTTCAGGGTGTCGATCTCCACGCCGACTTCGCCACGCTCCGCCATTTCAGCGCTGGAGGAGGTGAGTCCCGCCGCGCCCATGTCTTGGATTGCGACGCAGTGGCCGCTCGCGATCAGTTCAAGCGTGGCTTCGAGGAGCAGCTTTTCGGTGAACGGGTCGCCGACCTGCACACGCGGACGCTTTGCGTCGTTCTCGTGGGAGAGATCTTCGGAGGCGAAGGAGGCGCCGTGAATGCCGTCGCGTCCGGTGCGCGCACCAACTGCCATAATCAGATTCCCGACGCCTTCTGCCTTCGCGCGAATGAGTTCGTCTTCGCGCATCACGCCAACGCACATCGCGTTGACCAGCGGATTTCCCTCGTAGGCCGCGTCGAACATGACATCGCCCGCGACGGTGGGAACACCCATGCAGTTGCCGTAATCGCCGATCCCCTTCACAACGCCACCGACGAGATACCGCACGCGTGGCGTGTCGAGTGATCCAAAGCGCAGCGAGTTGAGCATCGCGATTGGGCGAGCGCCCATCGTGAAGACGTCGCGCAGGATTCCGCCGACGCCCGTCGCGGCACCTTGGTAGGGCTCGACTGCCGATGGGTGATTGTGCGACTCAATCTTGAATGCCACGGCCATGCCGTCGCCAATGCTAATAACCCCCGCATTCTCGCCGGGGCCTTGCAGCACCCAGGGCGCCTGCGTTGGCAGTGTCTTAAGCACCGGGCGCGAGTGCTTGTAGGAGCAGTGTTCGCTCCACAGGGCGCTGATGATGCCCAGCTCGGTGAAGGTAGGGGTGCGCTCGAGCATGCGTTCGAGGCGCTGGTATTCGTCAGCGGTGAGCCCGTGTTCGGCCACGAGGGCCGGCGTGATGACGGGATCGCCTAGGCGTGGAGTTGCGGTCACGAGAGCGGCAGCCGGGATAAGGTCAGGCGCGAGCGGTGGCGAGCAGCGATTGGAACAGGACCAACCCATCGGTAGAACCGTGCAGTGGCTCCATAGCGCGCTCCGGATGCGGCATGAGGCCGATCACGTTGCGGGCCGCGTTGCACACGCCGGCAATGTTGCGCATGGTGCCATTGGGATTCGCGGCGTCAGTCGGATGTCCCGCGGCGTCGACGTAGCGGAAGATGACCTGCCCCTCACCTTCGAGTCGGTCGAGTGTCGCGTCGTCCGCGGTAAACCGCCCGTCACCGTGCGCGATCGGCATCGTGAGGCACTGGCCGGCGTGCGCCGCGGCGCTGAAGGCCGTGTCAGTATGTTCCACGCGAATCGTCACCGGCATCGAGCGATAGCCACGATCATTGCTGAGCAGTGCGCCGGGGAGAAGCCCGGCTTCACAGGCAATCTGGAAGCCGTTGCAAATCCCGACGACGATTCCGCCGCGCTGCGCATGCGCTTCGACTTCATTCATGATCGGACTGAATCGCGCAATCGCGCCGGAGCGCAGGTAATCACCGTAGCTGAAACCGCCGGGCAGAATCACGACGTCGGAGCCTTGGAGGTCGTGATCCTTATGCCACAAAATCACCGCTTCCTCGCCGAGGTGGTCGACGATCGCATGGTAGGCATCGTCTTCGCAGTTGGAACCTGGAAACCGAACGATGCCGACTTTCACGCGGCCACCACGGATGCGATTTCGAAGTCTTCGGTGACCGGGTTCGCGAGCAGCTTGGCGCACATCGCGCGTACGCTCGCTTCTGCAGCGGTGGCATCAGCGGCGGCGGTCTGAATCACGAGATGTCGACCGACGTGTACTTCAGCAACGGCCACGAAGCCCAGCGAATGCAGCGCTTCGGTGACGGCCTTGCCCTGCGGATCCAGGATGCCACGGCGGGGGACCACATGCACGGCGACTCGATACGACGTCATTCTGGCGAATCCTCGGAGATGTTCTGGTCAGGAGTACGGGGGCCACCACGTGGGCGGCGGCGACGGCGACGGCGACGCTTGCTCTGCTCTGACTGTGCGGACGATTCGCCGCCAGATGTCTCGTCGCCGGATGTCGCGTCGCCGATTTCGTTGTCCTCTCCATCGGATTCCGCCTGTGGAGTCGCGGCAGAAAGGGACGAGAGTGGTGCTGTGGGATGACGGTTCGGGCGCGGAGTGTTGCGCGGCTGTTGCGGCTGGTTTTTCTGCTGTGACTTCGCGTGCGAGTTCGCGTGCGAGTTCGCGTGCGAGTTCGCGTGCGCGGGCCGCTTGGCGTGAACGCGCGGTGCGGGATCGTCGAACTCCGCATCTTCGAGATCGTCGGCTAATGTCGCGACGTAGTCATCGTCGTCGAGGTCTTGTTCAAACTCTTCGCCGTGCGGCTCGGGTACGCCGGGCTGGCGCTCGGTAAGTCCACGGATCACCGCGGCCAGCAGTCCAAGCGCCACATAGGTGATTCCAAGAGGGAAGAAGAACTCCTTCGGCAGAAAAATCAGCCCGATGCCGAGACCAATGAACACGATAAGTCCGATTGCCCCGCGCACGGTGCGAAGGCTGAAGGTCGGCCACGCAGGATACGGCACATTGCTAATCATCAGGAACGCCAGGGTCGCCATCAGCCAGCGGAGCAGGGTGTACCACGGCAGATCAGCCAAGATCGTATCGTTGTATAACGGTGTCTGGCTGAACCAGTAGTACGTGGCAAGGACACCACCGGCCGCCGGACTCGGGAGCCCGCGGAAATACTTCTTCGCCCGTCCCGCCTGCTCAACGTTAAAGCGCGCGAGACGCATCACGGCGCACGCAGAGAACAAGAAGACGTAAATCCAGTCCCAGTTGTCGTGCCGTAACACCGCGAAATACATCATCAACGCGGGCGCGAGGCCAAAGGAGATCGCATCGACGAGTGAGTCGAGTTCGGCGCCGAACGGGGAGCCGGTACCGGTCGCACGGGCCACGCGCCCGTCCATGGCGTCGCACATCGCGCCGATCAAGATGAAGCGCACGGCCAAGCTGTGCTCACCCTTCGCGGCCAGGATAATCGCGTAAATGCCGCAGAACAGATTCGCGAGGGTGAAGCCGTTCGGCAGCATCACCATCGAAGGGCGCGGAAGACGAGGACCGCGCACCTTACGGGAGCTCCGCCAGGACACTCGTACCGCTCATAGTCGTATCGCCAATCTTGACTTTGACGGTGCTGTTGGTGGGAACGAACACGTCGACGCGCGACCCGAACCGGATGAGCCCGAAGCGTTCGCCCTGCTGCACCACGTCGCCGTCCTTGCTGTATGTCACGATCCGTCGCGCCACGAGTCCTGCAATCTGGCGCACCAAGATCCGAAAGGGTCCCGACTCGATCCCTACTGACATTTGCTCGTTCTCGAGCGACGACTTCTCAATCGCCGCATTGAGGAACTTGCCGGGATTGTAGTGCACGTAGCGCACGGTGCCGTCGACCGGATACCGGTTCACGTGCACGTTGAACACGTTCATGAAGATCGAGATGCGAAGCGCGCGGCCGTGAATGAACGACGGTTCGTCGACTTCTGTAATAAGGACGATGCGACCGTCGGCTGGCGCAATCACGACTTTCTCGCCGCGTGGTCCCGTGCGCTCTGGGTCACGGAAGAAATACGCCACCCACAGCGCAATAACCGTCAAGAGGAACGCCAGTAACCAGAGGAGGAACGACCGGCGACTGTTGGCGAGTACGAAGACTCCGCCAGCGACGACGGCGGCAATCAGAATGAACGGGATCCCTTCTTTGGCAACGCTCACGGGAGACTCGAAGTGTCGAGGGGAGCGCCAGTCAGGCGCGCGAAGGCATCGAGGTACCGGGCGCTGGTCGCCTGGACTACCTCGGGTGGGAGAGACGGTGGCGGGGCATTGCCGTCCCAGCGTCCGACCCGACGTTCGACGTCGAGCCAGTCACGGAGCGGTTGCTTGTCGAAACTGGGCTGCGTTCGCCCAGGCTGATACTGATCGGCGGGCCAGAAGCGTGAACTGTCGGGCGTGAGCACTTCATCCACGAGGATGATGCGTCCGTCCCGCTGTGCGAACTCGAATTTCGTGTCAGCGATAATAATGCCGCGTGTGGCGGCCACGTCACGACCGCGCTCGTAGATCAGGCGCGACATGCGTTCCAGCTCTGCGGCAACGGCCTCGCCGAGCTGCGCACGAACGTGCGTGATGGTGATATTCTCGTCGTGTCCAGTTTCTGCTTTTGTTGCCGGGCTGAACACGGGCGGGTCAAATCGATCGGCCTCCACCAGCCCTTCGGCGAGCCGTTCACCCGCGAGTGTGCCGGTGGCGCGGTACTCTTTCAGCGCGGATCCGGAGAGATAGCCGCGGATCACACACTCCACAGGAAACACCTGCCCACGAAGTCCAAGCATCGAGCGCCCAGCCAACGTGTCGCGGTGCGGCGCGAGTGCTGGGACGAGCGCGATAATCTCGTCAGCATCGGCCGAAACCATGTGGTGCGGGACGAGCTCCCCAAGCTGCCGCAGCCACCAGGCGGTTATCTGCGTAAGGACCGCGCCTTTGTAGGGCACCAGTTCGTTCATCACCACATCGAACGCGCTGACGCGGTCGCTGGCGACCAGCAGCAAGCGGTCGTCTCCTACAGCGTACACATCACGCACCTTGCCGCGCACAACGAGCGGCAGGGGAAGTGATGTGCTGCCTACGGTGAGCGTCATACGCGAATCTCAGCGGCAGGGGCCGCGGCATGGCCGGTGGCCAGGATCGGCGCGATAACTTCGGCGAGGAAGTCGTCGACCTGCTCTGGCGCGCGACCGACGAAGTGGTGGGCATCGAGCGTAGCTTCGAGATTCCCCATCGGAACGCCGAACTCCGGGTCGGCGGCCAAGCGAGCCAGCATGTCATTGCGAGCGCCGTCGTCCTTCATGGCGCGTGCCGCGGCAATGCTATGACGGCGGATCACCTCGTGCGCGACCTGGCGATCGCCGCCGGCCTCGACCGCGCTCACAATCAACTTCTCCGTGGCCATAAACGGCAGCTCGTCGGCGATGCGCGCACGGATGCGCGCGGGATGCACTTCGAGCCCGCCGGTGATGTTCTCCATGAGAATCAGGATCGCATCGGTAGCGAGAAAGGCCTCCGGAATCACGAGACGACGGTTCGCGCTGTCGTCGAGCGTACGCTCGAAGTACTGCACGCTGTGCGTTTGATTGGCATTCCCCTCAAGCGACAGCACAAAGCGCGCGAGCGAGTTGATCCGCTCGGAGCGCATGGGGTTGCGCTTGTAGGCCATGGCGCTCGAGCCGATCTGCTCCTTTTCGAACGGCTCTTCGATCTCGCCAAACGACTGCAGCATGCGCATGTCGCTCGCGAATTTTGCAGCGCTCGCGGCAATCCCCGACACGATGCTGAGCACCTGTGCGTCGAGTTTGCGCGAGTACGTCTGTCCACTCACCGGAATCGACTGTTCAAATCCCATGGCGCGCACCACGAGCCGGTCGAGCTCGCGAACCTTCGCGTGGTCACCCTTGAAGAGTTCCAGAAAGCTCGCCTGTGTACCGGTCGTCCCCTTCACGCCGCGCAGCGGCAGGGTCGCGAGTCGGTGGTCGAGTTCGGCGATGTCCAGCACTAAGTCTTGCATCCACAACGTGGCGCGCTTGCCGACGGTCGTGAGCTGTGCGGCCTGCAGATGCGTGTAGCCCAGTGCGGGCTCCGCACGCCACTCGGCGGCGAAGATTGCCAATCGCTGAATCACCGACACGACCCGCGCGCGCAGCAGTTCGAGCCCGCGGCGCATCTGAATCAGATCGCCGTTGTCGGTGACGAACGCCGACGTAGCACCCAAGTGAATGACGCCGCGGGCGGCCGGGGCTGCCTCACCAAACGCGTGCACATGGGCCATCACATCGTGACGGAATCGCTTTTCGTACTCGGCGACTTTAGCGAAGTCGATATCGTCAAGGTGCGCGCGCATCTCGAGGATTGCCGCCTCGGAGATGTCGACCCCAAGGGAGCGCTCGCCCTCTGCCAAGGCGAGCCAGAGTCGACGCCATAATCCGTGACGAGTGTGTGCGGACCAGAGCGAGAGCATCGCGGGCGACGCATAGCGTTCCGCGAACGGGGAAGAGTAGCGCTCGTGATTCATCGTGCGCGGCGGGGCTTGGAGCGACGGCTGATGTCGCTGAGGAAGCGATCGAGCCCTCGGTCGGTCAGCGGGTGTTGTAAGAGCGAGCGGAGGACCGGCGGTGTGACCACCGCGATTTCTGCCCCCGCAGCGGCGCAGGCCGCGAAGCTCGAGGAGCTTGTTGGTCCAGCGGCTGCGATGTCGCACTCGGTGTTCGCGTGGTCGAACGCCTGCCGAAGCTGCCGGATGACGACGTCGCCGCTCTGGCCCACCGCCTCCAGTGCATCAACGGCGATCGTGACCATCGAGGCGCCCGCTTTCGCGGCAAGAATTCCTTGCGCGGCCGAATAGACGAGCGTGGCCGCGACGCGGATGCCGTCGTTAGCGAGGCGCCGGATCGCGGGGGCCGAGTCTTCGATAAACGGCACCGCGATAATCAGGTGGTCGGCCAGCTTCGCGAGCTCTTTGGCACCTTTATAGATGTCGTTGGCGCCAATCGCGGCGACGCTCGCACAGATGGGTAGGGAGGTCGCACGCGCGAGCTCGGCGACGATTTCGCGAACGTCAGCGCCCGGCTGTTCACTGGCGATGATGGTCGGCGTTGCGACGACACCGTCGATCAGTGTCGAAGCGCTGGCCCAGCGAATTTCGGTGGGCGATGTCGTGGCGAGATAGAGTCGCATTAGGCGGTTAGGTACAGGTCGTCGGGGTAGGTCACGTGCTCGAGGCAGAGCCCTTCAGGCGGTGCTGGCGGCGAGACCTCGTCGTTAGCTGAGGCTTCGAGGAGTGCGACAAAGTCGTCGCGCTTTCGTCGGCCGCTTGCCACGTCGAGCATCGTCCCCACCAGGAACCGCACCATGTGGTGCAGGAAACGGTTCGCCGCGATGTCGAGGACGAGCCCGCCGGTCACTTCTCGCCACCGGCAGAGCCGCACCTCACATCGGTGATCATCAGTTGGCGGCGCAGTCCCGCGCACGGCGAATCCGATGAACCGATGCCATCCCAGCGTTCGTTCCGCGCACCAGTCGAGCGCATCCCGATCTAACGTCCCGTCATGCGGAGTTGCCCACCGCCGCGCAAAAGGCGACTCCGCGTCCGCTCCGAACCCCATCGTGTAGCTGTAGCGCCGAGCCGTCGCGCTGAATCGCGCGTGGAAGGCGGGGACCATCTCGTGCACCCGCTCCACCCACACATCCTGCGGCAACCGTCCATTGAGCACTCGCCGGAACCGTTCCGGCGTCCAATGTTCCGCAACCTGCACACTGGCCGATTGTCCGCGAGCATGTACGCCCGCGTCGGTTCGACCCGCTCCTGTTACTCGCACCGGCTCGCCACAGAGCCTGGCGAGCGTGGCTTCAAGCTCCCCTTGCACCGTGCGTCTATCCGTCTGGACCTGCCAGCCGGAAAACCCGGTGCCGTCGTAGTGCAAAACGAGCTGGAGGACGCGCGCTGCCATCTGATGAAACGTAGCCGCAGGCGCGTTTGACTTCAAGCAAAACGGTCCGAGTGTATGCGATTGACATTGCTCCTGCGAGCGGTCAACCTTCGCATCCAGTCGCGGCGCGCCCAGTTTCGGCCTGCAGCGCCCGTTTTCATTACCCCTGATACCTCCGCAAGCCCTTGTCCAGCAGTCCTTTGGTGGCGATCAACGACGCCGTTCGGGCCATTGCGCACGGGCGTTCGCTCACCGTGCACGAGTCGATGGCGGCGTTTGACACCGTCATGGCGGGCACGGCAACCCCTGCGCTCGTCGCCGCGCTCTTGATGGGACTGCGCGTCAAAGGGGAGACCGCGGCTGAGGTGGCGGGTGCTGCAATGGCGCTCCGCAACGCAATGACTCGCCTGCACGCCACGAATCCCGAGGGACTCGTGGACACCTGCGGCACCGGCGGGGGCGCACTGACGACGTTCAACATCTCGACCGCGGCTGCGCTTGTTGCGGCTGGGGCTGGGGTACGGGTGGCGAAGCATGGCAATCGGTCGTTCACGTCGAGGTCGGGGAGTGCGGACGTCCTCGAGGCGCTCGGCGTGGCTATTGACCTCTCGCCAGAGCGGATGGGCGAGGTGCTCGACGAAGCCGGGATTGTCTTCATGTTTGCACCGACCATGCACCCGGCAATGCGGCATGTGGGGCCCGTGCGTCGGGAACTTGCGATTCCCTCGGTCATGAACCTGGTCGGCCCCCTCGCAAACCCGGCAATGGCTGGCCGACAGGTGATGGGTGTTGCCGATGCCTCACGCGTGGATCTTGTGGCAGCCGCGCTCTCCGAGCTGGGAACTGTGCACGCACTGGTCGTCCATGGGGAGCCCGGGCTGGATGAGATTTCTCCGCTCGGGGAAACCCGTGTTGTCGAGGTGCGTGGCCGCACTATTTCCGAATGGCGGATTGATCCACTCGCGGAAGGCTTCGTGCCTTCGAGTCCACAGGATTTGGCTGGTGGTGAGCCCGTCGAGAACGCGCGCCTGATCGAAGCTATTCTCGACGGGCGGGGCCCGGCGGGCGCTCAGGCCGCGGTGCTGCTGAACGCGGCTGGGGCGATCTATGTAGCCGGGCTCGCATCCCATTTCTCGAGCTCGCTGAGTGTGGCGCGCGAGGCGCTGCGCAGTGGCGCCGGGCGTGACGCGCTTGCGCGCCTTAGGAAATCGGCTCCTCAGGGCTAGCAAACGAAGAACGGCGCCTGGGGCGCCGTTCTGGTCCTGCTGAGGTGTCACAACCGACTAGTAGCGCCGCATAACTCCGACTACGATCCCCTGAACGCGCATCTGGTTTTCGTGGAGATAAATCGGGGCCATTGTGTCGTTCGAGGGTTGCAGGCGAATCCGGCCGTCGCGCTCGCGATAGTAGCGTTTTACGGTAGCCGATGAGTCGTCAAGCATGGCAATGACCATTTCGCCGTTGTCGGCGCCCTGGCGCTCCTGAACCACGACGAAGTCGCCGTCTTGGATATGGTCCTCGATCATGGAATCGCCGCGCACTTTTAGCACGTAGTGATTTGAGCCGCGGCGGATGAAATCCTCAGGGACGGCGACGGTCTCACCATGCGTCGTCATCTCAATTGGCATACCCGCGGCCACGAGACCCTTCAGGGGGAGCGTGACCGACCGCGGGAGGACCTCCGACGGCAGGATCTCGATCGCACGACTCTCGTTAAAGTTTCGCTTGATATAGTTTTTTTTCTGGAGATTCTTCAGGTGTTCATGAACAGTGGCCAGCGAGTTATAATTGAAGTGTGCCGCAATCTCCTGAAAACTCGGGGCATAGCCGTTCTCGGCGGTGTAGGCGTCAAGAAAGTCGAGGATATTACGCTGCTTTACGGTAAGCGACATAAGTACGGCCCCTGCGAGGAGTGAACGAACCCGGGAGCGTTCTTGGCCCGGACTGTACCGGAGACGACCGAACAACACCCGAAGTAACGGTAGCCGAACATTGCCCGAAGCGCAAGCGAAACTCGCTCCTTGGAGTCCCCCCGTCGGTCCACTGGGGGAACTTACGGCGCGCGCGTACGCCGCCGTGGCGTCCGTTCGTGGTGAGCTGGCCGAACTCGAGGCGGCCGCCGCTGGAGCACCGGTTGTTCCGGGGTTTGAGGCGGCGCTGAGGCGGTCGGATGTGGCGGTGATCGCCGAACTCAAGAAGAAAAGCCCGAGCAAGGGAGAGATCAACGCCTCTCTGAACGTGGGGGCGCGCGCCGTGGAATACGTCGGGGCGGGCGCGGCTGCACTCTCAGTGCTAACGGAGCCCACGCGATTCGGTGGCTCCTTAGATGATCTGCGGGCCGTCAGGCAGGCGGTCGAATCCGCCGCGGTAGCGCCATTGCTCCGCAAGGATTTCATCGTCGACCGTATCCAGCTGCTGCAGGCACGTGCCGCCGGCGCGTCGGCCGCGCTCCTGATCGTGCGCGCTCTTGGGCCGGGGCATATGGAATCGCTCGCCGCCGAGGCTCGTGCCATCGGTCTGGAAGTGCTTCTTGAGGTGCGTGACGAGCTGGAACTCGCGCGGGCACTCACTGTGGATTATGCGGTCATTGGCGTGAACAACCGAAATCTCGAGACGCTCGTGATCGACGACGCGGTAAGCGCGCGCCTGCTGCCGATAATTCCCAAGGAGCGGGTGGCGGTGTTCGAGAGCGGTGTGGCAGATCGGGCTGGTGTGGAGCGGGCGGCGGCGTGTGGTGCCGACGCGGTCCTGGTCGGGTCGATGCTCTCTGCTTCAACTGACGGTGCGGCTGCGGTGCGCGCCCTGATCGGCGTGCCAAGGCAGCCGCGTGGTTGAGGTGAAGTTCTGCGGGCTCACCCGGGTGGCCGATGCGGAGTATGCGGCCACGCTGGGCGCGTCGTACGCCCGGCGGACCGCGGGAACGCACGCCGGAGCAGGCGGCGGAGCTCTGGGCGGCACTCCCGCGCGCGGTGCGCCGCGTCGGTGTATTCGGACGGGACGTGCTCGTGCGGCTGCCGCGGGTGCGCGATCTGGTGGAGCTTGACGTTGTTCAGTTGCATGGTGACCCAGCAGCCGAGGAACTTCAGGCTGTGCGTCGGATGTTTAGCGGCCAGCTGTGGGCGGTCGCACGAACGGAGGGCGCCGTGCTACCGGACGGGCTTGCGACCTTTTTCGCAGAGGCGGACGCAGTCGTTCTTGATGCGAAGGTCGCGGGTCAGTTGGGTGGTACCGGCGTCGCGTTTGACTGGCAGGGCGTGGCCGCTGCGCTCGAGACGATGCGCTTTGGTGCGCGTCTCGTAGTTGCCGGCGGACTTCGGCCGAGTAATGTGGCAGAGGCGGTGCGTGTGTTGCGCCCGCAGGTGGTGGATGTATCGTCGGGGGTCGAATCGGCCCCTGGGATCAAGGATCAGTCACAGATGCGCGCCTTTTTCGAGGCGGCACAGGAGCAAGTGCGATGACGGCGAGCGTAGCAGATAGTGGACGGTTCGGTGCATTTGGTGGGCGATATGTGCCCGAGACTCTCATTCCGGCGCTCGATGCGCTGGAAGTGGCGTATGCCGACGCCCTGCGCGATCCGGCGTTCGTGACGGCGCTTGAGGATTCGTTGCGGACCTACGTGGGGCGCCCGAGTGAACTGAGCGACGCGCCGCATTTCTCGGCGCTCGTTGGCGCGCCTGTCTATTTGAAGCGCGAAGACCTGAATCACACCGGCGCGCACAAGATTAATAGTGCCATGGCGCACGGCTTGTTAGCGCAGCGCATGGGGAAGACGCGTATCATCGCTGAGACCGGTGCGGGGCAGCACGGCGTTGCGACGGCCACTGTATGTGCGCGACTGGGTCTTGAGTGCGTCGTGTACATGGGCGAAGAAGACATGCGTCGCCAGCAGCTGAATGTGTTTCGCATGCGCTTGATGGGGGCGACCGTGGTGCCCGTGCTCTCTGGGACGCGCACGCTCAAGGACGCGACAAGTGAAGCGATTCGCGATTGGGTCACCAACTGTGAGCATAGCCACTATATCATTGGCTCCGTCGTTGGTCCCGCGCCGTATCCGCGGATGGTGCGCGATTTCCAGGCCATCATCGGGCGTGAAGCGCGCGCGCAGATGCTGGAGCGTGCGGGCCGGCTGCCGAAGAGTGTGGTGGCGTGCATCGGCGGTGGCTCGAATGCGATGGGGATCTTCCACGCCTTCGTTCCCGATCGCGAAGTGGAGCTCGTGGGTGTTGAGGCGGCTGGACATGGACTCGCCACCGGTCAGCACTCGGCGTCCCTCGCGCAGGGAACACCCGGTGTGTTGCATGGTGCGCTGAGCTATCTCCTGCAGGATGCAGACGGTCAGATTTATCCCGCGCATTCGGTGTCGGCTGGGCTGGATTACCCCGGCGTCGGCCCCGAGCACGCGTTCCTGAAGGACAGCGGTCGGGGCACGTACGTCTCGGTCACCGACGACGATGCGCTGGCGGCCTTTGGCCAGTTCAGTCGCATGGAGGGGATTATTCCTGCCCTCGAAACCGCCCACGCGATCTCCTGGATTATGGCCAACGCGGGGCGTTGGGCGCCGGACGAGCCCATTCTGCTCTGTGTCAGCGGCCGCGGTGACAAGGATGTGGCGCAGGTCGCGGAAATGGGGATCGTGCCCCTGTGACCTCAACCCGCCTCGGTTTCTCTACGTGATCACTCAACGATTCGATTCGCTCCGTGCGGCGGGCCGTCGCGCCCTTGTCTGCTACGCGACCGCTGGTCACCCTGACCGTGCGCGGAGCCTTGCGTTGCTGCAGGGGCTCGAAGCCGCGGGCGCCGATGTTCTTGAGGTCGGAGTGCCGTTCTCAGATCCCGTGGCCGACGGCCCGGTGATTCAGAGCTCCTCTCAGCAGGCGCTCGCGCATGGCATGACTTTCGAAGGCGCCCTGCAGTTGATCACCGATGCCAAGCTCTCGGTGCCGGTTGTGCTCTTTTCGTATCTCAATCCGATTGTCGCGGCTGGTCCTGACGCGTTGCACCGTGCCCGCGCGGCTGGTGCGCATGGGGTGCTGGTGACCGACCTTCCAGTCGGTGAAGATCCTGAGCGCGAATCGTGGTTCGGCGCGGGACCGCTTGACTTCGTGCGGCTTGTGGCGCCAACGACTCCGCGGGAGCGTATGGGGCTCATCGCGACGCACGGACGGGGGTTCGTGTATCTCATCAGTCGGCTGGGCGTGACGGGGATGCAGGACGAGATCTCCACGAGCCTCCCGGGTACGTTGGCGACGCTCCGCGAAGTCTGCACGCTCCCCATCTGCGTTGGATTCGGTATCTCGACACCAGCGCATGCGCGCCAGGTGGGCGCACTCGCCGATGGTATCGTCGTGGGCAGCGCAATTGTTCGTGCGGCGGAACGAAGCGTCGACGAAGCCTTGGCGTTGACCCGCTCCCTGCGCGTTGCGCTGGACGAGGGATGAGCGACGCGTCCGAAGGGGGCCCGCTGTTGCCCTCTTGGGGACAGGTCAGCGACAAGCGGCGCGCACACATCGGCCGTGTGACGGCACTGCTCGATCGATGGGCGAGCGAGCTCTCGCTTGATCCGCTCGAAGCGCAGGCGTGGCACGACGCGGGGCGCTGGCACGATGCGCTGCGTGATGCGCCAGAGGCGTTGCTGCGTGAACTCAGCGGTGACGACGTGTCGCCGATGGAAATATTGCACGGCCCGGCGGCGGCGACGTTGCTCGCGCGCGAGGGGGAGGCCCGCCTCAGCGTGCTCAGCGCCATTCGCTTTCACACCGTGGGGAGCGCCGGTTGGGACCGCACCGGCAGAGCACTCTTCATGGCGGATTTCCTCGAGCCAGGCCGGCAGTTCATGCAGGCCGATCGCGCGTTTCTCGCGGGGCACGTGCGCCGCGATTTCGACGGAGTCTTCCGCCAGTTGGTGCGCATGCGACTCGAGTGGACGTTGCGGGAAGGGAAGGCGCTCTTCCCCGAAAGCGTCGCGCTCTGGAACTCCGTCCGATGACCAACGGCAGTGCTCGGCGCCGTCCTCGCAAGATTGGCCGATGGATTCTGCTCGGCATGCTCGTCGTCGCTGGCGTGGCGTCTATCTACCGCCGCGGCCGCGCGCCGCGCCCGCTGTCGGCTCGCGCACCTCGTACCGACGCGGCCGCCGACACACCGCGCGTGATTTTCGATTCGAAGCGCGCCGACAGCGTAACGGTCAGGCCGCCAACGCCTGCTGAACTCAATGCGAAAGACATCATCACGCGCGTTGTCCCGGAAGGGGTGCGGGTGAAAGTCGAAGTGCTGAACGGGACTGACATCTCCGGGCTCGCGCGCCGCGGCATGTTCGCGATGCGCGATGCAGGTTTCGACGTCGTCAACTTCGGCTCGACGAAGGAGCGGAGCGACACGACCATCGTCATTGACCGCACCGGACACGCCGACTGGGCCGCGATGGCGGTCAAGTCACTGAGCGGACCGGTACTCCTCAAGCACGAGCCAGACGACTCGCGCTACGTCGACCTGACGATCCTACTCGGCAGCCGGTGGACGCCGCCGAGTCAGCCGTTCCACCCGTAGCTGGCCACACGCGGCGGAGATGTCGGTGCCGCGGCTCTTGCGAATCG
>JAPLKT010000129.1 GCA_026387895.1 Gemmatimonadota bacterium | reverse complement strand
GGAATACGCCGTGCGATTCCCGGGGCGCGATGGTGCGACCTCGCCGCTCTATCTCCCGATCGACGCCAAGTTCCCGCAGGAGGATTTCCTGCGACTCGTTGACGCGTCAGAGAGTGGCAACGCCGAGGATGTGCGCGCAGCGCGTGAGGGACTGATGCGCGCGGTGCGGAAAGCGGCGAAGGATATCAGCACGAAGTATTTACGGCCGCCAACGACGACGGATTTTGCCGTGATGTTCCTTCCGACGGAATCGCTCTTTGCCGAAGTGGCGCGCGAGCCTGGGTTGTTGGAGGAGATGCAGCGCGAGTATCGGGTGAATCTCGCGGGACCGACAACTCTTGCGGCATTGCTCACCAGCCTGCGTGTTGGGTTCCATTCACTGGCGATTGAACAGCGCGCGGGTGAGGTACGCGAACTACTCGGCGCGGTAAAAGCGGAATTTGGGAAGTTCAACGAGACGATCGCGCGCGCCCAAAAGCAGCTGGCCACAGTGGGGACCACGCTCGACGAAACGGGGCGTCGTACCCGCGCGATGGAGCGAAAGTTGAGAGAGGTAGAGGCCGCACCCGGACCAGCGGCTGAGCGCCTCCTCGAACTCGGCGCAGGGCTCGGTGACGAGATTGAGACGTGACGTGACGAAGGGGGAATCCGTCAATCTCGCGACAGCTTCCAGCCGGGACTAAATGGCGTACATCACCTGTTCGAACTGCGGCGCTAAGGCGCTTGAGATTGCCACGCTGTGCCCGCGCTGCCAGCGCCCCTTCCCCTCACGGGAGGAGCGCCGCGCGAGCCAGCCAGTGCAAAAACCAGCGCCCAAGGCCCCGTGGTATATGGCGGGGCTCGCGGTCTTGGTGGTGGCAGGTGTGTGGATTGCTTGGAGCACCGCACGACAGGCCGCGGCAGACAAACAGGCGGCAGCAGCGCGAGTGATTCCGGTGGAGGCGGTTCCCGCTCCCGATACGGCCACAACCGCGATGCTGGATTCGACGGCGCTGATCCCTGCGCCAGTGTTGGTTGCACCAGCGCCGGTTGCTCCAGCGCCGGTTGCACCAGCGCCAGCGCGCGCGGAGCCTACGGTTGAACTGCCTCGGGCGTCAGCACCAAAGCGCTCTGCCCCGCCAGAGAGCGGGACATGGCAGCATGGGGTTGTGACCCTTCCAGTGAACGTTCGCAAGAAATCGGCGCGCGGGGCAAAGGTGCTCCTCGTGCTGGCGAAGGGCGACACCGTACTAGTCGGTGAACAAATCACAGGCTGGACGCACGTGCGCGTCGATGGAATCGACGGCTGGGTCGACTCACGTCGTCTCTCAGTGGTGCGCACGCGGCGTTGACGGTACCGCGCGCGCGCCGCTCCACCGTTTACGGATTTTCACGGTGCGCTCCAGATCGTCGGCACTTTGCAGCACCTTCTGTCGGAGATCGAGCGCCAGCTTGGGGTTGTCGGCCAGATATTGCTGCACAGTCTTGAGTGCGGCTTCGCTCTTATGGCCACCAATGAAGGCGCCGAGCCAGCTCCCAAGAAAGAAGATGCGACGGTTCGCTTGAATGTACGGGAGCGAATCCAGTGCCGGACGCAGATACGGCAAGGTCAACTCGTCGTGATCGCCGCTGTTGAAAATGCCGAGTGATCCGCTGGCCCAGTCTTCGTTGAGCGACTTGTCGGAGAAGTACCGGGTGAAGTAGTCCTTCTTGACCTGGGCATTCTTGCGTCCCGCGCCGGCGGTGAAGGCGCGACGACGACCGTCGGGGGTGGTGTCGCGCAGGATCTGCGTGGCGAGGAGACTCGGCGCGTCTTTGAAATCGACAACCGTGAGCCGATCGACAATGCTCCAACGCGTGGGATCTTTCATCGGCTCGCCGGCAACGCTATCGGCGTTGAGCAGTGTGGTGAGCTTGGCGAGCGCCTCGTCACTCTTGGCGAGGCCGATATACGAGTCGATGTAGGCGCGGCGAATCCCAAAGGGAAGCGCGGTGTTCGTGGCGCCGGCCCAGAGGGCATCTTCGATGCGCGGGCGGAGCATTTCGCGGGCACTGTCGGCGGCGTAGGTGGTTGCGGCGCGCACCATGCGGCTCAGGATGCTCGGGAAAATCTGTTCGTCTTTTTCGCGCGGCAGTTCACTGAGCGCGAGTCGTGCGAAGCGTATCGGATCGTACCGTGCGTCGCGCACCTGATCCCAGAGTGCGCCCCACAACATGGTGCGCAGAAAGGGATCTTGAACCGCGCCGAGTGCGCCGTCCTCGAGGGCGGTTACGCTGGCCGTGTCGAGAATGGTGAGGAAGTAACCGTAGTCGTTGCTATTGGCGAAGACGAACTGCGGGGCTGGCTTGCCGATGGCGGCGGTGACGGATGTTGTCTTGTTGCGCAGCTCTACGGGGATGTGGACGGCGGGCTGTCCGGCGTAGGAGAGCAGCACGTCGGTGCGCATCGGCCAGGGGCTGGCGCCGGAGAGTGCTTGCGCGGGCCGCTGTACGAGATCGAGCGCGGCGATCTTTCCGTTTTTGATTGTCAGATGCTGTTCGACAATCGGCATGCCTGGGCGCAGCATGAAGTTTTTGCCGAAGTCGTCCATGGTGCGCGTCCATTGCGCTGCGCTGCCGGGTTTGGTTGCCGCTTTGCCGACCGAGTTGAGCAGATCTTGCCAAGTTGCGTTGGCGTAGGCGTGGGTGGCGAGGAAGGAACGCACGCCAGCCTGGAACGCCTCCTCGCCCACCAGATAGTTCAACTGCTTGAGCACACTTGGCGCTTTGTTATAAACGATAGGGCCGTAGTTGGATTTGGCTTGATCGAGGTTGCCGAGTTTTTGCCAGAGTGAGTTGGTGCCCGTGGTTTGGTCGACGCCGTAGGCTGTGGGTTTGTTGCCTTGGTAGAAGGTCTTCCATGCGCCGGTGGTGGAATCGATCGACCACTGCGCTTTGGCGGCCATGTAGGTGGCGAAGCCTTCTTTGAGCCAGAGGTCGTCGAACCATTTCATGGTGACCAGATCGCCGAACCATTGGTGCGCGACTTCGTGGAGGATTGTGGAGAAGCGTCCGAGTCTGCGCGCGAGGGTGGGGCGATCGCGGAAGATGAACGAGTTCTCGTTGTACATCACGAGTCCTGGGTGCTCCATGCCGCCGAAGGGGAAGGCAGGGGCGAGGAGGACGTCGAACTTCTCGAACGGGTATGCGCGATCGAAGTACTGCTCCATCCAGGTGATGGCGCGGTGGTTGAGCGCGAGGATCGAGTCGGTGTCGGCTTCTTTAAAGCGTGAGCGGCGCACGAGGACGCTCATGGTGCGTCCATTGACCGTTGAGGTGGCGCGCTGCCATGGACCGGCGGCGAAGGCGATCAGGTAGGTGGAGAGCGGGCGCGTTTCGGTGAAGTGGGTGGTGCGGGTGCCGGCGCCTGTTTCGATGCGCGCGACCGAGCCATTGGCGAGCACATTCCACTCGAGCGGTGCGCGGAGGTGGAAGGTGACGCGCGCTTTGAGGTCTGGCTGGTCGAAGCAGGGGAAGAGTTGATTCGCGTCGGCGGGGACGAGGAGGGTGTAGAGGTAATCGCTCCCGTCGGTGTCGTGCGTTTTGATGATACTGGCACCGCTGGCGGCGATTTCGGTGACGAAGGAGAACTCGAGGGAGTTTTCGGTGTTGAGGAGCGCGGAGGCGGGGACGCGGATGTGATTGCCGTTGAAGGCGGCCGCGTCGATGGTGTTCCCGTTGGCGCTCAGGGCGGTGATGCGTCGGCCGCGGAAGTCGACGATGACGTCGCCGGAGCCTTTGCGCATGAAG
>JAPLKT010000026.1:25475-64170 GCA_026387895.1 Gemmatimonadota bacterium | reverse complement strand
CGCGGACGGCCGCATGTTTGGCGCCGCGCATGCGCATACGCATGCGCATACGCATGCGGCCGTTGACGCCGCCGCGCGCGTCATTCGCTCTCGTGCGCCCATCGTTCCCGACGTTGCTATCATCCTTGGGACCGGACTCGGTGCGCTCGGCGCAGCGATCAAAGTGTCGCACACGATTCCGTACGATGAGATCCCAGGCTTCCCGCTCTCGACGGTCGAGTCGCACCACGGGCGCTTGCTGTTCGGGACACTCGGCGGCAAGCATGTGGTCGCCATGCAGGGGCGGTTCCATCGCTACGAGGGGTACTCGCTCCAGCAGGTGACCTTTCCCGTTCGCGTGATGCAGGCGCTTGGCGCCCATACGCTGGTCGTGAGCAACGCCTGTGGTGGTATGCATCCGTCGTGGGCGCCGGGCGACATCATGGTGATTGCGGATCACATCAATCTGCTCGGCGACAGCCCATTGATTGGGGCGAACGACGAGCGCTTCGGGCCTCGGTTCCCGGATCTCAGTGCGTGCTACGATGCCTCGTTGCGCACACTCGCGCATGACGTGGCCGTCGCACAGCATGTCACGTTGCGCGAAGGCACGTACGTGGCGGTGCAGGGTCCCAATCTCGAAACGCGTGCGGAGTATCGCATGCTGCGCCTACTCGGCGCCGATGTGGTTGGCATGAGCACCGTGCCTGAGGTGATCGTGGCGGTGCACGGTGGGATGCGCGTGCTCGGTCTGTCGATCATTACGGACCAATGCCTGCCTGACGCGCTTGTACCGGCCACGCTCGAACACATTCTCGCCGTGGCTGCCAAAGCCGAACCCGTCCTGACTACGCTCGTGACGGGCGTGCTGGAGAAGCTTCCCGCGTGACCGACAAGCAGCCGCACTTCGCCGTCTTGCCCCCAGAGCAGCCCGCCCGCGAGATGGAGGAAGCCCTCCTCGAACGGTGGCGCGAGGAGCGTCTGTTCGAACAGACGCTCGCGCAGCATGCCGACAAGCCGCGCTGGGTATTCTTGGAAGGTCCCCCTACGGCGAACGGCCGTCCTGGGATCCACCATGTGTTTTCGCGCACGCTCAAGGATTTATTCTGCCGCCATCGTTCGATGACCGGCCACGCGGTAAGCCGCAAAGCGGGCTGGGACACGCACGGATTGCCCGTGGAGATCGAGGTTGAGAAGGCGCTGGGAATTAGCGGCAAGCAGGACATCGAGAAGTTCGGAATCGAGAACTTCAACGCGCGCTGCCGCGAGAGCGTCTGGACGTACCGTCAGGAGTGGGAGCAGATCAGCGGCCGAATCGGCTACTGGCTCGACTACGAGAATCCGTACGTGACCTACTCCAACGATTACGTGGAGTCGGTCTGGTGGGCGTTGGCAACGCTCTACAAAAAGGAACTGCTCTTCCAAGGGCATAAGATCCTTCCGTATTGCCCACGCTGCGGCACCGCACTCTCGAGCCACGAAGTGGCGCAGGGCTACGAGGACGTCGAAGATCCCTCGGTGTATCTCGCCCTCGACCTCGCCGATGCCGGCGACGGACGGGTGAAGCGTCGTCGCATTGTGGTGTGGACCACGACGCCGTGGACGCTCGTGTCGAATGCCGCCCTCGCCGTGAACCCCGAGCTCAACTACGTCGAGGTTCGCAAGAACGGGCGTGACGACTGGTCGTTGGTGCTCGCGGAGTCGCGTGCCGGCGCGGTGCTGGGGCAGGGCTGGGAGGAGCGCTGGGAGTTGCTCGCGACACACACGGGTCGCTCGCTCGCTGGGCAACGCTACACGCGCCCGCTCGACTGGGCTGAATATCCGGAAGGCAACAATCAGATCATTGTGGCCGAAGAGTTCGTGTCAGCCGATGATGGCTCTGGTGTCGTGCATATGTCGCCTGCCTTTGGCGCCGATGACTACGCTGCAGGGCAGCGTCATGGACTGAGCTTCCTGCAACCGGTGAATGCGCGCGGCGAGTTCCCGGCCGACATGCCGGTGGTGGGCGGGCTCTTCGTGAAGAAGGCTGATCCGCTGATCATTGAAGAACTCAAGAAACGCGATGTGCTGTGGAAGGCGGGAACGTTGATGCACCCGTATCCGCATTGCTGGCGCTGCCGGACGCCGTTGTTGTACTACGCGCGGACGTCATGGTTCATCAAGACGACGGCCTTCAAGGATCGCATGATAGCGGCCAACAATGCCGTCAACTGGAATCCGCCCGAGGTCGGTGCGGGGCGTTTCGGTCAGTGGCTTGAGAACAACATCGATTGGGCCATTTCGCGCGACCGCTATTGGGGCACACCGCTCCCCGTGTGGGTCAACGACGCGGATCCCACCGAGCGGCAGGTGGTGGGCAGCTACGCGGATCTCGCGGCTTTCTCGGGGCGTGCGCTTCCGGCGGATTTCGATCCGCACAAGCCGTACATCGACGCCTACACGTGGCCTGCGCCATCGGGCACCGGCACCATGCGTCGCGTGCCCGAAGTCATCGACACCTGGTTCGACTCGGGGTCGATGCCATTCGCGCAGTGGCATTATCCGTTTGAGAACGCGGAGAAGTTTCGCGCGCACTACCCTGGCGATTTCATTGCCGAAGGGGTGGATCAGACGCGTGGTTGGTTCTACTCGCTCCTCGCGATTGCCACCGGACTTGGCGACGCGCTCCACCCGGGCGCCGAAGCGAACGCCACGTCGCCATACAAGAACGTGGTCGTGAACGACCTTGTGCTCGACGCGGCAGGGCAGAAAATGTCCAAGTCACGCGGTAACACGGTCGCGCCAGCCGCGGTGCTCGAGCGTCACGGCGCCGACGCGGTGCGCTTGTTCCTCGTGAGCGCGAGTCAGATTTGGAAGCCGCGTAGCTTTGACGAGGCGGTGATCCGCGATACCGCGGGTCGTTTCCTCCTCACGCTGAAGAACGTGTACAAGTTCTTCGCCGAGCTTGCCAACTTTGGATGGTCGCCGAGTGCCGAGGATCCGCTCCCCGAACAGCGCGCGTTGCTTGATCAGTGGATTCTCTCGCGACTGTCCGCGACGGAGGCCGAGGCGCACCGCCTGCTCGAGGCTTTTGATGCCACGAGTGCCGCGCGCGTCGTGATGGAATTTGTAGACGAAGATTTGTCCAAGTGGTATGTGCGACTGTCGCGCGATCGGTTCTACGACGTGTCAGCGCCCGATAATCGCGCCGCGTTCGCGACGTTGCAGGAATGCTTGGTGGTCGTGTGCCGCTTGCTGGCGCCGCTGGCGCCGTTCCTTTCGGATTGGGTGTATCGTGAACTGACGGGCACGTCGGTGCATCTCGCGCCATATGTGCGTGCGACCCCATTCGCGGTGCGACCAGAGCTCGAGGCTGCGATGGTGGAGATCCGCGCCCTGGCGACACTTGGTCGTGCGGCGCGCGAGTCGGCGAGCGTGAAAGTCCGGCAACCGCTCGGTGCGATGATCTGCGTGACGGGTCGGTTGTCAGCGGAGGCCACAGCCTGTGTGAACGCGCTGGCGCCGTTACTGATGCTCGAACTCAATCTCAAGAAGATCGAGTTCGCGACGAGCGCTGACTCGCTCGTGTCACTCGAGGCGAAACCAAACTTCCGGACGCTCGGGAAGCGTTGGGGGAAGGAGACCCCGCGTGCTGCCGCCGTCGTCGCTGCGCTTGAGAGCGAGACGCTGCGTGCGTTCGAGCACGGGACTCCGGTCATGATCAGCGTGGATGGGACAGATCACGAGCTACTTGCCGACGAAGTGAGTATTCAGCGGCGCGCGAGTGGCGCGTTGGTGGTGCAGGAGGATGGCACACGCTTCGCCGCGCTCGATCCGGCGATCTCGCCCGAGTTGCGCCGAGAAGGGTTGGCGCGCGAGGTCGTGAGTCGTGTGCAGCGCATGCGGAAAGAGACTGGGCTGCAGGTCAGTGATCGCATCCGGCTCGAGATTAGCGGGCCAACGGAAGTGCGCGATGCAATCAGCGTGCATCGCGAGTGGATTGCGGGTGAGGTGCTTGCGGAGTCGCTCGTCACGAAGGATACGAACCAAGTAGGTTTCAATGCCGTTGCTGTCGAGCTCGATGGTATCGCGGCACACATTGCCCTCACCAAGGACTGCTGACAATGCCTGGTACTGGCCCCACGACCGGCGAGAAGAAGTTCAAGCCCATGGGAAAGAAGCTCATTGCGCACTTCGAGAAGCGGTTGCTCGAAGAGCGCCGTCGTGTCGTGAAGGAACTCGGTCACTACGACGAGACCTTCGAGTCGTCGGACTTGTCGTCGTACTCGTTCCACATGGCCGATCAGGGCTCTGACGCCATGGAGCGTGAGAAAGCGGCACTCTTTGCCAGCCTAGAAGGGCGATTCCTCTGGCACATCGACCAAGCGCTCCGGCGTTTGTATCAGTCGCCCGAAACGTACGGCATGTGCCACCAGTGCAAGGGGGAGATTCATTTCGATCGCCTCGATGCACTGCCGCACGCACGGTTCTGTATCGATTGTAAGCAGCGGGAGGAAGATGCAAAGAAGTGATCCGACAGGGGCGCAAGGTCGGGCCTTTGGGATGATCGCGGCGGTGGTTGTGCTGACTGACGCGTTCACGAAGGTCTTGGCCGTTGACGCTCTGTCGCCGGTGTATCTCCCGCGCCGAGTGATTGGTGAGGGGTTACGCCTGACGCTCGTCTACAACCCAGGCGCGGCGTTCGGCCTGCACCTCGGCCCGTGGTCGCGCGGGATTTTCATGGGACTCACTTTGGTCGCGCTCGTCGTGCTCTGGCAGTTGCATCGCGCGACCCGTGCGGGCGATTGGCTCCGCACGGTCGCGGTGGCGCTGGTGTGTGGCGGTGCCGTCGGGAATTTGGTGGACCGACTGAAATCGTCTCGTGGCGTCGTCGATTTTATCGACGTGGGCATTGGGAGTGCGCGGTGGCCCACGTTCAACGTGGCCGACATCGCCGTGACCTGTGGCGCCGTGTTGCTCGCGATTGTGTTGTGGAAAGAAGATATGCGGGACCGGAGCGAAGCGGCGCAGTCTGTGCCCTCGTCGGCGGCTGACCTCCCGGCGCCAGCGGCGCTCGAGGCAATTGCCGAGGGAGCCCATGGAACGGACGCAGCGATTCACGGTTGAGGATGGAGACGACGAGCGACTTGATGTGCTCGTCGCACGGCGCCTCGATCTCTCCCGCACCCAGAGCGCGACGTTGATTGCCAACGGCGCTGTCACCGTCAATGGTGAGGCCGAAAAAGCCTCGTTCCGCGCCTTGGCGGGGAGCGACATTTCGGTGACGTCTCCGGAGCCCGCAGCGCATCCGGTCCTCGCCGAAGACATTGCGATTGACGTCGTATTCGAAGACGATCACATGATGGTCGTCGACAAAGCGGCAGGGATGGTGGTGCACCCCGCGCCTGGGCACTGGAGCGGGACACTGGTGAACGCCCTCAAGGGACGTGGGCAAGCGTTGGCCGATTCCGGTGATGAGGATCGCGCCGGGCTCGTGCATCGCCTCGACAAGGACACCTCCGGGTTGATCGTTGTGGCCAAGTCCGAGATTGCGCATCGCGTCCTGAGCAAGGCCATGGCCGAGCGCCGCGTGTCGCGGCGGTACGCCGTGCTGTCGTGGGGACATATCGACGCACCAACGCTCACGGTCGACAAGCCGATCGGCCGCGACCCGAACGACCGCAAGAAGATGGCGGTGCTCGTGAATGGCCGTCCGGCGAAGACCGATTTCGTGAAACTCGCACGATTCGACTCCGTGGAATTACTGCGCGCGCATTTGCACACGGGGCGCACGCATCAGATTCGCGTGCACCTCGCGTCCGTCGGGCATCCGGCGGTTGGCGACGACACGTATGGCGGCGGCGGCGCGCGCCGTATTGTCGCGCTCCAGCCCAAGCGACACTTCCTGCACGCGGCGTGGTTGGTGCTCAAGCACCCCGTCAGCGGAGAGTTGCTCGACTTCCGGTCGGTGCTCCCCATGGACCTGCGAACGTCGTTGGTTGCGGTGAGCGGGATGCCGGAGTTGGAGACGGTGGTCGATCCGCTCGACTTCCTTGGCTTCTATGCCGTCGAGAGCTGAGGGGCGACCTCGTTTCACGGCATGTGTAGGCGGTGCGCTCATCGCCGGGATGTTGTGGGGCGCGGGGACGGTGGCCGCCGCGCAGGGGCCTCCGTCGCTCGCAGGGTTAGTTGTCCACGAGAGTGGGCGATTCTCGGCTGTGTCGGCTCCAGGTGACGAAAAACTCGCGCGCTCCCTCCTGGCGGCCGCAGCGCGTGACGATTCCTTCCCGGGGCTTCCCCGGTCGCGCGGGCTGGTACAGATCTTTGTAGCCCCAGATACCCGCACCTTCCGACGCTGGCGTGGCGCAGGCGCCCCCGAATGGGGGGCCGCGCTGGCCTACCCGGCCCTGGGACGGATTGTGATGCAGGGCCGGTTGGCCCCCTCCTCGGCCGGGGACCCCGTCCGGGTTCTTCGGCACGAGTTGGCCCATTTGGCACTCCACGAGCGCCTCGGGGACCTCCCGCCGCGCTGGTTCGATGAGGGATATGCCACCCTCGCGGCGGGTGAAATGGACGGGGACGGGGTCATCACGACAAATCTCGCGTTGGCGCTCCGGGGGCTCCCCCGTCTCAGCGAGTTGGACGGATTGTTCGTAGAAGGGGAGGATCGGGCGCACGCGGCCTATGCGCTATCCGTTCGAGCGGTCGAAGAAATCGCCCGAGGTGACCCTGAGCGGGGTTTCTCGCTATTTTTCGGGTATTGGAAGGAGACGGGCTCGTTCGACCTCGGATTGCGCAGAGCCTACGGGGAAACGGCGGAAGCTGTGGAGGCACGGTGGCGCTTGCGGACCCGGCTGCGCTATGGGGCGCTGGCGATGCTCACCGATGCGACACTCGGGTCGCTCGTGTTGCTGTTGCTCTTGGGGCCACTGTGGTGGCAGCGCCGAGCGCGGGATACGGACCGGATGGAGCGACTGCGACGTGCGGACGCGGAGCAGGAGCGGCAGGAGCGGGAGAGTATGCTCTCAGAGGTGCTGGGGCTCGGTGCAGGGACGCCTCCAGAGGTCAACGCGCCGTCCTCGACAGGGGTGGCGAAGGAACCAGAATGAATGACGAGTTCATTAAGTCAGGTGCATCATGTTAGTTTTTGCTTGACACCAACTATATAGGGGTGTAGACTCAGCCGACTATGACGGAACACGGGCGAGTGGGTGGCGGCAAGTCCGCCTTGAAGTGGGGGGTCGCGGCTGCGGTTCTAGCCATCGGGTATGCCGACCTCGCACGCGGTGGAATGACGTTGGCGCCCATCTTTCTCGTGGTCGGATACGCGGTGCTGGTGCCGGTGGCGATTCTCTCGTAGGATTGAGGGCGAATAGCTCAGCTGGTTAGAGCACCTGCCTTACACGCAGGGTGTCGGGGGTTCGAATCCCTCTTCGCCCATTGAAGCACTTTTGCTTGGTCATGGCACTCCACGGTGGAGTGCCGGGTATAACTCAGTAGGATGGCTCGATTACCTTTCTGGAGGATTCACAGTGATGGCTCGGCATCAGGCCCGCGCGTTCGCGGCGATTGTGACGGCGCTGTTTGTCGGTATGGCGTCCACGGCTAGCGCACAGTATTCGCGTGGCGCAAATCCCAATGCGCCCCGATTGATGATCGGCACGCTCAAGAGCGAGGACAAGAAGCTCGGCCCCGATGCCGCGGAATCACTCCGTGATCGGATCGCCGGCGACATGTCAGTTCGCGAACTTTATGTGTTCCCGAAAAACGACATCAACAACAATCTCGAGCAGTCGGGATACTCGGTGACCGAGGCGCTCTCGCCGTCGGATGCCGTACAGCTCGCGAAGATGCTGCGCGCCGACGAGTACATCGAAGGCAGCGTGCAGAAAACCGCCACAGGCTTCACCATTGAGGCGAACGTTGTGCTCGCGCGCGATGCGTCGCTCGTGCAGCCGCTCGGCACTTTCTCCGGCCCGAAGCTCGACGTCGTCGCCGCGCAGGTCTCCAAGGCCTACCAGAAGGCGCACAGTGTATTCGATGGCGAGAAGCGTTGCCGTCTTGCCGTGCGTGAGTCCAAGTGGGCCGAAGTCTCCAAGGAAGTCGCTGAAGGAGTGAAGAGTTTCCCGGCGAGCACCTGGATTCGCTTCTGCCAAATGCAGGCGCTCACGTCGCAGAAGAAGCCGGCCGCCGAGATCCTTCCGGTCGTTGAAGACATCCTCAAGCTCGACCCCAAGAGCAAGCCAGCGCTCGCCGAAGCGATCAATCAGTATGAAGCCGCTGGGCAGACCGACAAGAAGATCGACGCCCTGATGAAGCTCTATCAGGCCGATCCGAGCAACACCCGACTGCAGCTCACGGTCGTGAACGAACTTGCGGCGGCCAAGAAGTTTGACTTGGCCAAGCCGATGATCGAGAAGGCGGTCGGCGAGAACCCCGGCGACGCCGGTCTGGCCAAGCTGTACTGGCTGGTTTTGGGCGCCACGGACGACCTCAAGAAGTTCGTAAAAGTCGGCGAAGAGATGGTGCAGATGGATACGTCGCTCGCCGATGCTGATTACTTCGACCGCATGATCTCGGCGTACTCGTCCGACAGCAACACGGCAAAGGCCGCGTCGACGGCGTCCAAGGCAACCGCGAAGTTCCCGAAGCGTGATGATTTCTGGGCGAAGCGTGGACAGTTCGAGTTGAAGGGCGGGCAGACGGCGCTGGCGATCACCTCGCTCCGCCGCGCACTCGAAATCAACCCGAAGACGCCGGGCGCTCGCCTCATTATCCTGAAGTCGTACCACGATGCCGGACAGTGGGACACGCTGTTCACCGCGATGCATGACGCCGTCAAGGCCGGTGAAGATGCCGGAACCGTGGGTCAGTTCGCAGTCAGTGGGTCGAGCAAGTTGCTCTCCGCTGCGCAGAAGGCGGATCCGAAGACCGTCGCCGACTTTGAGAAGGTGCTGACGTGGGTGGCCTACGTGCTCATCTACACGATCGCGATTCGTCTCCGGTGTTGCGTACTTTTTCCTCGGGACGATTCACTAGGGCGGCCTGACCAAGAGCAAGCAGTGCTCCGATGCAAAGGCCGCGCAGGATGCCTTCACCAGCGCGCAGATCAACCTGCCCGCCGGTGGTGCGACCAACGCCGAAGTGATCAAGCAGCTGCTCGGTAACTTGGCGCAGTACTCGCCGGCCGCGGACCAAGCGGTGAAGGGGCTCTGTAAGTAGTCTTGGCCGCAACGTATTTTCAGACGCCCGCCGGTCAGTCGACCGGCGGGCGTCTGCGTTCCGTTATCTTTCTGTTGTGACCGACGCCGCGCGTTTCGACTCCGTTTATCACGCCCCCGTCATGGTGGCGGAGATTCTCGACGCCTTCCGCGGAGGGCATCGCGTGCTGGACTGCACGTTGGGAGGCGGGGGACACTCCGACCGCGCGCGCGCGACTCGCGGAGTACGAAGGCAACGGGCGATTCCGGACTGTTCTCACCAACTACGCCGACGCCGATCTTGCCCCCGAACTCATCGGCCAGACCTTCGATGGCATTCTGCTCGACCTCGGCGTCTCCAGCCACCAGTTCGACGACGCGAGTCGAGGCTTCTCGTTCCGCGAGGGTGCCCTGCTCGACATGCGAATGGAGGGGCGCGATGGCGGGCTCAGCGCCGCCGAATGGCTGAACAGCGCAAGCGAGGACGAGCTCACGCGGGCATTCAAGGAGTTCGGCGACGAGCCCAAGGGGAGCCGGCTGGCGCGAGAGGTTATCCACCGGCGCGAGAACCGTCCGTTAGAGAGTTCCGACGACCTGGTGGGCGCAATCCGGAAGGTGTTGGGACCGCGGTCGGGAGCGCCAGAGTTTGCCCGGCTATTCCAAGCCGTTCGGATTGCCGTCAATGACGAGCTCGACGGACTGGCCCGAGCCCTCCCGGCACTCCGTGACAGACTGACCCCTGGAGGCGTCCTTGCAGTGATCGACTACCACTCGGGGGAGGACCGGCTGGCCAAGCACGCCTTCCGCGAGTGGAGCTCGTCGTGCATCTGTCCCCCTAAGCAGCTCCAGTGCACCTGTCGCGGACGTCCACTCGGCTTGCCGCTCACCAAGAAGGCCCTCTCCGCCACGACCGAGGAGACGGCTCGGAACACACGCGCCCGGAGCGCGCACTTGCGCTGTTGGCGAAAAGCCCAGTAGGAGGCCGCTCGTGAGAGGGCGCTCTATTCTCGCGCTCGTGCTCGTGGGGTTCGTGCTCGTTGCCGCGGGTGTGATTTGGCGACGGAGCTACGGATCGATTCTGGCCCGCGAGCAGCACAAGCTGGAAGACCAGCGCGCGGCGCTCGGGGCCGAGCGCGCGAAGCTCAAGGGCGATATTCGTGACGCGTCCAGTCGGTCGCGTTTAGCCGGCGTGGTCAGTCAGCGGCTCGACATGCGTGATCCGAGTGACAGTATGGTCCGGTACGTGGAGCGCACCGTCGCGACACCTCGAGCGAAGCCGTGATGCGGTTCACTCTCCAGCGGTTCACTCGCACGAGCTTCATCCAGTGGGGCTTCACGCTATTTGCCGTGGCGCTTGTAGCCCGTGCCGCCTACGTGCAGCTATTACATGGAGCGGAGTGGCGTGCGAAGGCGCGTCGACTGCATGAATCGGGCACTCCGGTGCAGGCCCCGCGCGGGATGATTCTCGACGCCACCGGAGCACTGCTTGTGGAGAGTCGCGAGCAAGTGAGGATTGAGGTAGCGCCTCGTGAAGTCGCAGGGCTCCCCAAGCTCAGTACTCGACCGGACACGACGAAGAAGGTGAAGCAGACGCAGCGCCTGACGGAGAAGATGAAGACGGTTGCCAAGAAGCGTGGACTGACGGGAGTCGAACGGCTCGACAGCGTACGTCGGGTGCTCACGCGTGTGGGGGTGAGTGCCGAGTGGGTGGCCAAGGCCACCGACACCAGTCGCGCCTATGCGGTGATCCCTGGCCGGTTCCTCGCGAGCGACGTGCAGAGTATTCGCACGATCCGCGGCGTGCATTCGACCACAGTGCTTGAGCGCGTGCCCGCTGCGACCGACGGGCTCCGGCGCTTGATCGGCCACGCGGATGAGCGCGGGAACCCCATCGACGGGGTCGAGAAGGCGCTCGATACACAGTTGCGCGGAACGCCCGGGCGTGCGGCGCTGCTCAGAGACGGGAGTGGGGCGAGCTTTGACTCACCGCTTGTCAGCGGCACGGCGCCCATACCAGGCAACACGGTAACGCTCACGATTAACCAGGCGCTACAGGACATCACCGAGCGAGCGCTCGCGGATGCGGTCAAGCAGTATGGGGCTGAGGGCGGTGACATCGTGGTGCTCGACCCGCGCAGCGGTGAAGTGCGCGCAATGGCCAGCCGTCGGATTAATCCGCTGTCGTCGGGCGCGACCGCGCTCCTTGAGCCGTACGAGCCGGGTTCGACCCTCAAGCCCTTTGTTGCCGCACGCTTGCTCGACCTCAAGCGCGCGCGCGTGGACGAAGTGATGAATGTCCACGGTGGCAAGTGGGAGTTGAATGGCCGCAAGCTCGAAGATGACCACCCCGCCGCTGAGTTCACGCTCGCGCAGGTGATTCAGTACTCCAGCAATATTGGCATCGTCCAGTTCGCCCAGCGCTTGGATGCTGGCGAACAGTTCGAACTGTTGCGCGATCTCGGGTTTGGGGCACAGACAGGATTGCCGTACCCGGGCGAGCAGCCGGGCACGCTCCGCGCCCCGCGCAACTGGGACAAGCAGACTCCGGCGTCATTGGCGATGGGCTATGCGCTCACCGTGACACCGCTCCAGTTGGCAACGGCCTACGCGGCCATCGCGAATGGCGGCGAGTTGCTGGAGCCGGCGCTGGTCAAGGAAATCCGCGCGGTCGATGGCACGGTGCGGTACAGTCACACGCGGAAGGTCGTCCGTCGGGTGATGAGTCCCGAAACCTCCGAGGCAGCACTGGCGATGCTTCGGAGCGTGGTCACCGGCGGCACAGGTGATCAGGCGAACCTTTCCACCTTCGATGTGGCGGGCAAAACCGGAACGGCGAAACGCACCGAACACGGCCGCTACGTGAAGGGGAAGTACACGGCGAGCTTTGTCGGGATTTTTCCTGCCGACAAGCCGCATGTGGTCATCCTCGTGAAGATCGACAACCCGACGACGACGATTTACGGCGGCAAGGCTGCAGCCCCGGTTTCGAAGGCGGTGCTGCAGGCTGCAATCGCTGCTCGCGATGTGTCGCTGGATCGCGCGTCGCTTGCTGCCGCGCCCACGCGCGCCACGGGCAAGCCCACGAACGCAGATAGTGTGCAGCGTGTGGATTCCGTCGTTCGCGCTACGGCATCGGGGAGTGTGCCCTTTGTCTTTGAGCTCGGACAGAAGCATAACGACCACGTGCGTGTAGTGGCCGAGCGGAGTGTGCCCGATGTATCTGGGGCAAGTATTCGCGATGCCGTACACTCGTTGCATCGTGCGGGGTTCCGTGTGGCGCTTGGCAACGATGCCCCGGGGCTGGTGCGCGGGACATCGCCGGCCGCTGGGGCGCTGCTCCCGGCAGGTACCGTTGTGCGCATCGAGCGTGCCCCGTGAGCCCCGTGAGCCCCGTGAACCCCGTGCGCGGACAGGGAGGAGCATCGGGGTCTCGAATAAACACGGATGTGTTGCTTCGTGCACTAGAGCGCGCGGCGCTCGTGCGTTCCGTGCGTGGCGAGCTGCCTGTCACAGTGGCCGGAATTACCGACGATAGCCGTACAGTTGTCACTGGTGGTCTGTTTGTGGCGGTGCGCGGCAGTGCGCGCGACGGGCACGACTTCTTGGGTGCCGTGGATCAGGCGGGGGCGTCCGTCGCAATCGTCGAGGATTCCGCGGCCACGGATCTTCCGTCGATTGTGGTGCATGATGCACGGCGCGCGGCGGCGGTTGCGGCTGCGGCGTTCTACGGGGAGCCCGCTCAGTCGCTGACTCTCGCGGCCGTAACCGGAACGAACGGCAAGACAACGACTGTCGGAATGCTCCGCCACTTGCTCGATGCACCGGAGTCTCGCGCGGCCTCAATCGGAACGCTCGGCGTGCTCGTCGGGAGTGCGGGGGCCGATCTTCCCGGCGGAGGCGGGCTCACAACGCCCGGGCCCATCGAACTGCAGCGCCTCTTGCGCGCCCTCGTCGGTGCCGGGGTGACGCGTGTGGCGATGGAGGTGTCGTCGCACTCGCTCCACCAACATCGCGTGGAGGGACTGAAATTCGCGGCTGGTGTGTTCACCAATCTGACGCGTGATCATCTCGACTATCATGGCACGATGGAGCAGTACTTCGCCGCCAAGGCGTTGCTGCTACAATCCATTGCCGCCGACGGTTGCGCGGTGGTCAACGCTGACGACGAAGCGTGGCGCGCACTCCACGGGACTCCGCGCGCGCTCCGTTTTGGGTGCACGAGTGCGCCGGCCGATGTACGCGCGGAAGACGTCCGTTTCGAACCGCGCGGAAGTCGCTGGCGTCTGGTGACGCCGTCCGGCGCGTCGGCCGTGCACCTGCCGCTTATTGGCGATTTCAATATCTCCAACGCACTCGGAGCGGCAGCCGCTGCCTACGCGTTGGGGATGACGCACGAACAGATTGCCGCGCGGCTCGAAACGCTCCCACAAGTGCCCGGGCGGCTCGAAATCCTGAGCGAACACCCGATCGTGCTGCGCGACTACGCACACACGCCGGACGCGCTGCAACGCGCGCTCGACGCACTGCGCCCGTTCACTCCGGGACGCCTGATTGTTGTCTTCGGCGCCGGTGGCGACCGCGACCGCGGCAAGCGCCCCGAGATGGGAGCTATCGCGGTGAAAAGCGCCGATATCGCGATCGCTACCAGCGATAACCCACGAACCGAGGATCCGCAGCAGATTCTCAATGACATCGCAGTGGGAATGCGTGGGGGTCGCTACGAGCGGATTGTGGATCGTCGCGAGGCAATCGTCCGTGCTATTGCCCTGGCGGATCCTGCCACTGACGTGGTGCTGCTCGCGGGCAAAGGCCACGAGACGTACCAAATTCGCGGCACCACAAAGTACCCATTCGACGAGCACGAGATTGTGCGTGATATCCTCGCCAACCCCATTGGAGGCGCATCGTGAGCGCGGCCCCATTCTGGACGCTCCGCCGTCTGCACGCCGCGCTAGAACTCGGCGTCGCTGACGATCGCCCAATCCGTGCGATCTGCACGGACACCCGTGCCGTGCAGCCCGGCGACTGTTTCCTTGCCTTGGTCGGCGAGACTTTTGACGCGCACGATTTTCTGGCGGAGGCCGTTGCCAAGGGAGCGGTCGCGGTGATTGTGAACTCTGGACCACGCGCCGCTGGGCTCGGAGTGCCGGCACTAGTGGTGAAGGATACGGTACACGCGCTCCAACGGGAAGACGAGCACGAAGGAGTTGATTCGCGGCGCCCTCAGTGCGCGGCTGAATGTGCACGCCACGCAAGGCAATCTCAATAACCAGATTGGCGTACCGCTCACGCTGCTGGCGCTCCCCGACGACACCGACGTAGCCGTTATCGAGGTTGGGACCAACGCGCCGGGCGAAATCGCGTGGCTGCGCGCTATCACCGAGCCAAACATCGCGGTGGTCACGGCAATCCAGGAAGAGCATCTCGAAGGGTTCGGCGATCTCGTGGGAGTGCTCGCAGAGGAGGCCTCGCTGTGCGATGGCGTCGCGACCGTGATTATTCCGGCGGCGGAGGTTGAGCTGCTGCGCGAGGCAATGGCGCGCGTGGCGCGCACGGGCTGCGTTGTGTCCGTGGGGCTCGGCGACGGCACAGTGGCCGCGACCGCCCACGGATTGCACGAGGACGGCCGAGGCTGGATGGACGTCAATGGCACGCGTGTGGAGGTCCCGCTCCGCGGGGCGCACAACCTGCGCAACGCGATGCTCGCGCTCGCGGTGGCCGCCGAGTGTGGGGTCGCCATGGAGGACGCGGCGCAGGGCATTGCAGGAATCGATCTGGGCAGTGTGCCCGCTATGCGCTCGTCCGTCGTGCCACTCGGCAGCGCGCTGCTCATCAATGATGCCTACAACGCCAATCCCGGATCGGCGCCGCTGCTCATCAATGATGCCTACGACGCCAATCCCGGATCGGCGCGGGCGGCCATTACGTTGCTCGCGGACGTCGCGGGCACTCGGCCACGCGTGATTGTGCTGGGAACTATGCGCGAACTGGGCTCGGCCGCGGAGCGCTCGCATCGGGAGATTGCCGAGGCGGCGCTCGCGAGTGGCGCTGGGGTGGTCGCCGGCATCGGTGATTTTGCGGCAGCGCTCGGCACTGTTCCGCATGGTGCGACGACTGTCGTGACCGCCCCAGATGTGGATGAGCTGTGGCCGTTGCTGCAGCCCCTGCTCAGGCCAAACGCGGCGATTCTGCTGAAGGCCTCGCGAGGGGTACGCCTCGAGCGCCTCGTGCCGTACCTTACAGATTGGTCCGCCTCCCCCGGAGTCAGGTAACCACGCGATGCTTTATTACTTCCTGTTCCCGCTCGCGAAGCAGCATTCGATTTTTAACGTCTTCCGGTACATCTCGTTCCGGGCGGCGGGTGCTGCTGTGACTGCGTTGCTGGTGGCCTTTGTGATTGGCCCCATGATTCTGCGTCGGCTCCAGTCGATGATGATTCACCAGGTGGTGCGCGAGGGGACTCCTGAGACGCACGCGGGGAAGGGAAAAACCCCGACCATGGGCGGTCTGATTATTCTCGCCGCGACCTTCATTCCTACCTTGCTTTGGATGCGGCTCGACAATCGGTACGTCTAAGCTCAAGCAGAAGCGGGAAGGGAAGGAGAACCGCGGGTTGGTCGAGCGGTACAAGCTGACGGGGCAAATCGCGATTGGATTGGTCATGGCGGTGTATCTGTGGCAGGTGCCGCTGAATCCGTTGCCTGGGGCGTCAACGACTCTCCCCTTCATGAAGTACGTCCTCGTCGTGCCGGCCACGATTGGGATGGCGTGGCTCTACGTGCCATTCGTCACGTTCGTGATCACTGGCACCAGCAATGCGGTGAACCTGACGGACGGCCTCGATGGGCTCGCCGCTGGGCTCATGGCTATTGCGATGGCCACCCTCGCCCTCTTCGCCTACTCGATGGGCAACTTTAATGCCGCGAACTACCTGCAGCTTTTCTATCTGCGTGGGGCCGGCGAGTTGACGATCTTCTGTACCGCGACCTTTGGTGCGTGTCTTGGATTCCTGTGGTACAACTCGCATCCGGCGCAGGTGTTCATGGGGGACACCGGGTCACTGGCGTTGGGTGGCGCGCTGGGTGCCGTGGCGATTCTCTTGAAGTCCGAGTTTCTCGTGGTGTTCATCGGTGGTGTGTTCGTCGCTGAGACGATCTCCGTTGTGATTCAGCGTACGGCCTTCAAGATGCGGCGTAAGCGGCATGGCCTCGAGTACGCACAGAAGAACCGCGTCTTCCTGCGCGCACCCTTGCATCATCACTACGAACTCAAGGGATGGCCTGAGAATCAGGTGGTGGTGCGTTTCTGGATCATTGGCATCCTCTGTGCCTTCGTGGCACTCACCACGCTGAAGCTGCGGTGATTCGCTCCCTGATGGGCCGTGGCGAGATTGCGGTCATCGGCTTGGGACGCAGCGGCCGCGCGGTGGCCGAACTGATTGCGCGGTATGGTGGGCGCGCCTATGTGTCGGATGCAGGCAGTGGCGCGGGTGTGCGAGCGGCTGCCGACGAGCTCGTGGCGCAGGGCATTGCCGTCGACGTCGGGCACCACGACCTCGAACGGATCTCGCGCTCCCTCGCCGTCGTGGCGAGCCCTGGCGTCCCGCCTACCGCCCCCCCGCTCGTCACCGCTGCTCAGGTGGGGATCCCGATCCTCAGCGAAGTCGAGGCCGCGCTGGCCTTTCTGCCAAACACAACGCGATACATCGCGGTGACGGGAACCAACGGCAAGACAACCGTGACAGCGCTGATCCATCATCTGCTGACCGCGCTTGGCGCCAAAGCCGTCGCCGCGGGGAACATTGGCACGCCGGTGAGTGTGCTGGCGATGCAGAATATGCCTCCCGAGTGGATCGCGCTCGAAATGTCGAGCTTTCAGTTGCACGACACGCCCAGTCTCGCGCCGACAGTTGGTGTCCTCACAAACCTCGCCCCCGATCATCTAGATCGGTACGCGTCGATTGACGAATATTACGGCGACAAGATGCGACTTTTTGCCACTGCCACGGCTCGGTCGCGCTGGGTCACGAATGCCGATGACCCCGAAGTGCAGCGGCGCGTGCGCGGAATCCCCGGGACGCACCATCGGTTCACGGTTGATGCGAACACCGACCGGTCAGTAACCGGGGAACATCCGTCGTGTGAGGGAGTGGCAGACTTGACGCACGGCGAGGTCACCATCTTTGGGACCTCGTTCATGCGTCGTGCGGACATCCCGCTCTTGGGCGACCACAATGTCGCGAATGTTCTCGCGGCTGTGCTGGCGGTCGCGGTCGCTGATCCCGCGCACCGGACGCCGGACGCGCGGGCTCTGATGGCCGCCGCGATCGCCACCTTTGGCGGGATGCCGCATCGGCTGCAGGTCATCGGTGAGGTCGACGGCGTGCAGTGGATCAATGACTCCAAGGCCACGAACGTAAGTTCCGCCCGGGTTGCGGTCGCTGGGATGATACGCCCTATCGTGGTGCTCCTCGGTGGCCGGCATAAGGGCGAATCCTACGAGACGCTCATTCCGCTGCTGCAGCAGCACGCGCGGCTCGTCATTGCCTACGGCGAGGCCGCGGCGCAGATCGAGGGGGACTTGGCGGGTCACGTGCCGCTGGAGCGCCTCGGATCGTCATTCGAGGAAGTGGTCTCGCGTGCCCGAGCTGTAGCGCAGCCTGGCGACGCGGTGTTGCTCTCCCCAGCCTGCTCCAGTTTCGACATGTTCAGCAACTACGAAGAACGCGGCACGACTTTCCAGCGATTGGCGGTGGAGACGTGAGCGTGGCCACCACGGCGACTGCCGTGCGTGAGCGTTGGCGGATGGGGATTGAGGCGCGGGCGTTGGTTATCGCGACCGCGATGCTCCTCGCCTTCGGGCTTGCCGCGCTGTACAGCGCGAGTGCCTTCGAAGCATCGCACGATGGGCGAAACAGTGCGCTCTTTCTCTTCAAGCAGCTGTCCGGTGTCGCGATTGGCACCGTGATTTTTGCCGTGGTGGCGAAGATGGACGCCGAGCGGTGGGTCGGGCTCTCGTGGTGGGTCATGGGGCTCGCGATTGCAGCGATGCTCTTGACCGTCCTGCCGTTCACGATCAAGATCGCTCCGCCAATCCTTGGCGCGCGCCGGTATTTGTATGGCGGGTCCGTCCAGCCGTCAGAGTTTGCCAAGATCGCTGTCATTCTCTGGACGTCGATGATGGCGGTCAAGAAGTCCGAGCACATGCAGCGGCTATCGAAAGGGCTGCTGCCGATTGGCGTCGTGATTGGTTTTCTCTGCCTCACGGCGGCGCTGGAGCCAGATCTATCCACGGTGCTTTTCTTTGGCCTTCAGGCAGGGATTATTCTTATCGCGGCGGGTGCCCGTATCGGGCATTTCATGTTTCTCGGTATTGCGGCCGTTCCGGTGCTCTGGAACGAAGTGCAGCGCCTCCAGTACGTGATGGAACGGATTCTGGGCTTCGCCGACATGGCGGGTGTCGCGCATCAGAAAGTGAACTATCAGCTCGACCAATCGCTGATTGCCGTTGGGTCGGGTGGGTGGTTTGGGACCGGCTTTGGTGAAGGACGTCAGGCACTGGGCTTTCTCCCGCTCTCGTACGATGATTTTATCGGCGGGACGATCGGTGAGGAGTGGGGGTTTGTCGGGCTCACGCTACTGATTGCGCTCTTTGCGGTCTGGGGCTGGCTCGGGTTCCGCATTGCGGCGCAGGCGCGGAGCACGTTCCAGCAGCTCGTGGCCATCGGCATCACCAGCACCATGCTCATTACCGCGTATCTCCACATCGGAGTCGTGATTGGGCTCCTCCCAACCACGGGGCTCACGCTCCCGTTCATCTCGTACGGTCGATCCAATCTCATTCTCTCCTTCCTGATGACGGGGATCCTCGTCAACATCGGGAGTACGCGCGAGAAGGTGATTGGTGACCGTGCCACCAACCCGATGGCTCCGACATCACGCGGCGGGTCATTCGCTCGCGCGGCCACCTAGGGGCGCGGCCGTGACGAGCGAGCGGCATGTGATCTTCGCCGGCGGCGGGACCGGGGGGCACCTGTACCCGGGGCTCGCAGTTGCGCGTGCGCTGGTCCGGCGCGATCCCTCACTGAAGCCCTATTTTGTCGGTGCACGCCGCGGCATCGAACGCGATGTGTTGCCGCAGACCGAGTTCGAGCACACGCTCCTCGACCTGCATCCGCTCTATCGGCCAAAGGTCTGGGAGAACTGGAAGACCCTCCGCGGTGCGGGTTCCGCTTGGAGTGCCATGAATACGCTCGGCGCGCGGTTGCAGCCATCGCTCGTGGTCGGCACCGGCGGGTACGCGAGTGGAATGGCGCTCGCGTGGGCGTTCTGGCGGCGTGTGCCAATCGTGCAGCACATCGGCGACAGCCATCCCGGCATGACCGCGCGCTGGTGTACGCGGATGTCGAAGGAAGCGTACCTCGGATTCCCAGAGGCGGAGGCGTATCTCCCGCACGGCGGGACCACGTTCCGTGTCACCGGGAATCCCATCGAGCCGCCACCGGACATCCGGCCAGATCGCGTCGCAGCTAAAGCTCGCTGGGGATTTCCCGCGGCGAGTCGCGTGCTCCTCGTGTTCGGTGGCAGTCAGGGCGCGCGCGCGATCAATCAGGCGGTGGCGGCATGGATCGACCACGGCCTACCGCGCGATCTCTGCGTCCTGTGGGCGACCGGAAAGGGACAGTACGACGCGTTCAAGCACTACGACCGGGCGGACGTACGCGTCGTGCCCTACCTGTCTCCAATCGGCGACGCCTACGCAGCGAGCGACGTGGCCTTCGTGCGTGGCGGAATGATGGGCACGTCTGAGCTATGTGCGTGGGGGCTCCCGATGGTGATCTGTCCGCTTCCTACGGCCGCAAATGACCACCAGACGTCCAATGCCGTTGCGCTCGAGAGTGCCGGTGCTGCGATGCATCTGGCACAGCGTGACCTGAGCGCCGAACGACTCGACACCATCATGCGCGAGCTCTGTGGCGATTCGGCCAGGCTCGCCGCGTTGACCGCTGGCGCACTCACGCGCGCACGCCCTCACGCCGCCGATGAGATTGCGCAGCATATCATGCGCCTGCTCGACGTTCCTGGCCGCACACCGACCCGCTAACCATGCCATTGCTCGATTCTGCTGACTCTCGCCCCATTCACTTCATGGGGATCGCTGGTGCTGGTATGAGTGCGCTCGCTGAACTGTGCGCCCGCCGCGGCGCGACGGTGACCGGGTGCGATCAACGCGCCGACGGTGTCGGCGATTTGGAGCGACTCGGCATTTCGGTGGCAAGCGGCCATGATGCGGCACACCTTGGGACGCATCGCGCCCTGGTCGTGTCGAGCGCTATCCCCAAGACGCACCCAGAGGTCGAAGCCGCGCGCGCGGCGGGGATCCCGGTGATTCGTCGCGCCGAGGCCTTGGCGGAGGCGACCGCTGGCGGGCAGCTCGTCGGAATCGCCGGAACGCACGGCAAGACCACGACGACGGTGATGACGACCGAAGCGCTCAAGGGGGCCGGGCTCGATGCCACCGGCGTCGTGGGCGCACGTGTCGCCGCATGGCATGGCAATCTGTCAGACGGGGCAGACGCCGTGTTCGTCGTCGAAGCCGACGAATACGACCGGTCGTTCCTCGCGCTCACCTGCGATGTCGCGGTGGTGACGAACATCGAAGCCGACCACCTCGATATCTACAAAGACCTCGACGACATCCGCGGTGCGTTCACGCAGTTCACGCGCGGCGCGCGGTGGATCGTCCTGTGCGCCGACGATGCCAACGCGAACGCGCTCCACACCCCGTCCTCGGCGGAAGTGGTGCGCTATGGCATTGAAGGGGTGAGCGCCGATGCACGACTCGTCGCGCGCAACATTCGCATGACCGAGCGCACGACCACCTATGACGTGGTCTATGATGGAACGCCACTCGGTCCCGTGAGTCTCTTGGTGCCGGGCCTCCACAATGTGCGCAACTCTCTCGCGGCGATCGCAGTCGGGTTGGGCACGTGGGGCATGAAGGTCGAGCAGATGGCGCGCGGACTCGAACAGGTGGTTGGCGCCGAACGCCGCTTCCAGCGCCTCGGTGAGGCGCAGGGGGTGACGGTCGTGGACGACTACGCGCACCATCCAACCGAGATTGCCGCCACGTTGAGTGCTGCACGGGCCAGCTTCCCGGGTCGTCGTATCGTTGCCGCGTTCCAGCCGCACCTGTTCAGCCGCACACGGGATTTCGCGGCCGAGTTTGGCAACGCGCTCGCTGAGGCCGATGCGACGTACCTGACCGCGATTTATCCCGCGCGCGAACAGCCGATCGTCGGGGTGACGAGCGCGCTGATTGCCGACGCCATGACACGTGCCGGACGGGCTCCGTATTGGCAGGGCAGCGGCGCTGACGTACCTGCGGCCGTCGCCGCCGGCGCACGCGAAGGCGATGTGGTGATTACCCTCGGCGCTGGCGACATCACAAAAGCCGGGCCAGCGCTGCTGGCCCTCCTCCGCGCCAAGTGATTTCCTAATGGCCGACGCCCCGTTCGACGATTTTGACACCATCCCCGAGCCACCACCCACGGAGCGCGGGCGTGGACGCGCGACACCCGCGGTGAGCGCCGCTCCAGAGCGGCCACGATGGAAGAAACGCCTGCGGGCCGTGCTCTTCCTGTGCGGGGGGACACGTTACGTCAGTCCCGACCAAATCGTTTCGCGATTGGGGGTGGACAGCACCGCGTCGGTCTTCGACGACGTGGAACCCTTCGAAAAGCGGGTTCGGCTGCATCCGTCGGTGCGCGATGTGCACATCTCGCGGCGGCTTCCGGGAACGCTCGTCGTTCGGATCACGGAGAACTTGCCGGTGGCACTTGTGCCGGCAGCGTCGGGGTTGGTGCCGGTCGATGCGGTGGGGCGCTCGCTCCCCGTAGACCCGACCACCGCCGACATGGATTTGCCGGTACTTGCGTCACGCGACATCGCCGCGCTCGCGTTGCTCGGTGATTTGCGCGACCTCGCGCCGGGATTGTTTGCCAGAGTAGGAGAGATTCGCCGCCTGCCCAAGGGCGATCTGCTGGTTCGGCTCAACGAGAGCGGCACCTTTGCAATCCTTGCCGCCTCGGGTGTGACCGCCCAGCGCCTAACAGATGTGATCCCGGTGGAGCAGGACCTGATCAACAGAAATCAACGTGCCACAGAACTCGACCTGCGTTATCGCGACCAAGTGATCGCAAGACTGCCATGAATGTAGAGCGCCTCGTAGCTGGCCTAGACATCGGAAGTGCCAAGACCACCGCCATCATCGCGGAGGTCGTCGGCGATTTCCCGAAGTATCCGACCATCAACATCCTCGGCATCGGCCAAGCACGCACCACCGGCCTTCGACGCGGTGTGGTGGCCGATATCGACGAGACCACCCGCTCCATTACCAAGGCGCTGCAAGAAGCCGAGCAGATGGCCGGGGCGAAGGTGCAGACGCTCTACGCCGGCATCGCCGGTGAGCATGTGCAGGCGATGACCTCCAAAGGCATCGCAAGCGTCACGGGAAGCGAGATCAGCAAAGCCGACATCGAGCGTGCTAACGCGGTCGCTCGTGCACAGGCCATTCCGCAGGACCGCGAACTCATCCACGCGATTCCGCAGGAATACACGGTCGACAAGAACGGCGGCATCCGCGATCCAGTCGGCATGATCGGCACGCGCCTCGAGACCGAGATGTACCTGGTCACGATTGGCAGCAGCCCGGCCATGAATCTGCGCAAGGCCGTCGAGAAAAGTGGATATAAAGTCGGCGAACTCGTACTCGAGCCGCTGGCCGCCGCGCTCAGTGTGCTCACCGAGGACGAAAAGGAACTCGGCGTCTGCCTCGTGGAGATGGGAGCCGGCACCACCGATGTTGCCGTGTTTCACGAGGGGAAAATTCGTCACCTCGGCACGATCAACTACGGCGGGAACAACGTCACCAGCGACATCGTGCACGGGCTCGGCGTCACGCAGGCCGATGCCGAACGCTTGAAGGAGCTCTACGGCTGCGCCTACGAGCCGATGGTGGACCACAGTGAAGTGATCAAGTTGCCGAGCACGGTGGCGCAGGGGGACCGGCAGATCCCGCGCGAGTTGATGGCGCACATCATCCACCAGCGTACGGCAGAGATCTTCGAGCTCGTGGTGCGCGACGTGGAGCAGGCTGGCTTTATCAAGAAGTTGGCGGCGGGCGTGGTCGTGACTGGCGGCGCTGCCGGACAGCCAGGGACGCCGGAGCTCGCGTCAGATATTTTCGGAACGGGAGCCAGACTCGGTGCGCCGGGCGAGTTCCTGGGTGGATTGGCCGACAAAGTGCACGCGCCGCGCTTCAGTACGGCTGTCGGGCTCGTGGAGTACGGCGCCCATCGGATGGCGATGGGCGCGTCGAGCGGGAAGGGGAAGCGCCTGAGCATGCCTGGCGCGGTGCCAAGCATGGACGGGATCGGCCAGAAGCTGAAGGTGTGGCTCCAAGACTTCTTTTAGGCCGAACCGGACTCGCTACGAGGCATCACAGAGTTGCTATCGCTGTGGGAATGTGGACAAGGCGGCACAGGCTAAGTCTGTGCCGCTTTTGCATTTGGCTCGTCTAGTACATGTAGCGCACAAACATCGAGCGCATATATTTCCGCCTGATAGTCAGTCACCGGACTGACCGAACCGAATCAAATCGTGACACTCGGAGCCCCGACGCGTATGAGTACCTTCGAATTCGAGGACGCACCGCAAGCCGCCAAGATGAAGGTCATCGGGGTCGGCGGTGGTGGTGGCAACGCTGTCAACCGAATGATTGAGGAATCGCTCGCGGGGGTGGAGTTCATTTCGGTGAACACCGACGCACAGGCCCTGATCTCCGCCAAGAGCGACGTCAAGATTCAGATTGGCAAGAAGCTGACCCGAGGACTCGGTGCCGGTGCGCGTCCCGAGATTGGTCGGCAGGCGATCGAAGAAAATCGAGACGAAGTCGCTCGTGTGATTGGAAACTCCGACCTCGTATTTGTCACCTGCGGGATGGGTGGCGGCACGGGAACGGGCGCGGCCCCCATCGTCTGTGAGTTGGCGCGCGAATCGGGCGCCCTGACCGTTGGTATCGTCACCAAGCCGTTCCTGTTCGAAGGGCGGAAGCGCATGCGGCAGGCCGACGAAGGGATCGCCGAAATGTCGAAGTATGTCGACACCATGATTGTGGTCCCCAACGAGCGACTCCTCGCAGTCGTTGGCAAGGGCATCCCCTTCCAAGACGCGCTCAAGAAGGCCGATGAAGTGTTGCTCCACGCGACGAGCGGTATCTCGGCGATCATCTCGGGCATCGGCCAGATCAACGTGGACTTTGCTGACGTCAAGTCGATCATGAAAGACGGAGGTGCCGCGCTCATGGGCACCGGCGTCGGTCGCGGTGAAAACCGCGCCATGGATGCGGCGCAGATGGCCATCAGCAGCCCGCTGCTCGACAATGTCTCCATTGCCGGTGCGCGCGGCGTGCTCATCAATGTGACGGGCGGCGAGGATCTGACGCTCGGCGACGTCACGCAGGTTGCAGAAATCATTCACGACGCCGCCGGCGAGGACGCCGAAATGATTTTTGGCTCGGTCACCGACCCCACGATGATTGGAGAAGTTCGCGTGACCGTCGTGGCGACGGGCTTCGGCAAGGCCGCCAGCGCACACGGCGTCAAGGCTGGCAACGGGCGGACGTCGTCGCCAAGCGGCACGCCAGTGATTCCGATCGACGGTGCACGCAGGGGGCCCGTCGTGATCGGCGGCGCCTATACCGGAGGCGCCGCGGCGCCTGGCGTTGCTGGCGGCACGCTCGGCACGCTCGGCGCGCTCGGCACCTCGCACGCGACGGCGCCGGGAGGCGCCATCCCCGCGCGTCGGACGTCGCCGATGCCGGCCTCGCGTCCGAGCGCGGATCTCGACGACCTCGAAATCCCGACCTTTATTCGGCGGCAGATGGATTGACCAACCGCCGCGCGCAGGTCATTGCGCTTGGCATTGTCGCGGCGGTGGCCCTCGGGGCCGCCGCCGCGCTTCGTCTCACGCCGCCGGTGCTCCACGCCCCGGGTGAACGGCTCGGCAGCCTCCGGTTGCCAAAGTTGTGGAGCCGCAAGGACACGCTCGCACGAGGCGAATCGCTCGCGTCGCTACTCACACGCGCTGGGCTCGACTCCGCGGAAGTGGCCGACGCACTTCGCGCGGCCAAACCCCTGAACGACCGCAAAGTGCCGGCGGGCATGGAAGTCCGCGTGGACGGCGACAGTGGACGCACGGAGGGGCCGCCGACGGACATCGTCTTCCAACTCTCTCCCGAGAACGCGCTCCATCTGACGCGCGACGGCGACCACTGGACCGCCACAGAAGAAAAGACTCCCTGGACTACCGATACCGTCGTCGTCCATGCCGTGATTCACCGCACGCTCTACGACGCCCTCGACGAGGGCGCCAGCGCGCTCCTCTCCAAAGGCGCGCGCGCGGAACTCGCGTGGACGATCGCGGATATTTACGAGTACCGGCTCGACATGAGTCGAGAACTGCAGGACGGCGATCGTGTGCGGGTGCTCTTCGAACGCTCGCGACTCCCCTCGGGCAGGACGAAAGTCGGCGTCATCATTGCCGCGGGTGTTGAGCGGAGCGGCCGGGAGCTCCAGGCCGTCCGCTACACGCCGCGCCGCGCCGCCAAACCGGAGTACTTTGACCAAGACGGGCGATCGTTGCGGGCCCAGTTCCTCCGGGCGCCACTGAGCTTTCGTCGCGTCTCCAGCGTGTTTGGCATGCGAAAGCATCCAATCCTCGGCGAGTGGCGGGCCCATAAAGGCACCGACTACGCTGCAGCTGCTGGCACCAACGTCCGCTCCATTGGCGATGGCGTGGTCATCTTTCGAGGCACAAAGAGCGGGTACGGCAACGTGATGGACATCCGTCACCCGAATGGGTATGTGAGCCGCTACGGGCACCTCCGGGGCTTCGCGAGTGGCGTTCGGGCCGGGGGGCGGGTGTCGATGGGGAGTACGATTGGCTACGTGGGCATGACCGGACTTGCGACCGCACCGCACCTTCATTTTGAGGTCCTGGTCGGGGGCGTCCAGCGCGACCCGCGGAGGGCGCTGAGTCGTACGGCGGGGATCCCACTGGCCAAGTCAGACCTCGCGTCGTTCCAGCAGGTGCTGCGCATGACCCAAGAGGATATGAGCCGAACGGCCGGACCCGTCTCGCACGCAACAAATAGCCACTAGCGGCCCGAGCGCGTCCGTGCTTGCACAGCCGTCGGGCTGGCGCTACAATCCATTAAATAGGAACAGGTTAGCACGTTCAGGTGCTCGCCACAGTGCTCAAGAACCGCAGCACTCGTATCGAAAGCTCGCGGGGTACAATCATGTCGAACCGTATAAACCTGATGCAATGTGTATCGACGCTTCTGCGTCGCGCCGCCGTTGTGGCGATTCTGATTGTGACCAGTGCGACGACGACGCGGCTCACGGCTCAGGCCGGCGGCGGCGGGACCGGCGCGAATCCAGTCGGCATGGCCAAAAAGGCGATGACCGTCGCCGAAATCGAGGCGCTGGTCCGCGGTAAGCAGGCGGCCGTGCTGATCCTCGACAAGGTCGAGCAAAACTGCCTTGTGGCCGCCCTCACGCCCGACGACGAAAAAACACTCGGCGTCGCAGGTGCAAAGGACGACCTGATCGCCAAGATCAAGGCGTCGTGCGTCGAGAAAGCGAAGACCACCGAACTCGCGAGCCTGCTCGACGATTCCAAGGTCACCCCGAAGGTGCGTGAACTGGAGCAATCGTGCACCGCAGGCGCGGCCGCGGCGTGCGACAGCGCCGCAGCGAAGTACGAGGAAGGCATTTACGCGCCACAGGACAAGCACCGCGCCGCCGAACTCTACCTGATGGCGTGTTCAAGCGGCATCGAAGGAGCCTGCGACAAAAGCATCGATCTCTACGACGCGAGCAAGGACAGCGCGGACATTGTCAACGCCGCGCGACTGATGGCCGTGCAGTGCGAACGCAACATCGCGAAGTTCTGCCTGCGCCTAGGCAAGGGGTTCGATGCCGGTCGTGGGGTGCCCGCCGATCCCGTTCGTGCTGGGAAGATGTACGCGCAGGCCTGCACCTTTGGCGCGATCGCTGGGTGTGCCAAGGCTGCCGATGCCATCGAAAAAAGCGAACTGACCGCCGCCGATATCGAACGCTGGATCATGATGCGCGAGAAGGCCTGTGCGGATGGGCACGTGGAGAGTTGCAGTAAACTCGGGGATGCGCTCACCAACGACAAGCGGTTCCCCAAGGACATGCCACGCGGCGGTGACGCTCTGGTGCGTGCCTGCGACCTGAACGAGCTCAAGAGCTGCTCGACCATCGCGAATCTTGTGGTGAAAAAGGAGTACACCAAGAAGGATGCGCCCTGGGCTGTCGGTGTCCTGGGCAAGACCTGCGAAGGTGGCTCCGCCTCCGACTGCGTGCTGGCAGGGACGCTGCTCGTGGATGGGGGGGCAGTCCCCGTGGATAGCGCAGCATCGGCCAAGCGTTTTGGTGCGGGGTGCGAGGCAAAAAATGTGGTGGGCTGTGAGCGCGGCGGTGATCTCGACTACGCGCTCAAGAACTTCGCGGCGGCGGCGTCGCACCTCCCCGGCGCCTGCGATGCGGGACGTGCCGTGAGCTGCCGGCAGCTTGGCGCGCTCTTCCTCCGCGCCGACGGGAAGCCCGACTCGGCACGCGCGCTGGCGAGCCTCAAAGCGGCCTGCGACAAGAAGGACGGCATCGGATGTAGCGTCCTTGGCGATCTGAAGCGCAACGGACGGCGTGCCGACCGGAACTTGGCCGACGCGCGCGCGCATTACACAGTGGCGTGCGCTGCGGGCGTTGTGTCCAGTTGTGTTGATCTTGGGGAACTGCTCGCGGAGGGGCGTGGTGGCGCGCGCGATGTAGTGGCCGCCAGCAGCCAGTTCGACAAGGCGTGCATCGCGCGCTCGACGCGAGGCTGCGTGCAGTTGGCCCACGTGAAGTTCGTGCAGCGTACCGGCAAGGACGGCGCGCCGTTCCTGGCGCAGTTCGACGAATCCTGCAAGAATGGCGAGATGGCGGGCTGCGATTACGCCGCGGACATGTTGATGGGCGGCGACGGTGTGACCCGTGATGAGAAGCGTGCTGTTAGTCTGCTCACAACCGCCTGTGACAAAGCATACGCCGAGTCATGTAACAGCCTAGGAGACGCCTTGGTGCGCGGCGCTGGCGTCACTAAAAGTCGCCCAAAGGCGGCGACACTGTTCGAGAAGTCCTGCCTCGGTGGGAGCCCGGCCGGTTGCTGGAATCTTGGGAAGCTCGTTCTCAAGGGAGATGACGGCATCACCAAGGACGGAAGCAAGGCCATTGAACTCTTCAAAAACTCGTGCGAGGATGAGCTCTTCTCCGCCTGCGTGACCCTCGCCGAGATGTACGATCGCGGCGAGCAGGTGACGAAGGACAAAGACGAGGCCTCGAAGTGGTTTGATCGTGCCTGCACGACTGGTTGGAACGACCGCCGTTGCCGCGTCAAGAAGTGAGAGCACGAGGAGCCGGACTGTTGCAGCGCGTCCGCTCGCTGATTGCCTCGCCGCGTGCGCGTGCACGTGCGCGTGCGCGTGCGCGCGCCGTCGTTGGCGTTGCCGCCTGTGTGGCGAGCGGCGCGATTGCGGCAATGCCGCGCTCGGCGGATGCGCAGAGCGAGTGGTACTTCGGCGCAGCTGGTGCGACGCAGATTCGCTACGTCCTCAGCAAAGTTCCCGGTTGGCAGCGCCCCAGTTGCAAAGATTGCTCGGACGGTACGATGCCGCGGGTCACGATTGTGAAGCCCAGCCTGCGCGATATGTACGTCCTCGAAGCCGTGATGCGCGCCTGGGCGGCCGAATCGTTCGCGCTTGCGGGAGATCGCGAATCGGCGCGCTGGCAAGGCGAGTTGGTCCGTTTCTCGCTTGAGAACGCGTCAGCGCTGTGTGACAAGCCTCGTGATTTGGGCGCCGGCGACGGCGCGGCCACGACCAAGCTCTGGTCCTGTCCTGCACCCGCTCTTCCGTTCGATACCACGCTCGAGACGATTCCCCTCCTCGAGCGGATTCGTCGACTGCGTGAAGCCGAGGAGCGGTTGGCAGCCCAGCGTGCTGCGGGGGTGTCCCAGCGCGCGACCATTGAGAAGAGCGTTCACGAAAAGCTCGAACTCGCAACGCTCAGTAGCAGGAAAGGACTCTTCCTCGATGCCGCCGAGCTCATTGCCGATGCTGTGGCGGAGCTCTCAAGCGGTTGGACGCAGGCCTCCCCGTCGGCGCTTCTCCCAGACCTCATTCGAGAAGCGCGCGAAGGACTCCTCACGCTCAAGACAGCCTGTGCCGCCGAACAGCAGTTTGCTAAGTCCCGCAACGCACCGGCGGTGAAATGCCCGTGACGTGCGCGTAGTACGATGGTCCTTTGGTTACTCGCCGCGCTGGCGGGGTCCGCGGCGGCGGTGGCACAGTATCGGTTCGGTGTTCGGGCGAAGGCCCCAATCCCGCTCGCGTTGCGCGCATCGGTGTTCACGATTGGCTTCGCACTGCTCTTCGATGCCCCCATCGGTCCGGCGTCGTCCGTCGGACATTATGTGGCGCTCGATGCCTCCGCGAGCTGGCAGGTGGCTGGGAATGCCGCGCTCTGGACCGATGCCCGTGCCGCAGCAGCAGGCGCAGGGGGCGACACATTACTGCTCGTGGGCGATTCGCTCCGCGTCGGCGCAGCGCCGGCGACCCCGACCGACGGAGCCTCTCGCGTTGCGCCGCTCGTGGAACGGGTGCTCGGCGCGGGCCGTCCGGTCGTGCTCGTCACGGACGGGCGCATTGACGACGCGGCGCGGCTCGCTGAGCTGCCTGCGGGGTCAAAGGTCATTGCCCTAGACGGAACAGGCGCTAGGGACGCGGCGCTGGTCTCGATTGATGGCCCTGCGGCCGTGGTCGCGGGTGATACTGCCGAGTTCTCAGTCGTGGTCAGCAGCGGTGCGGCGGGGGCCGCCGCGGGGCGAGTCGAGCTCACCCTTGCCGGCGTCTCGATTGGCGGAGCGGCCATAGATTCGTTCGTGCCGTACGCGGAACGCGAAGTCAAAGTCCGCACGGCGATCGGCGGTGACCCTGGCTTCCGCATCCTACGAGCGGTCGTGACGAGTGCGGGGGACGCAATCGCTCGCAATGACACTCTCACGGCATCGCTCGAGGTCGCGCGCGGGGCATCCGCGGTCTTTATCTCTACCGCACCCGACGTTGATGCGCGCGAGGCGCTCGCGGTGCTGCGCGGAACGTTGGCTGTACCGACGCGCGGCTATCTGCGTGTGGCGCCTGGTCAGTGGCGTGTCGAAGGAAGTTTGGCTTCCGTCGCCGAGGCTGACGTCCGCCGGGCTCTCGCCGAAGCACCTCTGGTATTCCTGCATGGCGATACTGCGATTTTCGGGCCCCCTCGCGCCCTGACCCACGGGTCGCTTGCCCTCATGGCGCCCAGTGGCCGCAGTGAGGAGTACTACGCAATGGCTGCCCCGCCATCCCCACTCGCGGCCGCGCTCGGCGCGCTCCCGTGGGATTCACTGCCCCCGGTTGAGGTCGGTGACCCGTCGAAGGACGCTGAATGGACGGCGGTCACCGTGCGTCGCGCGCGTCGGTTCGACGAGCGTCCAATGATCTCCGGCGTGTCCTCGCCACGCCGCATTGCGGTGATCCACGCATCGGGGATGTACCGGTGGCGGCTGCGTGGCGGCCGCAGTGCCGAGGCCTTCACGACCGTTTGGGGCTCCGTCTTCGATTGGATGACTGGGGATGCCACCGACAACCGAGCGGCGCGTCCAGCGACCCCGTGGGTGCGGGCTGGCGAGCCGGTCCGGTGGCGTCGCGGCAGCCCGCGCGACACCAGCGCGACCGTGATCCTGCGGCCGAGAAGCGCAGCCCGCGGAAACGCCAATCCGCACGCGGACACGCTCACCCTGCAGTTCGCCGGCGCGACGGGAATCGCCGAAACACCCCCGCTGGCCCCCGGCGTGTACGACCTGCACAGCGGCTCAGGCGACGGACTGCTCGTCGTCAATGCCTCAGCCGAGTGGCTTCCACGCAAGCCGAGTGTTGTGTCCGGTGCCATTGGTGGCGGCGCGCCGTCGGATCGGGCTCCACGAGCACGCATGGCGTGGTGGCTGTATGCACTTTTGCTCGGCGCGCTCTGCGGCGAATGGGTGCTGCGGCGGAAAGTCGGGCTTCGCTAGGGCGCGACGCGGCACCAGATTCCATTATGGCAATTTTTGGTCGATCGTCCTCCTCCGGGCTCGCGCCGAAGCGCTCGCTCTGGCAGCGCATCAAGGACGTCGCGCTGACCGACGTCGCGGTGCTCTCGCGTGGCGGCGTCGATGCGGGATCACTGGAGCAGCTGGAGACCTTGCTGCTCGAGGCGGACTTCGGCGTCCCCGTGACCTTGCGACTCGTGGCAGAGATCGAGCGCCGCGCAGCGAAAGGCGAGGTGAAATCGAGTGACGATTTCGCGAATGCGCTCCGCGTTAGTGTGAGTGCGGCGTTGCGCGCTGGACGGAGTGACCCTGCGCTCGTCTTCGCAAAGGATGGTCCCACGGTCATTCTCGTGCTTGGCGTAAACGGCGCCGGCAAGACCACGTTCATCGGAAAGCTCGCCGCGAAGTTGCAGCAGGACGGGCAGAAAGTGCTTGTGGCTGCGGGCGACACGTTCCGCGCGGGCGCCATCGATCAGTTGCGCGTGTGGGCGGAGCGCACGGGGGCGGAATTTGTCGCGGGTTCTCCCGGCGGCGATCCCGCCTCGGTGGCCTATAACGCGATCGAGGCCGGCATCACCCGTGGATGCGACGTGCTGCTGATTGATACCGCGGGGCGCTTGCACACGAGTGACGGCCTCATGGAAGAGCTCCGCAAGGTCGCGCGCGTCATTGCCAAGCGTTTGCCGGGGGCGCCGCACGAATCGCTGCTCGTGCTCGACGGCACAATCGGCCAGAACGCCGTGGTGCAGGCCAAAGTGTTCAGCGCGTCCGTTCCGCTGTCCGGAATTGTAGTCACCAAGCTTGATGGCACGGCCAAGGGCGGGGTGGTGCTGGCGGTGCACGAGGCCCTCGATGTGCCGATCAAGTTCGTGGGGACTGGAGAGAGCATCGGTGATCTGGCGGCTTTCGATCCTGATCGGTTCGCCGAGGAGTTGCTCCAGGAGTGAGACGGCAACAGGTGGCGCGCGTCGCGCAGAAATCGCTCGACACCAACGTGACCTATCTGACGGGGGTAGGACCGGCGCGAGCCGATGCACTGCGCAAGCTTGGTATCTTCACCGCCCGAGAACTGTTTTTGCACGTCCCGCATCGCTACGAGGATGCGAGCACGGTGGCGCCGATCGCCAAGCTGCGCATCGGCGATGACGCGACGATCATTGGCACCGTCGTGTCGAAAGGCGTGTTGCCGACCCGCAAAGGATTGCGTGTGTTTCAGGCGGTGGTGCAGGACGCGAGCGGCCTGATTGAGGCCTCGTGGCCGGGCCAACCGTTTCTCGACCGCACGATCAAAAAGGGGGACATGCTGCTGCTCACGGGGCCGGTGCGATTCTTCCACGGCCGGCAGTTGGTTCCGCGCGAGTTCGTCAACCTCGGGACCGATGAATCGGGGACCGCCGGTGGGCGTGTGCTTTCGGTGTATCCCGCGACTGAGGGACTCTCGTTCAAGATTATCCGGCAACTCATCGACAAACATCTCGAAGAGTATCTGCCGCTCTACGTGGAGCATCTCCCCGACTGGTTGTTGCAACTCGCGGGGGTGCCGTCGCTCCCCGAGGCGCTCCGTATGGTGCATCGGCCCACGTCGATTACGGAGGCCGAGCGTGGGCGTGCGCGACTCGCGTTCGAGGAGTTGCTCGCGGTGCACATTCTGCAGGCGCGCGCCAAGTCGCTCGCGCGCGAGCAGCGACGCGGCACCGCAATGACGAATCGCCGCGAACTCACATCGAAGCTCAAACAGGTGCTTCCGTTCGAGCTCACGGGCGCGCAGGTGCGCGCGGTGCGTGAGATTGTTGCGGATATGTGCAGCGACCGCCGGATGCACCGCTTGTTGCAAGGCGATGTGGGGAGCGGAAAGACCGTGGTGGCCTTGTTCGCCGCGATGCTCGCGATCGAGAATGGATTTCAAGTCGCGGTGATGGCACCTACGGAGCTCCTTGCTGAACAGCACGCGCGCACCTTTGAGAAGTTGCTTGCACCGCTGGGAATCCTGCCGGTGCTCATTACCGGTTCGCTCGGCGCCAAAGCGCGTCGTGCGGCGGCGAGTCGGCTCGCGAGCGCAGAGCCGGTACTCGTCGTCGGGACACATGCGCTCGTGCAGGACTCCACCGAGTTCGCGAAACTCGGGTTGGCGGTGGTAGACGAACAGCATCGGTTTGGCGTCGAACAGCGCAACGCACTCGGCAAGAAAGGCGCGCGTCCCGATACGCTGTTGATGTCGGCGACTCCGATTCCGCGGTCGCTCGCGCTTACGTTGTACGGTGACCTCGATGTGAGCATACTCGACGAACGCCCACCCGGGCGACAGCCCGTGACCACGGCGCGTCGCGCGGAGAAAGCTAGGGAGAAGGTGCTGCAATTTGTTGAGGGGCAGGTCGTGCAGGGGCGGCAAGCCTATCTCGTGCTGCCGCTCATCGACGAGAGCGAGAAGGTCGCGCTTCGCGCCGCCACGCAGGCATTTGAAGAGCTTCGCACGGGGCACTTCGCCCATCGGCGACTCGCGCTGTTGCATGGACGGCAGCCATCTGAGGAAAAGGACGCCACTATGCGCGCCTTCCGCGACGGGGAGATCGACATCCTTGTCTCGACAACTGTGATTGAGGTGGGGATCGACGTGGCGAATGCGACGGTCATGCTTATTGAGCACCCTGAGCGGTTCGGGCTGTCGCAGTTGCATCAGTTGCGCGGCCGGGTCGGGCGCGGGGCCGCGGAGTCGTTCTGCATCTTGCTAGGAGACGTGAGCCCGGACGCCGCGGAACGGCTCGATATTTTTGTGGGGACCGACGACGGGTTCGAGATTGCGCGCGAGGATCTCCGCATCCGCGGGATGGGGGATTTGTTCGGGGAACGGCAGCATGGCGAGGCCATGTTCCGGATTGCGGACCCGCTCCGCGACGTGGAACTCGGAGCGTTCGCGCGCACCGGCGCCGAGCAGCTCCTGGCGAAGGATCCTGACCTCTCGAAGCCCGAGCACAAGGCGCTGAATACGGTGCTCAAGAAGAGCTATTCGAAGGCGCTGGAACTCTTCCGGGTCGGCTAAGCCCGAGTACGGGCTTCGCCCCTCTCGGGAACCGCTTAGATTCCATAGGTTCCCACTCGAAGCTCCCTTAGCCAGTGGTCTCATTATATGCGCAAAGTGCTCGTTCTCGCCGGCGTGTCCGCCGCCCTCGCGGCCGTTGTCTCCAGTAACTTCGCGCGCCCCGCCGACGCGGCGCAGATCGCGCCCACGCCATCAGTGGCGCGCGCTGTGCCCTGTGATGCCGACAATGCAAGTCTGACGCTGCCAGCCGGATTCTGCGCGACGATCTTTGCATCGTCGGTCGTCGCCCCTCGGCACATGGTGGTCGCCTCCAACGGCGATGTCCTGCTGATCGGCAACAGCGTGCGCGCGAATGCGGAGTCCGGCGGCGGGATGGTCGGGTCCGGGCTGTACCTGCTGCGCGATGCCAACAAGGATGGGAAGGCGGATTTGATCAAGAAGCTCGCCACGGGGAGTGGCTCGGGCATCGCGCTCGCCAACGGCTACATCTATCACTCGAACGCTCGCACGGTGGTGCGCGAGAAGTACACGGTCGGCGACACAGTTGTCGGCCCGACAGAGATCGTGATCGACGGGCTGTACGCCGGCGGTCACACGGCCAATAACTTCGTCATTGTTGGCTCGACGCTCTATCTGAACATTGGCTCAGGGACGAACTCCTGTCAGGAGAACGATCGAAGGCCGCAGGTGAAGGGGATCGATCCCTGCGTCGAGCTCGAGACCCGCGCCGGCGTGTGGAGCTACGACGCCGACAAAATCGGACAGAAGATCACCGACGGTGTGCGCTACGCGACAGGCATGCGCAACTCGGTGTCGCACACGGTGAACCCCGCCGACAAGTCGCTCTGGGCCACCATGCACGGACGCGACGGCTTGCAGGCACCGCCAGTGGGGCAGTGGACCCGCACCAACGAGTACGGATCTGAGAATCCGGGCGAACAGGTCAACCACATCGTGAAGGGGGCGGACTTCGCCTGGCCATACTGCTACTACTCGACCGAGGAAAAGAAGTACGTGAGCGCGCCCGAGTACGGCGGCGATGGACAGGAGTCCACGCGTTGCGGTGGCAAGTCGCAGCCAGCGTATGTATTTCCCGCGCACTGGGCGCCGAACGACATGATGTTCTACACGGGAAGCGTCTTCCCCGCCGCTTATAAGAACGGAGCCTTTATCACTTTCCACGGATCCTGGAACCGCGCCCCGCTCCCGCAGCAGGGATTCCGCGTCGTGTTCCTCCCGCTGACGAATAACAAGGGAACGAAGCACGAGGATTTCGCGATCGACTTCAGCAACAACGGCGGCCCAGGCAAGGACGGCAAGTTGCATCGCCCCACGGGACTCGCGCAGGGCACCGACGGCTCGCTCTACATCGCCGATGATGTCGGCGGCCTCATCTACAAGGTCAGCTACAAGGGGAAGTAATGTCCGACTCGGCTCGCATCAACGAACTCGGCGCCCACGCGGGCGCATCGGTCACTGTCCGCGGATGGGTGACGCACCTGCGCTCGTCGGGCAAGGTCGCGTTTATCGTCCTGCGCGACGGCACGGGGATCCTCCAGACAGTCCTCGTGAAGAATCAGGTGCCGCCCGACGTGTGGGAGCGGTTCGCCGAACTCACCCAAGAGACCTGCCTCGCCGTGACGGGTGAGGTGAAGGCCGACGCGCGGGCCCCGGGCGGGTACGAGCTTGGACTCACGAACGTCGAGATCATCGGCACGAGCCCGCTCGACTACCCGATCCAGCCCAAAGAGCACGGGGTCGATTTCCTCCTCGACAACCGGCACTTCTGGCTGCGCACGCCCCGTCAGGTGGCAATCATGCGCATCCGGAACGAGATCGAGATGGCGATTCACGATTTCTTCTACCAACGCGACTTCCTGCGCGTCGATACCCCGATTCTCACCGCGGCCATCGGCGAACGCAGCGGGCTCTTCTCCACCGAGTATTTCGAGGAAGGCAACGCCTACCTCGCGCAGACGGGCCAGCTCTACGGCGAGGCCGCCGCGGCCGCGTTCGGCAAGATCTACACCTTTGGCCCGACCTTCCGCGCTGAAAAGAGCAAGACGCGTCGCCACCTCACCGAGTTCTGGATGATCGAACCCGAGGTGGCCTTCGCCGACACGCACGACAACATGCGGCTGCAGGAGGACTTCGTCTCCTTCCTGGTGCAGCGCGTCGTCGAGCGTCGTAAAGACGAGCTCAAAGAGCTTGAGCGCGACATCACCAAGCTCGAACATATCAGCGCGCCGTTCCCGCGCATCGACTACACCGATGCCGTGGCCACGCTCCAGAAGAAAGGCAGCAGCGTCCAGTGGGGCGACGACCTCGGCGCCGAAGACGAAGCGTTGCTGGTGGAAGACTACGACCGCCCAATCTTCATCATGAACTACCCGAAGGAGGCGAAAGCCTTCTACATGAAGGAGAATCCGGACGATCCGCGCACGGTGCTCTGCAATGATTGCCTCGCACCGGAAGGCTACGGCGAAATCATTGGCGGATCGCAGCGTGAGGACGATTACGACAAAATTCTGCACCGCATCCGAGAGGAAAAACTTCCCGAGGACGCCTACGATTGGTATTTGGCCCTCCGCAAGTACGGCACCTTCCCGCACTCTGGCTTTGGTCTCGGCCTCGAGCGCACGGTCGCGTGGATCTGCGGAGTCCAGCACATCCGCGAGTGCATCCCGTTCCCGCGCATGATGCATCGGTTGCGCCCATAAGGCGCAGCCGCTCGACCTACTTCTCCTGGGCCTTGACCTCGTCCCAGATCGTGTCGAGCACCTCGAGGCCGGCGGTCTTCACGTCGATGCCGCGCGCGCCCGCGATCCGCTCCACCGCTTCAAAGCGACGCTGGAACTTCGTGTTCGCCTTGTCGAGCGCGAGCGCGGGATGCGTCCCTGCCTTACGGCAGAGATTCACCACGGCAAACAGCAGGTCGCCCAGCTCCCCTTCGAGCTGCTCGTGGCGGGGATCACCACTCGGCACGCCATGCGTGTCGAACTGCGACCCATGCTCGGCGATCACCTCTTCGACTTCTCCCAGCTCCTCGCGCACTTTGTCGATCGGGCCGCGCACGTCAGGCCAATCGAAGCCCACGCCGGCGGCCCGTTCCTGTAACCGATGCGCGCGGTGCAGGGACGGGAGCCCCGCGGGGAGCCCCTCCGCGAGCGATTTCCGCGTCTTGGACTTCATCTGCTCCCAGGGCTCCCGCTCCGGCGAGTCGCCGTAGAGCCAGGGGTGCCGCGTGACCATTTTGTGCACAAGCGAGCCAGCCACGTCGTGGATATCGAACGCCCCGCGCTCTTCGGCGATAATTGCGTGAAAGAGGACCTGCAGGAGCACGTCGCCGAGCTCGCTCCGCAACTCGGCGTCATTGCCGGCGCGTATGGCGTCGTCGAGTTCGTGGGCCTCCTCGCTCAGGTACGGGCGGAGCGAGTCGTGCGTTTGGGCGCGATCCCAGGCGTCACGCGTGCGTAAATCACGCATGATAGCGAGGGCATCGCCGAGCGATTTCTTGGGCTGGTCGTCTTGCATGGTCATCGAGCGCTCCCTAGCTTCCGAGTTCTGGGAATGACCGTGCAATCTATAGAGTCCTCTCGCTTGCGCGCTTGGGTCGATGTCGATCTCGGCGCGCTGCGTCGCAATGGGGAGACGCTGGCCCGCCACGCCGGGGTGCCACTTCTCCCCATGATCAAGGCCGATGCCTACGGTTTGGGCGCGGCTCGCGCGGCGCGCGCCCTGGAGCCGCTGGATCTGGCCGGCTTTGGAATCGCCACAGTGCGCGAGGGAGAAGAGCTTCGCGCGCTGGGGATCGTGCGCCCGGTGCTGGTCTTTTCGCCGCTCACCCCCGCTGACCTGCTGGGGGCTCGCGCGGCGGGGCTCACGCCGACCCTCGGCAGCGCTGCCGCGATCTCCTCGTGGCGCGAGCAGGGTGGCGGCGACTGGCATCTGGCAATCGACACCGGGATGAACCGCGCCGGTGCGCGCTGGGACGCGGTCGGCGAACTTGGGGATCTGCTCCGCGCCGCGCCACCGGTTGGCGCCTTCACCCATTTCCATTCGTCCGAGCGCGACGACGGTTCGATGGAGCTGCAAGAGCAGCGGTTCCGCGATGCGCTGGCTGCGCTTCCCGTGCGCCCAGCCCTCGTGCACGCTGACAACTCCGCCGCGACCGCGCGTCGGTCGCCGAGTGCTTGGTCGTTTGTGCGCCCCGGGGTGTTCCTCTACGGCGTGGGGTCTGGCGCCGCGCT
>JAPLKT010000026.1:5249-25457 GCA_026387895.1 Gemmatimonadota bacterium | reverse complement strand
ACGTCCGAGTACGCGTGGTGGAACTGCGGACGGTGCGGGCAGGGGAGTCGGTGAGCTACGACGCCACCTGGCGTGCGACGCGCGAATCCACGATTGCAACCATCCCGCTGGGCTACGCCGACGGCTATCGTCGATCGCTGAGCAATGTGGGGCGCGTGCTGTTGAACGGCTGCGAGGTGGCGGTCGCGGGGAATGTCACCATGGATATGACGATGCTCGATGTTACCGACGTGCCCTGCGCCGTTGGCGACATTGTGACCGTGATGGGGCGTGCGGGCGATCACCTCATCACTGCCGAACAGGTCGGGGCGGCGTGTGGGTTGAGTCCGTACGAGCTGCTGACCGGGCTGCGCCAGCGGCTGCCGAGGGTCTATGGCTGATATCAGCGTGCGGAGCGTGCGGAGCGTGCGTCGCGCGGCGATCATCGTGCTCGACGGTGTCGGCATTGGCGCGGCGCATGATGCCGCAGCCTACGGTGACCTCGGGAGTGACACCCTCGGCAACATTGCGCGTGCGGTTGGCGGACTCCACCTCCCAAACCTCGAGGCGGCCGGCCTTGGCCTGATTCGGCCGTTGCACGGCATGCACGCGGTGTCGGCCCCCACGATGGCCTACGGCGCGCTGCAGCCGCAGTCCAAGGGCAAGGACAGCACCACGGGGCACTGGGAGCTTGCGGGGCTGCATGTGGCCGAACCGTTCCCAACCTATCCCCACGGCTTTCCCGCTGAAGTGATCACGGAGTTTGCCGCGCGCACCGGACGCGAGGTGATTGCCAACGAGGTGGGGAGCGGCACGGCGATGCTCGATCGCTGGGGGGACGAGCACTCGCGCACCGGTGCGTGGATTGTGTACACGTCGGCCGACTCGGTTTTCCAGATTGCGGCGCATGAATCGGTGATTCCGCTTGCGGAGTTGTATGCGGCCTGCGAGATCGCTCGTGCGATGCTCGTGGCACCCCACAACTGCTCGCGGGTCATCGCGCGCCCTTTCGCAGGGACCAGCGGGAACTGGCAGCGTACGACGAACCGGCGCGACTACTCGATTGACCCGGTCGGTGAGACGTTGCTGGACGCACTGGCAGCTGCGGGGATCCCCCGGACAGGGGTCGGCAAGGTCGACGATCTTTTTGCCCGGCGAGGGCTCGAAGGCGGGCATACCACCGGGAATCCAGAGGGAATCGCCAGAATTGCGGACTGGATTGCCTCGGGAAGTGGGTTCCTGTTCGCCAACCTAGTAGATTTCGACCAGTTATACGGGCACCGAAACGATGTTTCGGGGTTCTATAAGGCATTGCAGGCATTTGACGCGGCTCTGCCCGCGCTGGTGTCCGCCCTTCACGAGGATGATTTGCTGCTGATTACCGCCGACCACGGGAACGATCCAACCACGCCTTCGTCCGACCACGCCCGGGAAAATGTCCCCGTGCTGGCCGCCGGCGCGCGCGTGCGCGCCGTGGCACTCGGGGATCGTCACACATTCTCGGATGTCGGGGCGACGGTGGCCGAGTGGTTTAGCCTCCAGTTCCGCGGAAAAGGCAGTTCCTTCTTGGGAGCTATGGCGGTGGAATTGTGAGCGACGCAGGGCAGTTGCAACTGCTGCGTCAGGCCGCCGTTGCTGCGCGCGAGCACGCGTACGCGCCGTATTCGCATTTCCGCGTCGGGGCGGCGTTGCGCGCGACCGACGGCACGATTTTCCCCGGGTGTAATGTTGAGAACTCCTCGTATCCGGCCGGAATCTGTGCGGAACGAGGAGCGATCGCTGCGGCAGTGGCCGCGGGCTACCGTACATTTTCGCATGTCGTCATTGTCACCGATGCCGAACATCCCACCCCGCCGTGCGGTATCTGCCGCCAGGTGTTGGTGGAGTTTTCCTCGCAGCTCGAGATTATCAGCGTGACCACCGCGGGTGCGGAGACGATTTGGTCGCTGTCCGATCTTTTGCCGTCTCCGTTCACGCCTCAGTCCTTGCCCCACCTATGAAATCAGCCGCGACGTCGGCCTCAGTGGCCGCTCCGCTGCGGATCTCCGCCCCCCTTCCGCGCCAACGGCGTGGATGGTCGGCGCTGCTCCTCATCTTCCTCGTTGGCGTCGTCGGCGCCTGCGCTGAAAACATTGACACCGGCAAGGGATGTCCCGTGCTGTGCGCGGGGCAATCGCTCACGGTGCGCGACACCGTCATTACGCCAGTGCTGGTCTTTGACTCGACGTACGTGGGCTACCCCCAGCGGGGCACGGAAACGGGCCTGCTGCTGGCGTCGCGCGGCGACACGATCGAGACGCGGGGCATTGTGCGCTTCGATTCGATGCTGACCGCGTTCGCACCCCCGAACGACACGACGCGACTGGTCACGCAGGTGGATTCGAGCAAGCTCAGGTTGGTGTTCTCCTCCCTAGGACGTCGCTTGTCGTCGAAGGTCACCTTTGACATCTACGATGTCGATGAGCCCTCCGACACCAACTCGGCGGCGGTCCTGGCGAACTTTGTCGCGAACCGACGGATTGGCGGAAAGACGGTCGACAGTGCGGCGTTCACCGATACGACCTACATCCCGCTCGCCGACTCTGCCGTGCTCGACAAGATCAAGAACGGTAAGCATCTCCGCGTCGGCATCAAGATTTCCGGCACCGGCTCGGTGTGGCTCCGCGCAGGCTCGATGGAAACGGGTTACCCGGCGACGGTGAGTTACAAGCCGTCCAAGGACACCCTGGTGAAGGCGCTTGTCGTCAGCCCGATCTCGTCCGTGCCCATCGATCCTGCCGAAGTGAAGCGCGACCTGCAGGACTACACCTTGGTCGCGAAGTACAACATTGTTCCGACGACCGGCACCTTCGCGGTCGGCGGGACGCCTGGGCGCCGTGCGTATCTGCGCTTCAACATTCCGCGGTATATCAGTGATTCCGCCACCGTCATCCGCGCCACACTCCGGCTGACGCAACGGCCGGTGAAGCTCGGAAGCCTGCGGGATTCCATCGTCGTCCACGCGCACGTCGGGCTTGCGGGGCCGACGGTCACGGATTTGTTCCGCGCGTCGGACATCATCTCGATAGCGGGATTACTCGTGCTCGACTCCCTCATCGTGTCGCCAGCCGATTCGGGACTCAAGACCCTCGAGATGTACACGCTGGTTCGCGCCTGGGGCGGGCAGAGCGCCCTCGTGAATCAGCCGCCACGCGCCCTGATTCTGAAGGCCCGTGACGAGTTCTTGTCGCCCATGGAAGTTCGCTTTTTCTCGACCAGTGGTCCGCTCGCGACGCGCCCCTCGCTGCGCGTCACGTACGTGCCAAAGTCCACCTATGGAGTGCCGTGATGTCCATCCGTCGCATTGTCGCAGTCGCGGCCGCTGGCGTCCTGTGCGTGACGTCGGTCGAGGCGCAGGGTGCACTGAGCACGCAGGGCTTCGGGTACCCACTCGGTGAACTGAGCACGCGTGCGCTGTCACTCGGCGGCGCCGTTGGCGAGTTTGATTTGCAGAGTCCGATCAATCCCGCCTCACTCGGTATCGGCGTCCGGTCTGGAGCGTGGGTGCAATACTCGCCCGAGTTCCGCGCCATCGATGCCGGAAAGGGGACCTTTACCAATACGACAGCACGCTTCCCGCTCTTTGGCCTGACGGGACGGTACCAGGACTTTACGGTTGGGTTCTCGTTCGCGAGCTATCTCGATCGGTCGTGGACAAACGCGTACGACGACACCCTGCTCTTGGCCGGCGTGCGGACGCCGTCTCACGCGACCGCACAAAGCACGGGCGGCATCAACGACGTGCGTCTCGCGGTCGCGTGGTCCATCAACCCCAAGCTTTCTGTCGGACTGGGCTTGCACGTGCTGCCCGGCGATAACAAGGTGCTCTTAGCGCGCGATTTTGCCGATTCACTGAAGATCGGAAGCTACACGAACGCCAGTACCATCAACTACTTCGGTCAAGCGCTCTCGCTCGGCGTCACGGGCACGCCGATTGAACATCTCAATGTTGCGGGATCGATTCGCCTTGGCGGCCCCATTCAGGTGCGATCCGGGGACACTACCGTCGTCGGCCAGGGGCGAGTGCCGTTGCGCGTTGGTCTTTCCGTCGCGTATGAGGGGTTCGCGGGCTCAGCGATTGTGGTGCGGTACGATACCGAGCGATGGAGCGCGCTCAAGGGACTTGGCAGCGCTGCCGTGAATCTGCACGACGCGACGACTCTGAGCGCCGGGCTCGAAGTCGCGGGACCCAAGCTCAATGGATTGCCGAGTGCCTTACGTGTTGGCGCGCTGAGTCGCACCCTTCCGTTCTCCCCGACGGCCGAGGCCGTCAAGGAGCGTGGGCTCTCCGGTGGTGTTGGGCTGGCGTTCGCTCAGGGGCGGTTCGCTATTGATCTGGGCGCGCTGTTCGCGACGCGCACGGCCATGGGCCTGAGCGAGAAGGCCACGACCGTGAGTGTCGGGCTGGCCATCCGGCCCTAAGCCGACCCACGGCGCCCTGAGCAGAGCGACCCAAGCGACCATGGCCGCCACCAGCAGGGACGCAGGCTCCGCGCCGTTGATTCTGGTCGCCGATGACGTGGACGCGAACGTCGAACTCCTCGTCGATCAACTGGCGACACTCGGTTTCCGGGCGGTCGTTGCCAGCGACGGACCAAGCGCCATCGCGGCCTGCTTCGAACACCGCCCCGATCTTGCCATTCTCGACGTATCGATGCCAGCGCTCGACCTGGGTGTGCCTGATCGCGACGCCGGCTATGAAGTCTGCCGCAGGCTCAAGAAAGATCCGCGCACCGCGCGAATTCCGATCATCTTTGTCACGGCCACGAACGACACCGCGGATCGGGTCAAGGCGATTGAGGCAGGCGCCGACGACTTCCTCACGAAGCCGCACCATCGGTTGGTGTTGAACGCGCGCGTACGTTCGCTGCTCAAACTCAAAGGGGCGACGGACGCACTCGAGGAAAGTCTCAAGCGCCTCCGTGAGCTCACGCGCGTGCGCGACGATCTCATGAAGATGATTGTGCACGACCTCAAGACACCCTTGACGTCGGTGCTGGCGACGCTTGAGATGATGCGAGACGGCGATTTCGGTGAGATGAATGAGCGCCAAGGCCGCGCGCTCTCCGACGCCGAGGCCAAGGCCGAGGATCTGTTGACACTCATCGAGGATCTCCTTGAGGTGGCGAAGATCGAGGAGCAATCGATCAGCCTGAATCCCGAGCCAATTGCTCCGGCGGCGCTGCTCGCCGAGATCGTGTACGACTGGGGGCTCCGATTCCGGCAGGAGGGGGCGACCGCCACCACCGATGTCGCCGATGACGCACCGGTCATCAGGGCGGACAAGATGCTGATCAAGCGCGTCTTCTCGAATTTGGTTCAAAATGCGATCACGCATTCGGCGGGCCCGGTGGTGATCGCACTCAAGGCGCGGCCAGACGCTAACGGCATCTTGATTACAGTCAGCGACAACGGCCCTGGGATTCCCGAGGAATATCAGGACCTGATTTTCAGAAAGTTCGAGCGGGTACGGTCACCGAATGCGCCCCGCGTGCGGAGTTCCGGGCTCGGCCTGACCTTCTGCCGCCTCGCGGTCGAAGCGCATGGTGGCCGTATTTGGGTCAAGAGTGCCGAGGGGGAGGGAAGCACGTTCTTCGTACAGCTACCGCTCGAGCCCGTGGTTGGCGCTCGGGGAGCGAAGCCCGCTGTGAACGCGCGGTGAACGCGCGGTGAACGCGCTGTGAAAGCGTACCTGCGCACCTTCGGGTGCCGCGCGAATCAGTATGACACTGAGGCGGTTCGCGCGATGGTGCTTGCCGCGGGTGGCGAGTGCGTAGAACATGCGCGCGATGCCGACGTGATCGTCATGAACTCTTGCGCGGTGACGGCGGAGGCGGAGGCGGATCTCCGGCAGGCGTTGCGGCGTTCGGCGAACGAGGCAACCGCTGACGGTCGTGCGCCCACGCCGGCAATCGTGATGGGGTGCGCCTCCGCGCGCGACGATGGGCGTCTGCGCACGATCCCAGGCGTGCGTGCGCTGGTGGCCGGCGCAGACCTCGAGGCTGTCGCGGACGCGCTCGGGCTGGACCGCGCCGCCGCGCTGACGCCAATGGGACAGCAGGACGGCTCGCGTGCCCTCTTGCGCATTCAGGACGGCTGCGACGAACACTGCACCTTCTGCGCCACGACGCTCGCGCGCGGAGCAAACCGCTCGCGCACGCCAGAGGCACTGGTTATCGAGGCGATGCGTCTCGCTGAATCACATCCGGAAATCGTACTCACGGGCGTGCATATCGGGACCTACGGACATGACCTCGGGACGTCGCTCGGCGCGCTCGTGACGACCCTGGTCGCGCACGTCCCCACCGTACGTTTCCGACTGACGTCGATTGAGGCCACTGAGGTCGATACCGAGCTCGCGATGCATTTTCGCGAAGGCGGGACTCGCGTGGCACCGCACCTGCACGCACCGCTGCAGAGCGGCGCCGATGCGGTGCTTCGTCGCATGGGGCGGCACTGGTACACAGCGGCAACCTACCGCGCGGCGATTCAGCAGCTGCTTGCAGATCGGTCGATTTTCGCCCTGAGTGGCGATGTCATTACAGGGTTCCCGGGCGAGACGGCCACCGACCATGCCCAGACGGTGGACCTTGTGCGAGAGCTCCCGTTCACGGCGCTGCATGTCTTCCCGTACTCGGCGCGCCCCGGCACTGCTGCCGAGCGATTAGGTGGTGCGGTTCCTGGCCCCGTGGCCCGTGAGCGTGCGGCCGAGTTGCGCGCTGTGGTGGCGGATAAAGCCGCTACCTATGCGACCAAACGCGTCGGCGGGAACGCCGACGTGGTGGTGATTGGGCCCGGGCCGTCTCGTCACGGCTTGACCGAGGACTATCTTACAGTGGCACTCCCGGAGCCGATGCCGCCGCGGGGCGCACGGTTCACCGCTCGATTAGTCGCTGATTCCAACGGACTCCGCGCTATTACGCTGTAAACACGCTCTGACCCCGACTCATCACGTGCCCTCCGTTTACATCGAGACCTACGGCTGCCAAATGAACGTGAGCGATTCCGAGCTGATGCTCGGAAAGCTTGTGGCGAGCGGCTACGATGCCGTGGACGGCCCTGAGGGGGCGGACGTGATTCTCGTGAACACCTGCGCAATTCGCGAGAATGCGGAGCAGCGCGTGATTGGCCGGCTCGGGGAACTCCGCCGGTTCATGGGACGCGACACGATCCTCGGCGTGACCGGGTGCATGGCGCAGCGACTGGGGCCGAAGTTGCTGGAAACGGATTCCCGCGTGTCGCTCGTGGTCGGGCCCGATGCGTACCGCGCGCTGCCGCAGTTAATCGATGGCGCCCGGAACGGGGAACGGTTTACGGCCACCGACTTTGATCTCGAAGAGCACTACGAAGACTTCCAAGCCCGCCGCTTTGACGGCGTCAAGGCATGGATTCCCGTCCAGCGCGGCTGCGATTATCGCTGCACCTACTGCATCGTGCCCTACACGCGCGGGTCGGAGCGTTCGCGGCAACTCGCCGATGTGGTGCGCGAGACGCACGAAGTCGTGGCGCAGGGGCTCACCGAGGTGGTGCTCCTCGGTCAGACCGTGAACTCCTACAATGATGGCACTGCCGATTTCGGTGCGTTGCTCCGCGCGGTCGGCGCTGTCCCCGGCATCCGTCGCGTCCGCTACACGAGTCCGCACCCGAACGATTTCTCCGATTCGGTGATCCGCGCGATGGCGGAAGTGCCGGCGGTGTGCGAGCATGTGCATCTCCCGATGCAGAGCGGATCAAGCCGCACGCTCAAGCGCATGCTTCGCCGATACAGCCGCGAGGACTACCTCGCCTGCGTCGATCGCCTGCGAGCGGCGATCCCGGGACTGACGATTACGACCGATATTATCGTCGGATTCCCGGGTGAGACCGACGACGAGTTCGAAGAAACACTGTCCGCGGTTCGCGAAGTTGGCTTCGATGACGCGTTCATGTTCAAGTTCTCGATGCGCGACGGCACGCCCGCGCAGCGCATGCCCGCCGAGTTGATCGTTCCTGTGGCGGTCGTGGACGAACGCTTCGAGCGTCTCAAAGAACTCGTGCGCAGCATCGCGCGCGACAAAAATATGCGCCGCCTGGGCGAGCGCCGCGAAGTGCTGATCGAAAAGGAAGCGCGCAAGGGTGATGGGTTGTTGCAGGCGCGGTCGCGTGACTTCAAGACCGTGATTGTTCCGGGCGACCTATCGATGATCGGCACCTACCTCCATGTCGAACTGACAGGCACGACGGGCTCGACATTCACCGGGTCGCCGGTGGCGGAGCGCGCAGCCCTCCCGATGGCATAGGTACCCCGCGGCCGCCGGTTGGCGCGGCGCGTGGTTTTGATACTCGGCGCATCGATTTGATGCGCCGTTTTTCTGTCCGGCGGGCACCATTCACGAATGCCGCTCATCGGATGGGCAGTGGCGGTCTGGGTCACAGGGTTGCTGGTCGGTGCAGCTGACGTTGATGCGGCGCCGCTGCTACTCGCCGCGGCCATCGCGTCGGTTGCGTTACTGCTGACCCAGCGCTCGACTGCAGTGCCGTTGGCGGCGTTCCTGTTGCTTGCCGCAGCCTCCGTGATGTCCGCGCGTGTGGCGGCCCAACGTGATGCCGGCTGTCGTAGTGCCGCTCTGCGCGACACGGACTTCGCTCGCGCACGCGGTCGCGAGCCCTGTGGGTCCCAACGCGGGCCTCTCGGAGACGCCCTCCGTGCGCAACGCGAGCGTGCAGGAACGATGATCGACCGCGACTTTGGTGAGGACGCGCCGATTGTCCGCGCGCTCTTGATTGCGGACACCCAAGAGCTGCCACTCGACCTCCGCGACCGGTTTGCATCGGCAGGGCTTGTTCATATTCTCAGTATCTCCGGCCTACACGTGGCCATCATCGCGGAAGCGGTGGCCCTCCTGCTCGGGGCACTGCGCGCGGGCCCACGGCTCTCGCCTGCGCTGACGATGCTCGTGATTGCTGTCTACGTAGCGATCATCGGGGCACCACCCCCTGCGGTGCGCAGTGCGGCAATGCTCGCCGTGACGGTCGTGACGCGAGCCCTGCAGCGCCCCGTGTCCCCGTGGGCCGCGCTTGCGCTCGGGGCAGCAGCGCCGCTCGGGGATCCCCGCGTCGCGACGGACCTCGGCTGGCAACTCAGCGTGGCCGGATTCGCCGCACTGATTGCTGGCGGTCAGCTGGCGAAGCGTACTCTCCCGCGCCGCTGGCGCGGATGGCGGCGTACCCTCGCGAGAGACCTCACGATTTCAGTGGTGGCGTCACTCGTCACGGCGCCGCTCGTGGCGTGGGCCTTCGGGCGCGTGAGCCTGATTGCGCCAATCACCAACCTGTTGGCGGGTCCGGTGGTGGCGGACATGCAGCCCACCCTCTTTCTCTCGCTCGCTTTCGCCTTCTGCGGATGGGTCGGCGCGGCGCAAAGTGTCGCGGCCGCGGCGCACCCCATGATTGCAGCGCTGGATCTCGTGGCGCGGAGCGGGGCAGCGGTTCCATCTGGATCAGTCAGTGTCGCGCCGTCACTCGCGGTCGCCGTCGCTGCGGGGATCGCCGCGGTTGCACTCGTAGTAGCCGCCTCGAGTCGCGATGCCGGACGTGCGCTCGTCGCGGGCGCGCTCGCGGTGTCCGCTATCGTGTGGTGGCCCCTCATCCCGACGGGAAGCGGGGAGATGGAGATTCACATGATTGACGTCGGACAGGGGGACGCCATCGCGCTGCGTACGCCGCACGGGCACTGGATTCTGATGGATGCCGGCCGCGCCTGGCGAGGCGGTGATGCGGGACGCTCCACCGTGATTCCGTATCTCCGACGATTCGGTGGCGATGTTGAGTGGCTCATTCTGTCGCATCCGCATGCGGACCACGTCGGAGGCGCAGCGAGTGTCTTGCGCGCGCTTCGTCCCCCGCACGTGCTCGATGCGGCATTCGCCGGGAGCAGCGGACCGTACCGCGCGGCATTGGAAGAGGTCGCGCAACAGGGCACGCACTGGCATCGAGCACGTCCCGGAGAGCGCACAATGATCGATGGCGTGGAGTTGCTCACGCTCGCGCCGGACTCGGCGTGGACCGCATCACTCACCGATCCGAATCTCGCGAGCACCATTGTGATGGTGACGTTTGGCCGGGTCCGCGTCCTGCTAACCGGTGACGCGGAAGCTGCTGAGGAGCAGTGGCTCCTCTCGCGCGGCGTCTCGTTGGAGGCCGATGTGCTGAAGGTGGCGCATCACGGGAGTTCTACCAGTACCACGATTCCGTTCGTGGAGCGCGTGAATCCCCGCGTGGCGCTTGTATCTGTTGGATTCGCAAACAGTTACGGTCATCCGTCGCCGGACGTGATGAAAGCGCTCCGAGCGCGTGGCACCACCGTCCTCCGCACCGATCAACTGGGCGTCATCGTATTGCGAACCGACGGCGTACAGTTGATGGCAGAAGCCTCCGGACAGCGATGGATGATACCACCCCGAGGCCCGTCAACGCTTTTGGAAGCATTGACGTTTAAGTATTAGTAAAACGAGCGCGGAGGGATGGGGGGGCCGGGGGGCCTCTCGCCCTTCGCGTTTCGTTTTTATCCCCGTGCGGATGTCCTCCCTTGCCCCGAGCGTACGCAGGTCGGCACTATTCCGACAAGCCACCTGTCGTCATACCCCCGCTGAGGAAATGCTCGTGGTTCGTCACACTGCGACATCGGTCGTCACGATCGACCGGTTCATCATCGACCAGGAGAGCCGGCATCCCGCGGCCTCGGGTGAACTCTCGAGCATCTTGTACGATCTCGTCGTTGCGGCGAAGATGATCGCAAACAAAGTGCGCTCCGCCGGGCTTGCCGATATCATCGGCGCCGTTGGGACGGAGAACGTCCAAGGCGAGGTGCAGCAGAAGCTCGATGTGTTCGCCAACGACACCATCATAAAGGCGATGGACCATGGTGGCCACCTCTGTGCCATGGCGTCGGAGGAAGAAGCCGACATCATCCCGATCCCGCAGGGATTCAAGACCGGGAAATATTTACTCCTATTCGATCCGCTCGACGGCTCGTCGAACATCGACGTGAATGTACCGGTGGGGACGATCTTTTCCGTCCTCAAGAAAGAGGGGGAGCTGAGCCCCGGTACCGCCCAGGATATGTTGCAGCCGGGCCACAAACAGGTCGCGGCCGGGTACGTCATTTATGGATCAAGCACCATGATGGTGTACACCACAGGGCAGGGCGCCCATGGGTTTACCCTCGATCCGTCGATCGGCGAGTTCTTGTTGTCGCATCCCAACATCAGGACGCCGGAGCACGGCCGCTATCTCTCGGTGAACGACTCCTACGAGCAGCACTGGGAGGAGCCGGTTCGTGCCCTGATGCGCCGCTACCGCGGCCTCGATGGCAAGCGGGATTCGATGAACGTCCGCTATGTGGGATCCATGGTCTCAGATTTTCACCGCAACCTGCTTGGCGGCGGCTTGTTTGCGTACCCCGCCAATGCCAAGAGCCCGAAAGGCAAGCTCCGTCTCTTGTACGAGTGCAATCCGCTCGCCTTCATCTGCGAGCAGGCCGGGGGAGCTGCCACCGACGGGACTCAGCGCATTCTCGACGTCCAGCCCACCGAGCTCCACCAGCGGACCCCAATTTTCGTGGGGAGCCGCGCCGATGTGGCTATCGCGCAGGAGATGCTCGCCAGATAGTAGATTTCGGGATGGCTGACGAGCGCCTTTCCCCGGCTGGCATTCCCGTATCGCCCGTGTACCGTCCGGGCGATACGGTTGTGAACTACGACCACGATCTTGCCGACCCTGGCCAGTTCCCCTTCACGCGCGGTGTTCAGCCGACGATGTATCGGGGGCGCTTTTGGACCATGCGCCAGTATGCCGGCTTCGGCACGGCGCAGGACACGAACGCCCGGTTCAAGCACTTGCTGGCCGCGGGCCAGACCGGCCTCTCCGTGGCATTCGATCTTCCCACCCAAATGGGGATCGACTCCGATTCCCCGCGCGCGTTAGGCGAGGTCGGGCGGGTAGGAGTGGCGATCGATTCCGTCGATGATCTGGCGATTCTACTCGACGGGATTCCGCTCGACACAGTCTCGACCTCCATGACCATCAACGCCACCGCGAGCACCTTGCTCGCGATGTACGTCGTCGTGGCCGAGGAACGTGGCATCGCGCGCGAGCAGCTGAGCGGCACCATCCAGAACGACATCCTCAAGGAGTACATCGCGCGCGGAACGTACGTCTATCCGCCGGAGCCGTCGCTCGCGCTGATCGCCGACACCTTCCGCTTTTGCGCGGAGGAAGTGCCGAACTGGAATCCGATCTCGATTAGTGGCTATCACATCCGCGAGGCGGGGGCAACGGCGGTGCAAGAGCTGGCCTTCACCTTCGCGAATGGGCTCGCCTATGTCGACGGGGCAATCGCGGCTGGTCTTAAAGTCGATGCCTTTGCGCCGCGACTCTCGTTCTTCTTTGCCTGTCACAACGACTTGTTCGAAGAGGTCGCCAAGTTCCGCGCCGCACGTCGCATTTGGGCGCGGCTCATGCGCGAGCGCTACGGCGCCAACGATGCAAGCTGCAAGCTGCGTTTTCACACCCAGACCGGCGGCGTCACCCTCACGGCGCAGCAACCACTGAACAACGTGGTGCGCGTTGCCGTGCAAACGCTCGCTGCCACGCTCGGCGGCCCACAGTCGTTGCATACCACCGGCTACGATGAAGCGCTCGCGCTTCCCACCGCCGAGGCCGCGACGCTCGCGCTCCGAACCCAGCAGATTGTCGCCTATGAGAGCGGCGTTGCGGCGACGGCCGATCCGTTCGCTGGCTCCTATTACGTGGAGTCGCTCACCGATGCGCTGGAGGTACGGACCCTGGCGTTGCTCGCCGAGGTCGAGGCGAAGGGCGGCAGCGCCAAGGCGATCGAGGCCATGTTCTTCCAAGACGAGATCGGTCGCAGCGCCTACGAGTACCAACTGGGCATCGAGAGCGGGAACACCGTCATTGTCGGCGTGAACAAGTTTGCGGACGGCCAGGAACCGCCGATCATTCCCAAGCCCAACTTCTCCCAGCTCGAAACGGAGCAGGTGGCGCGCGTACGAGGCGTGCGTGCCGCGCGCGACGCCAAGGCTGTCACGGCAGCGCTCGAGGCTCTCAAGGCTGCGGCGCCCAAGGCGGGAACAGCCGAGGGCGGGCTTATGGCGCGAGTGATTGACGCGGTTCGTGCCCGTGCGACGGTTGGAGAGATTAGCGACACTCTGGAGTCCGTATGGGGGCGTTACCGGCCGAGCTGAGCCGATTACGCCCTGTGCGAGAGCCGCTGAGCCCTCCCACTCGGGAGGAAAATCGGCTATATTCAAAGGCTGCATCTACTTAGCCCGCATATGCCGACTTACGAATACCGCTGCCCTGACGGGCACGATTTCGAAAAATTCGTTATGAAAATCAGCAACGCTGTTGCCGAGCTTCCGTGTCCCACATGCGGAAAGACGGCGGAGCGTTGCATTTCTGCTGGTGGTGGCCTGCTGTTCAAGGGGTCCGGATTTTACATCACCGACTACGGCAAGGACGGCAAGAAGGATCAGCGTCCGAAGCCCGGCTCCGCGACCAACGTCGACACGAGTTCGTCGGGCAGCAGCTCCTCGAAGAGCGACTCAGGGTCGTCGAGCGCACCAACGAGCGCACCAACGAGCGCGCCAACGAGCGCACCAAAGAGCGCACCTGCGAGCACGACGGCTGCGCCGTCCACTCCCGCACCCAAGAGCAGCAGCGAATGAGCGGCGTTGATCAGTTGCGCGCCGAGCTTGTGCGGTCGGCGCGTGCGCTCGGGGCGCCCGAGGGCGTCGCGCCGGTGCTGGAGCGTCCGCGCGATCCCTCGCATGGCGACTGGGCCACGAATCTCGCGATGATGCTCACCAAGGCGCTCGGCAAGAAGCCCGCGGAGATCGCGCGTGAGCTGATTGCCGGGATGGATCTTGCGGCAGCTGGAGTGAGCGAGGCCGAGATCGCTGGGCCCGGGTTTATCAACTTCCGCATTGATGCCGGCGCGCTCGCGTCGCAGCTGCAGCGTGTGCTCGACCAGGGCGACGCGTATGGCGACACGCAGGGCGGGGCCGGGAAGCCCGTGGTCGTGGAGTTCGTGAGTGCGAATCCCACCGGTCCGTTGCATGTGGGCCATGGCCGTCAGGCCGCGTTGGGTGACGCCATCTCGACCATGCTGTCGCGGACCGGCTGGAATGTGTCGCGCGAGTTCTACTACAATGATGCCGGTGTACAGATTGCGAATCTCACGCTCTCGACCCAGGCGCGGTTGCGTGAGCTCGCCGGTGATGCGCTCGAGATTCCTGAGGGCGGGTATCACGGCGAGTACATCGTGGATATCGCGCGGAAGTACGCAACCGAACATCCAGCGGACACGCGCGGCGACGATCTCGATGCCGTGCGCGTTCATGCCGTGAAGGCGCTGCGCCAGGAACAGGATCTCGATCTCAAAACCTTCGGCGTGCAGTTCGACGTGTACTTCTTGGAGTCTTCGCTCTACAGCGACGGTCAGGTGGAGCGCACGGTTGGCGCGCTTGAGAAGGCCGGCGCGACGTTCGAGGAAGGGGATGCGCTCTGGCTGCGCACGACCGACTATGGCGACGACAAAGATCGCGTCATGCGCAAGCGCGACGGGACCTACACATACTTTGTGCCCGATGTCGCGTACCATGTGAACAAGTGGGGGCGCGGCTTCACGCGCGCCATCAATGTGCAGGGGGCCGACCACCACAGCACCGTGACGCGCGTGCGCGCCGGGCTACAAGCACTGGGCGTCGGGATTCCGCAGGGATATCCAGAATACGTGCTGCACCAGATGGTAACGGTCATGAAGGGGGGCGAGGAGATGAAGATCTCCAAGCGCGCCGGCAGCTATGTCACCGTTCGAGATCTGATCGACGAAGTCGGACGCGACGCCGTGCGCTACTTCCTGCTCATGCGGAAGGGCGACTCCCAGCTCGTGTTCGATGTGGACCTCGCGCGGTCGCAGTCCGAGGACAACCCGGTTTATTACATCCAGATGGCACACGCGCGCGTTTCGGGTATTTTTCGAGTGGGCGAAATCGCGATGGAGTCCGTCACCGGTGCTCGGGTGAACTGGGCTGTTCTTGATAGTCTCGAAGAGCGAGAACTGGTGAAGACGCTGCTCGATTGGCCGCGCCTACTCGCGGGCGCGGCGGAATCGACCGAGCCGCATCGCGTGGCGAATTATCTGCTCGAGACTGCTCGCCTTGTTCATACGTGGTATCACAAGCACCACGTGCTCGGCGAGCCTGAACCTGTGATGCAGGCGCGGTTGGCGCTCGGGAAGGCCGCTCGTCAGGTGTTGAAGAACGGGTTGACTGTGCTCGGCATCACAGCGCCTGACCGCATGTAGCTGCACTTTTGGGGCATGCGCCAACGCCCCGTCACCTCCCGCGTGGACACGGTTCCGATTTTATGAGCGTTCTCGTAGTGGGCAGTGTTGCCCTCGACTCAGTGGAGACTCCGTTCGGTAAGGCGGATGACGTCATCGGTGGTTCTGCCACCTACTTCTCGGCCAGCGCGAGCCATCAGACCCCGGTGCAGCTCGTCGGGATCGTCGGCGCTGATTATCCCACGGAGCTGTTGCAGCCGCTCGCCGATCGCGGGGTGGATCTGGCCGGGCTCGAGCATGCGGACGGCGAATCGTTCCGGTGGCGCGGTCGCTATCGGCATGATCTCAACTCAGCGGAAACGCTCGAGACGCGCCTCGGCGTGTTCTCGCATTTCCGCCCGAAGATTCCTACACAGTTCCGGTCGGCGAAGTATGTCTTCTTGGGGAACATCGATCCGCGATTGCAGCTCGACGTGCTGAGCCAGGTGGAGAAGCCGAAGCTCGTGGCGTGTGACACCATGAACTTCTGGATTGAGAGCCGCCGCGAGGACTTGCTCACGCTCCTGAAGCAGGTGGATCTGATCACGCTCAATGATGGCGAGGCCCGCCAGCTCACGGAGAAGGCGAACCTCGTGCAGGCCGCTCGCTGGATTCTGGATCGCGGCCCGCACACGGTGGTCATCAAGAAGGGCGAGCACGGCGCCTTCATGTTCACGCGGACGTCGGTCTTTTTTGCGCCGGCGTATCCGCTGGAGTCGGTGTTCGATCCCACGGGCGCGGGCGATTCGTTTGCGGGCGGGTTCATGGGGTATCTCGCGCGCACGGATGACCTGAGCGAGGCAAGCCTGCGTCGCGCGGTGATCCATGGATCCGCGATGGGGTCGTTTGTAGTCGAAGGATTCTCGATTACGCGCTTGATGGAGATTACGCGTGCCGACATCGACGCGCGCGTAGCCGATTTCCACAAGCTCGTGAGCTTCGACGCGCAGCTGCCGGCCTAATGGCGTCGCTCGACTATCGCAGCGCGGGCGTGGACATCGACGCCGCGGAGGATTCGAAGCATCGGATCCGCCGCCACGTCGAGTCCACGTACACCGCCGGTGCCACTGGGGCGTTTGGAGGGTTCGGCGGCATGTTCCGTATGCCCGCCACCGCGACGGGCACCGGGCAGTTGCTCGTGTCGAGCGCCGATGGTGTGGGAACCAAGATCAAGGTTGCCATCGAGGCGGATCGTCACGATACGGTTGGCCATTGCCTCGTCAATCACTGCACGAATGACATTTTGGTGCAGGGGGCGTTGCCGCTCTTCTTCCTCGATTACGTCGCGTTCGGCGCACTGGTGCCCGCAACGGTTGAGGCGATTGTGGCGGGTGTCGCCGCAGGCTGCCGCGAGAATGGCGCGGCGCTGATGGGGGGTGAGACGGCCGAGATGCCGGGGTTGTACACGCCTCCCGATTACGACTTGGCAGGGTTTATTGTCGGTGCTGTTGAGGAGTCGCGGGTGCTCGGCGCGTCGCGCGTGCAGGTGGGCGATGTGTTGGTGGGGCTCGCGAGTTCCGGATTGCACACCAACGGCTATTCGCTGGCGCGGCGGATTGTGAGTGAGCGCCTGAAGCTCGGGGTGCACGATCCGTTCCCCGGCGAAACCGGAAGCGTTGCCGATGTCTTGCTCCGCGTACATCGCTCGTATCTGAACGTGATGAAGCCGGTGCTGGATCACGTCCACGCCATGGCGCACATCACCGGCGGTGGATTGCCTGGGAATCTGGACCGTGTGCTACCGGCCACCATGGATGCTGCGGTCGATACCGGCACATGGACCGTCCCGAATACCTTCGCGGTACTCGAGGAAGCAGGAGAAGTTGCTCGTGCAGAGATGTTCCGCGCCTTCAACATGGGCGTAGGAATGGTGGTGATCACCGATGCTGAGGGTGCGGCCGCCGTGTGTCGGAGTGCGGCCGAGCAGGGTGTGGCCGCGTGGGAGATGGGACGTGTGGTGAAGGGGTCCGGCCTTGTGAAACTCAACGGAGGAAACTGATGCGCACGATTCGTGTTGTTGCTACGGCTTTGATGCTCGCCGCCGCTGTTCGTACCGCCGATGCGCAGTGCACCGGAGTCCTCGCGGTCGCCGATGCATGCTCCAAGGTGGTCGATCTTCTGAACTACGCGACGCCGCAGTTTGCGACCGCGCTCGCGGGTGGCAGTGCGACCATGGGGCAGGGCGGGACACTCGCCGGGCTCGGGCATATTGCTGTCACCGTTCGTGGCACGGCCGTGTTCGGGTCGATGCCGAAGTTCAACGGGACGGCGTTCAATACCGCCGGCGCTGTGGCGTCTACTTTTGGCAGCTCCAATACGCCAGTGCCGATGGTCAGCGCGGATGCGGCGATCGGCGTGTATCGTGGATTTTCACTTGGCGTGACGCACGTCGGTGGTGTGGATGCGCTCCTCAGTGCGACCTACCTGCCGAACGTCACCGGCGGCGATCTGAAGATGACCGTCTCAGGGAGCAATCTGAAATTTGGCTACGGCGTCCGGGTTGGTCTCCTGGAAGAGTCGTTGCTCGCGCCAGGGCTCTCGGTGTCGTTTATCCAGCGCGACTTGCCCGTGTTTAGCTTGACGGGGTCGAGCACGGTTGCCGCGTCGGGAGCCAACGCTCCGGGCATCTTTGAGCTCACGGACTACACGCTCAAGACGTCGGCGATTCGCCTGACGGCCTCGAAGAGTTTCCTCTTCTTCGGGCTCAATGCCGGGATCGGGCAAGACACCTACAAGGGGTCGTCCAACGTGCATGTGGCGGTGACGCCGGGGGTCGGCGGTACGTTCAACGGCAACGGCTCCACCTCCATGTCGATGACCCGCACCAACATGTTCGTTGGCGCGCATCTGAGTTTCATTCTGTTCAAGGTGGTCGGTGAAGTCGGACAGGTCACCGGTGGGAGCACGCCGACGCTGAAGAACAACTTCGGTGCGGCGGCCGACAAGTCGCGCAACTATGCGTCGGTCGGCCTCCGCTTCGCACTCTGACGCGTGAGTAGCACCGAGGGAACGGCCGACACGTTCGCTTCGCAAGAGCGAGCGTGGATGCGCCGAGCCCTGAGCCTCGCCCGCGAGGGCTGGGGGGAGACGGCGCCGAACCCTATGGTCGGCGCCGTCGTTGTTCATGATGGCGTAATCGTTGGCGAGGGAGCCCACCTGCGGTGCGGAGCACAACACGCGGAGGCAGCGGCGCTAGCGATGGCTGGCGCGCGCGCGCGCGGCGCCACGGTGTACGTGACGCTCGAGCCGTGCAATCACCACGGCAAGACGCCGCCGTGCGTCGATGCGCTGATTGCCGCCGGCGTGGTGCGGGTCGTGGTGGCCACCGCAGATCCGAACCCCGTTGCGGCTGGCGGTGCGGAACGGCTGCGCGCTGCCGGCATCACCGTCGAGTTTGGGATTCTCGAGCACGCTGCCCGAGATCTCAACGCGCCCTTTCTGTTCGCCGCAAAGGGGGCGCCGCGCCCGTGGGTCACCCTCAAGCTCGCGCTCGACGCCGACGGCGCCATGGCGCCCGCGGACCGCTCCCAGCAGTGGCTCACGGGCCCTGAGTCGCGCGCGTTCGTCCACCGGCTGCGCGCCGGGAGCGACGCGGTCGGTGTTGGCATCGGTACCGTGCTGGCCGACGACCCCCAGCTGACCGTTCGCGAGGCCGCCGCCCCCCGCGTGCCGCCGCGACGGGTCGTGTTTGATCGCTCCGCGCGTCTCTCATCCTCGAGCGCCTTGGCACGCAGCGCAACCGGTATTCCGGTTACTCTCCTGGCGACCAATCCGGACGGCTCTCGGCTGCAAACGCTGGGTGCGCTCGGCGTGGATTGCATAGTTGCTGACGGACTGGAGGCGCAACTCCAGCAACTGCGGGAAATCCATGGGGTTCGGGCCCTCCTGGTCGAGGGGGGGGCTGCCCTCGCCAACGCCCTCTGGCAGGGCAATCTGGTCGATCGTCTGGTTATCTTTCAGGCGTCGGTCCGGCTCGGCCCGGACGCCCTCCGCCCCTTTGGCGGCGAGCGCCCATACGAGGCGTCCCGGATTGTCGCCCAGCAGCGTCTCGGTCCCGATCTGATGACCGAGTACGCGATCCACGAACCGTAACCCCTGCTTTTTCTCACTATGTTCACCGGCCTCGTCACCGCCATCGGCACGATTGACCGCGTTCGGGATACCGACGCCGGTCGCGAGTTCCGTGTGCAGTGCGACTACACAGGGCTGTCCGACGGCGAGTCCATTGCGCTCAACGGCGCCTGTCTGACCGTGCGCGAACATGGGGACGGGTGGTTTACCGTTGCGGCAATAGTGACGACGCTCGACCGCACGACCATCGCGGATTGGCACGAGGGACGGCGCGTGAATCTCGAACGCGCCCTCTCGCTCGGCGATCGCCTCGGTGGCCACATCGTGCAGGGCCATGTCGATCACCGGGGCACCGTCCGGTCCATCGATCGTCGGGCCGACGCGTTGATTGTGGATGTGGATATTCCGGCGTCTCTTGAGCCGCTGCTCGTCCCGCAGGGATCGATCACTGTCGACGGCGTCAGCCTCACCGTGAACGCTTTACCTGCTCCCCGTGTTCTTCAACTGTCGCTCATCGAGTTCACCTGGCGACACACGACGCTGGGCGCGCTCACGGTGGGCGATCGCGTGCATCTCGAGGCGGACGTGATCGCCAAGCACGTGCAGCGGCTCGTAGCGCCCTATGCGGCGACCACGGGCGGCACTTCCACCTGACTCCAGAGGACGGGCCGAGAGGCCCGTATGCAGCGTATGGCTTTCGGAACGATTGAGCAGGCACTGGCAGACCTTCGGGC
>JAPLKT010000026.1:0-5227 GCA_026387895.1 Gemmatimonadota bacterium | reverse complement strand
GACCTCATCTGCGCGGCCGAGTTTATTACGGCCGAGAAGGTGAATTTTTTGATGGGCGCGAAGGGAATGATTTGCTTGGCTCTGAGCCCTGCGAAAGTGGATCAGCTCGACCTGCAGCCAATGGGTACGGAGAACACGGAGGCCATGCGCACGGCCTTCACCGTGACGATTGATGCAGCGCCCCGTTTTGGCGTCACCACGGGGATTAGCGCTGGAGATCAAGCGGCGACGATTCGCGCGGCGGCCGATCCACAGGCCGTGCCGCACGATCTGCGTCGTCCAGGGCATGTCCACCCGCTGCGCGCGCGTGAGGGTGGCGTGCTGCAGCGTGTCGGACATACGGAAGCGGCGGTCGACCTGATGCGACTCGCGGGGCTGCAGCCCGCCGGCGTCATTTGTGAGATTCTCAATGCAGACGGCACCACGGCCAAGCGTCCCGAACTCGATGCTTTTTCGCAGCTACACGGGCTGACATTCATCACGGTGGCTGATCTGGTGGCCTTCCGTTTGCGTCACGAGCGGTTGGTGCATCGCGTCGCGGAAGCGCGCCTTCCCACGGAGTTTGGGGAGTTCACCGTTATCGGGTATCGGAACGATGTCGACGTGCACGAGCATCTTGCGCTCGTCTACGGCGACGTGAGCGGACAGGAGCGCGTGCTTGCGCGCATGCATTCGAAGTGCCTGACCGGCGACGTTTTTCATTCGCAACGCTGCGATTGTGGGTGGCAGCTGCACACCGCGATGGAAATGGTCGCCACGGAAGGCCGCGGCGTGATCGTGTATCTCGATCAAGAGGGTCGCGGGATCGGCCTGCTGAACAAGCTCAAGGCGTACGAGCTGCAGGACCGCGGGGCCGATACTGTTGAAGCGAACGAAAAGCTGGGCTTCGCGCCCGATCTTCGAAACTACGGCATCGGTGCGCAGATTCTCCTCGATTTGGGGCTCACATCGATTCGCCCGATTACAAACAATCCGAAGAAGCTCGTTGGGCTCGAGGGATACGGACTCACGGTGGAGGAGCGGGTGCCGTTGCTGGCTCCGGAGTCCGCTGAGAACTCGGAGTATCTCGAGACCAAGCGACGCAAGATGGGTCACCTGAGGGCACTGTAGATGGCTGAGTTCAGTGGGATTCCGGAAGGGAACTTCAAACGGTTTGCGGTCGTCGGCAGCCGTTTCAACGAGAGCGTAACGCGCGCCTTGGTCGATGGCGCGCTCGACTGCTTGGTGCGGCACGGAGCCGCGGTTGAGGATGTGGATGTGATCTGGGTACCGGGCGCGTGGGAGCTTCCCGCGGCGGCGGCACGCCTTGGACTTCATCTCCACCGAGGCCACGCGCGGGCTCGGCGCGGTGCAGCATGACTACAACGTCCCCGTCGGCTTCGGCCTGCTCACGACCGACACGCTCTCGCAGGCTGAGGAACGTGCGGGCGGTGGGCATGGCAACAAGGGATGGGACGCCGCGCTCGCGGCACTCGAGATGTCAGACCTGTTCGCGCGTCTTGACGTCGTGAGCCCAGACGAGGAGGACGATGGCGGCGCGAGTTGAATCGAAGGGGCGGTCGCGCGCACTACAGGCGCTCTATGCGTGGGACATGCGCAAGGACGATGACCTTGGGCGTGTCTCGCAGCGGATTTGGGACGATCTCGCGGTCGCGCCGGAAGAGCGTGAGTTCGCGGGGAAGTTGCTGCGCATTATTCTCGCGAACGGTCCTGCGCTCGACGAGGAACTGGCTGAGGTCACGACCAACTGGCGGATCGAGCGGCTGGGTGCCATTGAGCGCTGCGTGCTGCGCTTGGGAGCCGCGGAGTTAGAGCAGGGCCTCACGCCGCCTCGCGTGGTGATTCAGGAGTGCGTGCGGCTCGGTGAGCGGTACGGAAGTGCCACGAGCGCCCGATTCGTGAATGGCGTGCTCGATGCCCTCGCGCGACGCATGGGTCGACTGGCGTGAAGATTCTGCTCGTGAACTGGCAGGACCGCGAGAACCCCCAAGCCGGGGGCGCGGAACTGCATTTGCACGAGATCTTCGAGCGGTTGGCGGCGCGTGGGCACGAAATCACCTTGCTCTGTGGTGGGTGGCCTGGCTGTCCGCCGCGTGCTGTCCTTGGCGGCATCGATGTGCATCGGGTCGGAACGCGTCACACGTTTGCGCTCCTCGTGGGGGCGTATTGGCGTGCACATCTCCGCGACCTCCCGTTCGATGTGATGTACGAGGATATCAACAAGGCCCCGCTGTTCACGCCGCTGTGGGGGGCGCCGTATCCTGTGGTGGCGTGCGTACCGCATTTGTTCGGTGGCACGGCATTTCAGGAACTCGTGTGGCCGCTGGCGACCGCCGTGTGGCTCGCGGAGCGTCCGTTGCCGGTGGTGTATCGCCAGGTCCCGTTCCAAGCGATCAGCGAGAGTACGGCGGATGATCTCGTCGCCCGTGGTTTGTCGCGCGCGCGGGTGAAGGTCATTTATCCCGGTGTCGATTTTGAGTACTTCACCCCCAAGCCAGAGCTGCGTACCCCGCAGCCGTCATTCGCGTATGTGGGGCGACTCAAGAAGTACAAAGGGGTCGATCTCCTCATTCGCGCGTTCGCGAGACTGCACCACCCGACTGCGGTTTTGGAGATCGCTGGTGCGGGGGACTACCGCGGTTCGCTCGAACGCCTCGCCGCCTCGCTTGACCTTGGCGCTCAGGTGCGGTTTCTTGGCTTTGTGACCGAAGAGGAGAAGCTCGCGTTGCTCCGGCGGTCGTGGGCCGTGGCGCTTGCATCACCGAAGGAAGGGTGGGGGCTTACGAATGTCGAAGCTGCGGCGTGCGGAACGCCTGTCGTTGCCTCGAACTCACCTGGGATTCGCGAGTCCGTGCGCGACGGGATCACGGGATTCCTCGCGCCGCATGGCGATGTGGCGGCGCTGGCTGCCGCTTTCGGACGGTTGGCAGGTTCGGCCGCACTGGTGCAGACGATGGGTACGGCCGCGCGTACGTTCGCGGAGTCGTTCACGTGGGAACGTACCGCGCAGGAGACAGAGGCCCATCTCGCGGCCTCGACTCGCAAGGGAGGTTGACTCGGTGGGCGCACTGACGGTCGCGGAATTTTACGAACACACGAAAGATTCGCTGCAGCTTGAGATTCTCGGGAATCCCGAGGGCTTCAAGCGCATGATCACGATGCCCGACGCCTCGGGACCAGGCCTCGTGCTTGCGGGATACACTGGGCGTTTCGTACATCAGCGCATTCAGGTGCTCGGCGAGACCGAGGTGTCGTACCTGTCGTCGTTAAGTGTGGAGGAGCGCCATCGAAATCTTACGGCCTACTTCGCCTTTGAGATTCCGCTCGTCATGGTGACGAAGGGACTCGTGCTGCCGGACGGATTCGAGGAGGCCGCGCACCGTGCCGGCGTCACAATCCTCCGGTCGCGTTCGCGCCGCAAGCGAATCTCCATGGGTCGCTCGCTGACGTCTTTGGTGTCGGCCTGCTGTTTACTGGCGCCAGCGGAATCGGAAAGTCGGAGTGCGTGCTCGACCTCGTGGAACGCGGACACCGTTTGGTGGCCGATGATCTCGTGATGGTCACGCGACGCGGGGCCGATGTGCTGATCGGACGTGGCCACGAGATGTCGCGGCACTTCATGGAAATTCGTGGCGTCGGCTTGATCGAGATTCCGCGGATCTTCGGGATTCACGCCGTGCGACAGCAGAAGCGCGTCGAAGTGGTGGTGAATCTCACTAAGTGGGATGCGTTGGCGGAGATTGATCGCACCGGGCTTGATGACGAGACCATCGATATTCTTGGGGTGGCGATTCCGAAGATTACGGTGCCCCTGAATCCCGGCAAGAATATCACGGTCATCGCCGAAGTCATCGCGATGAACCATTTGTTGCGCTACAGCGGGCACCATGCGGCCGAGTCGTTCAATGAGCGTCTCAAGGCTAAAATGCGCCAGGCCACCGATGTGGGGCGCTATCTGCAGGACGATGACGAATAGCGGCGCGCCGAGCGCGGGGATTGTAGTGGCCGGACACGGCAGCTTTGCAGCCGGATTACGCGACGCGGTTGAGTGCGTGGCAGGGCCGCAGCCACGCCTTGCCACGCTGAGCAATCACGGGCTTGACGCCGATGGCATCGCCACGGCGCTCGTTGAGGCCGTTGATCGCGTCCGTGCCAATGTGATCTTCACCGACCTGCCCGCGGGCAGCTGTACGATAGCTGCACGGCGCTTGGCCAAGGCGCGCGGCACGATCACGGTGGTGACGGGTGCGAATCTTCCGATGGTCCTCGACTTTCTGCTCACGGAGCGGGATGGCGCATTGGGAGCCACCCTGTCAGCGGAGAAAGGACGCGATGCGGTATTCGTGTTCACGGCTGAGCAGGCGCCTGTGACTGAGGACGGATCGCATGGCGGTTGATCTCTTCCGGATTGACGATCGGCTGATTCATGGCCAGGTGGTCGTCGGCTGGGGGCAGCCCCTCGATCTCGCCTTCTTTGTATTAGTGGACGATGCAGTCGCCGCCAGCGACTGGGAACAGGAGTTGTACCGCATGGGTGTACCGCCGGAGATGGAGCTTCACTTCCGTTCGGTGGAGCAGGCGGTCGCTGATCTCGCGATGTTCCAAGCGCGGCCCGATTACGGCATGGTGCTGACGGCTGACATCGGGACCATGCGTCGTCTGGCGGACGCAGTGCCCGTGCCCCGAGTGAGCATTGGCGGTATTCATCACCGCGCTGGGCGGAAGCCGAAGTTACGCTACGTCTTCCTGACGGACGACGAGGAGAACGCCTTGCGTGCACTCGCCGCCAGCGGCGTTGAGGTCACCGCGCAGGACGTGCCGTCAGCCGCGAGTCTGTCGCTCGACGCGCTCTTGGCGGCCACGGGTGACGAATGATTGAGTTGCTCCCCCTGACGATGCTCGGCGCCATGCTGGGGCTCGATGTCGTGAGCTTCCCGCAGGCCATGATTTCGCGCCCGATTGTCTCAGCGACGCTCGCCGGCGCGTTAGTCGGTGCGCCTGGGCGTGGTGTGATCGCGGGGGCCGTACTCGAGCTCTTCGCGCTCGAGACGCTCCCGTTCGGCGCGAGTCGGTATCCCGAATGGGGATCGGCTGGTGTTGTTGGGGGCGCTGTTTTCGCGCTGTATCCTGAGGGGACCACCGGCGCCCTCGCCGTCGCGGTCCTTGCCGCGTTGCTCACCGCGATGGTGAGCGGGTGGTCGATGATTCAACATCGCCGCGCAATCGG
>JAPLKT010000032.1 GCA_026387895.1 Gemmatimonadota bacterium | reverse complement strand
GCCGACCAACTCGGCAGCCTGAACTGGGGGATGCTCATGGCCTCGCGGCCGCTCGGCATGGGTGCGCTACAGCTTCGCACGATGCTGAGCGTCGATGCCGCGACCGTAGGTGGCACGGGATACCCGCTGCTGCTCCAGACCGGGGAGAGTTACAACGGCCTCGCGATCCACGACCGCCAGCATCCGCATGACGCGTTCATGGAAGTGGCGGCGCTTTATGATCATCCGATCACCAAGGACTTCGCCCTTGAGCTGTATGTCGCGCCGGCGGGTGAACCGGCGCTGGGGCCGCCGGCCTTCATGCATCGGCCGTCGTCGGTGGACGATCTGGCCGCTCCGCTCTCGCACCATTGGCAGGACGCCTCGCATGTGAGCTTCGGCGTGGCGACAGTGGGGCTCGTCTGGAATCGCTTGAAACTCGAGGCCTCGGCCTTCAACGGGCGCGAACCGGACCAGGATCGCTGGAACTTCGACTTCGCGCCGCTCCAGTCGTACAGTGCGCGGGTCACGGCGAACCCGACCGAAAACTGGAGCCTCACGGCGGGCTTCGGGTTTATCAAGAGTCCCGAAGCGGGCGATGCCGGGTATTCGATGCATCGTGCACTGACCGCCGTGCAATACGGCCATGCGCTCTCTGCGGACCGCCAGTTCGCCGCGTCAGTGATCTGGGGCGGCATGTCGCTGTCGGATCGTGCGGGGGTCCTGCACAGCCTGCTCGTCGAAGCCAACGTGGCCGACGAGGAACGCGGGTCGGTGTTTGCTCGCGCCGAGTTCGTGCAGAAGACGTCGCATGACCTGGCGCTGCCGGAGACGTTCGCGACCGACCCCGAACGCGCCTTCGATATCGGGAGCGTCTCGTTCGGTGCAGTCCGAACCTTGTCACGCACCGCACGTACGAATCTCGGGCTCGGCGCGCGCTTCTCGTTGAACCTGGTGGGCAGTGCACTCGAATCGGCGTACGGAGGGCGGGTGACCGGCGGCGTAATGGTCTTCCTTCGCCTGCGTCCGCCTCGCAGCGCACCGATGATGGACGCCCACTAACTTCCGGGTGTGAAGGACCGCATCATTATTCGCGGCGCCCGGCAGCACAACCTGCAGGGGATCGACCTTGAGATCCCGCGGCGCGCCATCACCGTTGTCACCGGCCCCAGCGGCTCGGGAAAGTCGTCGCTCGCCTTCGATACGATTTACGCCGAAGGGCAGCGCCGGTACGTCGAGTCGTTGTCGGCGTATGCGCGCCAGTTCTTGGAGCGCATGAAGAAGCCCGACGTCGATTTTATCGACGGGCTCTCCCCCGCAGTCGCGATCGAGCAGAAGAACCCCACGCGCACCTCACGGTCTACGGTCGGGACGGCGACGGAGATTTACGACTACCTCCGTCTGATGTGGGCACGTGTCGGACGGACGATCTGCCCGACGTGCGGCCGCGAGCTCAAGCCAGACACGCCGCAGGGCGCCGCCGACCGCACCCTAGAGTCGCCGCCATCCTCGCGCGCCATGATCACCTTCCCGCTGCACCGCAGCGCGAAGGCGACGCACACCGAAGTGGTGGAGATGCTCCGCGCCAAAGCCTTCGTGCGCGTGGTGGCCAACGGCGTGCCGATGCACCTCGATGAACTCCCGCCAAAGACCAACTTGGCGAAGGTGAAGGAACTGCTCATTGTTGCCGATCGACTCACCGTCGACCCGGCCACGCGCACGCGCTTCACCGACGCGTTTGAGACGGCCTTCATCGAAGGCGACGGCGACGCCACGGCCATCGTGATGCCGCCCGACGCCCCCGAGCTGCGACTCCGCTTCACCACCCGCTTCGAGTGCCCAAACGACGGGCACACGGCACCGGCACCGAGTCCGCAGCTCTTCTCCTTCAACAATCCGCGCGGCGCCTGCTCGGTGTGCAACGGCTTCGGCGCCACGCTCGAGTACGATGAATCGCTGATCATTCCCTACCCCGAGCGCACGCTGCGCGAAGGGGCGATTGATCCCTGGACAATGCCGCGCTACGACAACAAGCGCCTGGCCCTCGCCGAGTTCGCCAAGAAGGAAGGAATCCCGATGGATTCCTCGTGGTCGACGCTCTCGGCGACCGCGCGCGAAAAGTTGTTGCGCGGCAAGGGAAAGGGATTCTTGGGGATCGTGAAGCACCTGGAGTCGCTCGAGCCAAAAAAGTACAAACAGTACATCCGCGTCTTCCTGCGAAAGTATCAAACCGCGCAGGAGTGCCACGGCTGCCACGGCACAAAGCTGCAGGCCGACGCGCTGAACGTGAAGATCGCCGAACGGAGCATCGCCGAGATTGCCGCGATGCCGGTGGAGCTGCTGCGGGCGTGGGTCGATGCGCTGGCGCTGACGCCCAACGAGATGGCGATTGCGTCGCATATCCTGCGCGAGGCGCGCGAACGCCTGAAGTTCCTCTGCGACGTGGGGCTCACCTATCTCACGTTGGACCGTACCACGCGCACCCTCTCCGGTGGTGAAGCGCAACGCATTGGCCTCTCCAACTCACTGGGCTCGCATCTCGTGGATGCGACCTACGTGCTCGACGAACCGAGCATTGGGCTACATCCGCGCGACATGGATCGCCTGCTCTCGCTGCTCGTGCGCCTCCGCGACGGTGGCAACACCGTCATTGTCGTAGAGCACGACCTCGAAGCCATGCGCATCGCCGACTGGATGGTCGAGCTCGGCCCCGCCGCCGGCGAGCAGGGCGGAAAGGTCGTATTCAGCGGCCCGATGTCGCGCGCCAAAGAGAGCCCGCTCACAGGGCAGTATCTCACCGGCGCTCGGACGATTCCCCTCCCCGACAAACGCCGACTCACGGGACCGCGCTGGCTCACGCTCACCGGTGCGCGCGAGCACAACCTGCGGGGCGTCGACATCAAAATCCCACTCGGCTGCCTCACCGCGGTGACTGGGGTGAGCGGCAGTGGAAAGAGCACGCTGATTCACGATGTGCTGTATCGCGCACTCGAGCAGCGGATTACTGGAGAGCACTCCGCCAAGCAGCACCTTGGCGAAAAAGTTGGCGCCTTCACCGATATTCGCGGGTGGGAATCGCTCACCGATGTGGTGCTCGTCGATCAGGAGCCGATTGGCCGCTCGCCACGCTCCAATCCGGTGACGTACATCAAGGCGTACGACGAAATCCGCCGCATCTACGCCGATATTCCACTCGCTCGTCAGAAGAAGTACACGGCGAGCACCTTCAGCTTTAACGTGGCCGGCGGGCGCTGTGACAAGTGCGAAGGTGCCGGCTACCAGGAAGTCGAGATGGTGTTCATGGCCGATGTCTTTGTGCCGTGCGAAGAATGCGACGGCAAGCGCTTCACGCCTGAGGTGCTTGAGGTGAAGTACTTTGGCCGCAGCATCGTCGACGTCCTCGAGATGACCGTGGACGAGGCAATCCGGTTCTTCCCGCACGAGGAGAAACTCGGACAGGCGCTCTGGCAGGTGCAGCAGGTGGGATTAGGCTACCTGCGCCTTGGCCAGCCAGCCACCACGCTCTCTGGCGGCGAGGCACAGCGCCTGAAGATTGCGCGCGAGCTCACGCTCAGCGCCAAGCAAAAAGGGCGAAAGCTGTACATCATGGACGAGCCCACCACCGGGCTGCACCTCGAGGACATTCGGAAGCTCGCGCAGGTGCTCGATCGTCTGGTGGAGGCTGGGCACACCGTACTCCTGATCGAGCACAACTTGGACGTGATCAAGCTCGCCGACTGGATCGTCGACATGGGGCCCGACGGCGGCTCTGGGGGCGGACAGGTGGTGGCCATGGGAACGCCCGAGGAGATTGTTGGTATCACCGCATCACACACGGGTCGTTGGTTAGCGCCGCTGCTCACCACGTCCCTGACTCCCGCGAAACCAAAACGAAAGCCGGGGCGATAGCCTCACCGAGCATTTCATGGCACAGATCGCATTCCTTGGCACCGGACTCCTTGGGTCCGCACTCGCCGAAGCCGCGGCTGGACGTGGTGACCAGGTCACCGCATGGAACCGGACCGCCGCAAAAGCCGAAGCCTTACGCGCGTTCAACATCACGACCGCCGCCACACCGGCCGATGCGGTACGCGGTGCCGAACGGGTGCACATCGTCCTCCGCGACGACGAATCCGTTGAAGCCGTCATCAGCGCCGCGCATGCCGGACTCGGCCCCAACACTATCATCTGCGACCACACCACCACGCAGCCCAAGCTCACCGCCGAACGTTCGGCGCGCTTGAATGCGAGTGGCGTGCACTACCTCCACTGCCCCGTGTTTATTGGACCAGCCGCCGGGCGACTGGGACAAGGGATCATCATGGCCGCGGGTCCACAGGCGCACTTTGACGCCGTGCAGCCCGCCCTCGCCGCGATGGCGCAGAAGCTGGAGTACTTCGGCGAGCGCCCTGATCTTGCGGCCGTGTACAAGCTGTTTGGCAACGCCTTTATCATTGGGATTGCCGCGACCATGGCCGATGTGCTCAGCATTGCGAAGGGAAGCGGCGTGGCACCTGACGATGCGCTTAAGCTGCTCGACTTCTTCAATCCCGGGAATGTCGTGGCGGGGCGCGGCCGTCAGATGGCCAAGGGTGATTTTACCCCGAGTTTTGAGCTGGTGATGGCGCGGAAGGATGTGCGGTTGATGATTGAGAGCTCGGGGAGCCTGCCGTTAGCGGTGCTGCCAGGGATTGCAGCCCGGATGGATACCCTGATCGCCGAGGGCGAGGGGATGAAGGACGCGGCGGTGCTGGCCAAAGACGCCGTGTCGCGCTGACGAAGCGGCGCTCGCTTCCCCGTAGCCCCGTAGCTCGTTGCAAGGCAAGCAGTTGGGGCCCGAAAGGGGCGAAGTTGACCTCGCGTGAGTTTTAGGGTATTTTCCGAAGTTATTCCCGAGTAGCTCAGGTGGTAGAGCAGGTGACTGTTAATCACCCTGTCGGGGGTTCGAGTCCCTCCTCGGGAGCTTCCAAAAGAACGGCTGGACTCAGAAAGGGCTGACCGCTCGCGGTTGGCCCTTTCTGCGTGCACCTGCGATTATGCTCAAAGGACTCCCTCGGGAGCGCGTTGGACTCACTGGAACACATGCTCATCCCCTCTTCTTCGCCACTCACTGTGCGCACCTCCTCCTATAACACCAGCTATAGCACCACTACGCGAGGGAGCGCCCGTTCGCGCTCCGTGACGTCGTGAGCGCGGCAATCCCGAAGCCCGCGCATACCGCAGTCCCCATCAACGCGCACGCGACCGATCGCTGGAGCGGGCGCGCCTACGACGCCGATCGTCACGTCTCGCTCGAAGACCTCACAGGCGTCCTCGAAGCCGCTCGCTGGGCCCCCTCCTGCGGGAATGAGCAGCCCTGGCGCATCATCATCTGCGACCGGCACACCAATCCTGAGGCGTGGGAGACCGCGTTCGACGCGCTCGCGCCAGGCAACCAGAGCTGGTGCGACTTCGCGCCGATTCTTGGCGTGATCTGCTCGTACACGCGCATCGACAAGGACGACACCACCAACCGCTGGCATTCCTACGACGCGGGACAAGCCGCGATGAGCCTCGCGCTCGAAGCCACCGCCCGTGGGTTAATGCTGCATCAAATGGGCGGATTCGAGACGGACGACATCCGCGCGTCATTCGGGATCCCGGATCGCTACACGATCATGGCGATGTTCACCCTCGGCTACCAACTCCCGCTCGAGAAGGTCGCCGAGTCGATGAAGATCCGCGAGCTCACGCCGCGCACCCGTAAGCCACTCGGGCAGATCGTCTTTGCCGGCAAGTGGGGCGAAGGGTTCGTCGGCGGACGCTAAGCGAGCTGCAACACCACGCGGGCGGCAATCACCGATTGCCGCCCGCGTGGTACATCAGCCCTTGGGTCCTTCAAAGCCGAGGACGCGCACCGGTATGTAGGGCTTCTCGATCGCGGTGATCTCGTCGGCGGTCAACCTGACGTCGAGCGCAGCGATTGCATCGGTAAGCTGCGCGAGTTTGGTGGCCCCAATAATCGGGGCCGTGACGCCACGACGCGCCAACAACCAGGCAAGTGCGACCTGCGCCATCGGGATCCCGCGCGCGGTGGCGATGGCTTCCACGGCGTCGACGATCGCCCAGTTCACCGTGTCATCGTACATCCCGATGGAGTAGCTGTCGCCCGTGGAGCGCGGTGTGGGCCGCGCCTTCGTGACCGACGACGGACGCGTGAGATACCCGCGTGCCATAGGCGACCAAGGAATCACCCCCACACCTTCCTGCATGCAGAGCGGGATCATCTCGCGCTCTTCTTCGCGATAGAGCGCGTTGTAGTGGTTTTGCATGGTCGCAAAGCGCGCCCATCCGTTCTGCTCACTGACCGACAGCGCCTTCATCATCTGCCAGGCGGGACCGCTGCTGGCACCGATGTAGCGCACCTTGCCGTCCTGAATCAGGCGGTCGAGCGCACTGAGTGTTTCCTCGAGCGAGGTGGCGTCGTCGAAGCGGTGAATCTGATACAGGTCGATGTAATCCGTCTCCAAGCGCCGAAGCGAATCCTCCACCGCATGCATAATGTGCTTACGCGAGAGGCCGCTCCGATTGTGCCCGTCGCGCACCGGAAAGTACACCTTGGTGGCAATCACGATTTCGTCTCGGCGCGCCATATCTTTGAGCGCGCGTCCTGTAATCTCCTCGCTCACGCCGCGCGAGTACATATCCGCCGTATCGAAGAAGTTGATCCCCGCGTCAATCGCCGTCTTGAAGAAGGGTCTCGACTCCGCTTCGTCCAACACCCACGCGCGCCACCCAACGGGGTCGCCAAAGGACATGCAGCCAAGGCAGAGACGGGAGACGGAAAGTCCGGTGTGACCGAGGCGAGTGTACTGCATGATCCCTTGCCGTAAGAGTTTCCGAAATCTAGCACGGGCAACCCACCCAAAACCGGCCTATTCCATAGGGATTATTAGGCTTCCCGCAAAGCACCCCCTCCTGTGCATTCCCCACCCCGCAACAATGCGCCATATTTCACACATGACCGCTCCCCTCGTCGGTGTCATTATGGGCAGCGCCAGCGACCACGAACATCTGGCCGGCGCCTGCGATATGCTCGAACAGCTCGGTGTGCCCTACGAGAAGAAGATCGTCTCGGCGCACCGCACCCCGGACTGGATGTTTGAGTACGCATCGACCGCAGAGTCGCGCGGACTGCTGTGTATCATCGCGGCCGCTGGCGGTGCCGCACATCTTCCGGGGATGGTTGCCTCCAAGACGTTGGTGCCGGTGCTCGGGGTTCCCATACCCGCTACGGCGCTTAACGGCATCGACTCCTTCCTCTCGATTGTGCAGATGCCGGCCGGCGTGCCGGTCGGAACGCTGGCGATCGGCAAGCCGGGTGCGATCAATGCGGCGATTCTCGCCGCCGAGATTGTTGGCGCGCATCGTCCTGAGGTGCGTGAGAAGCTGCGCGCCTACCGGAACGGTCGCACCACCGATGTGCTCGCGCAGACCCTTCCGTGAGTCACACACCGATTCTGCCGGGCGCGACCATCGGGTTTCTCGGTGGTGGACAGTTAGGGCGTATGGCGGCGATGGCCGCTCGTTCGATGGGTTACGACATCCAAGTGCTCGACCCCGACACCTCGTGCAGCGCGCGCCCGATCGCGAGTAAGTGTATCACGGCGAAATGGGGTGACGCCGCTGCTGGAGCTGAACTCGCGCGCGAGTGCGCCGTGGTCACACTCGAGATTGAGCAGATTCCGGTGGAGACGCTCGACGCCGTCGCGGCGATCACGCCACTGCACCCGGGCTCTGGCCCGCTCTATATCGTGCAAGATCGTGCGCGCCAGAAAGAGTGGCTGCGCGGTGAAGGGTTCCCCCTGGGCGGCTTCAAAACGGTGACCACCGAGCAGGAATGCGTCAACGCGGTGCGTGCACTTGGCCCCTCGATCGTGAAGTCCTCGCACGGCGGCTACGACGGCCGCGGTCAGGCGCGTGTCACGGAATCGTTTGAAGGCGCCAACGCATTCACCGGGGTCGGTGGTGGGTGCGCCGTGGTGGAAGCCTTTCTCGATATCCAGGAAGAGCTGAGCGTGATGGTCGCTCGTTCCGCCGACGGTGCGGTGGCGGTGTATCCGCCCTCGCGCAATCATCACACCGCTGGCGTGCTCACCTGGGCCGTGACGCCGGGTGGCTTTGACGCAGAGACCGAACCGCAGGCCATGGATCTGGCGCTCCAGATCACGGAGCGACTGGGCATCGTGGGCTTGCTCGCCGTCGAGATGTTCAAGCTCACCAACGGCGATCTCCTCGTGAACGAGCTCGCGCCGCGCCCGCATAACACCTATCACCACAGCGAGCGCGCGCACGCCACTAGCCAGTTCGAGCAGATGATTCGCGCGGTATGTGGACTCCCACTCGGCGCGACCGACATTCTGGTTCCGGGAGCAATTCACAATCTCCTCGGCGATCTCTGGCACGACGGGATTGCCCCAGACTTCGCACAGGCGCTCACCATTCCGGGTGTGCGCGTGCACCTGTACGGCAAACCGTCAGCGCGCCCCGGCCGCAAAATGGGGCATCTCTCCGCCGTCGGTGCGACGCCGGAAGAGGCACTCGCGCGCGTGCAGCAAGCGTACGAACTCTTAAAACGTTAGCGGACCATTCATCGATGACGCGTACGCCAGTTCCGAGCTTCCATGAACTTACGCGCGCGCAGTGCGACGAGATCTTGTCGCGGAACTACGTAGGGCGTGTGGCCTTTAGCTATCACGACCATGTGGACATCGAGCCGATCAATTTTGTGTACGCCGAGGGATGGATTTACGGGCGCACGGCGCACGGAACGAAGCTGCGCACCCTCGCGCACAATCGATGGCTTGCGTTCGAGGTCGACGAAGTCGACGCGCTATTCGACTGGCGCTCAGTGGTCGTGAAGGGCGCGCTCTATGTGCTCGAACCCGACGGTGATCAGGACACGACCTACGCGCTCGCGGTCGAGCAGTTGCGGCGGTTCATCCCAGAAGCGCTGAGCGAAGACGACCCAACGCCGGACCGCACCGTGGTATTCCGCATTCACGCCGACCAAGTCACCGGACGCGCCGCGAGCACCGCGAGCACCGCGAGCACCGCGAGCACCGCGAGCACCGCGAGCACCGCAGCACCGCCAGCGGCGTCGCCTACTTCTTAATCCCGCGCGCTTCGAGCAGCGGGCGGACTTTCTCGATCGGGAGCGCATTCACCGTGCGACCGTTGGCCGTGGTGGTGGTCGCCATGAAGAGCGAATTGTAGACCGCCTCCTCCGTAGCCTCGACGACCGCCTGAAAGACCGCCGAGACGTCCTCGTTCGCGAGCTCGGTGGTCGTAAGCTTCTTGGCGTTCCAGGCGCGACGGACCTCTCCTGCCGTCGAGAAGGCGATCGCGTAGTCGCCGGAGCCGTTGGATGCGCTGGAGCCCGTGCGCCCCAGCCCCATCATGGCGCGTGCGGCCACCCGCTCGAGATTGCGGTCCGAGAGTGGGGCGTCGGTGGCAATCACGACGATCACCGATCCATTGCCGCGCTCGAGACTGACGTCGTTCTGGAAGGCGTACTGGCCGAGTGCCTGCCCGATGGGCGCGCCCATGATCTGCAGGACGCCGCCGAAGTTGGTTTGGACCAGCACCCCCACGCGGTATCCCCCCAGCGACTTGGGGAGTACCCGCGACGAGGTGCCGATGCCTCCTTTCCACCCGAAAGCCACGGTGCCGGTGCCAGCGCCCACACTCCCCTCTTGGACCGGCCCAGTCGAGGCGCTCTCGAGGGCCGTGCGCACGGCCTCGGCGGTGATGGGACGGCTCCGGATGTCGTTGAGCGTCCCGTCATTGGTCTCGGCCACGAGCGGGTTCAGCGAGCGGACCCCGGCCATTCCGGGGAGGGCGAGCATCCAGTCCACCATGGCGTCGGCGGCCCGCCAGACGCAGAGGGTGCAGGTCAGGAGGATCGGAGTCTCGATCTCGCCGAGTTCGCGTACCTGGGTGCTCCCCGTGAGTTTCCCAAAGCCGTTCCCGACGTGCACGGCGGCCGGCACGCGGTCGAGGTAGGCATTGCCCCCGTGCGGGAAGATGGCGGTGAGGCCGGTGCGGATTTTGTCGCCCTGATTGAGGGTCACCTGCCCGACGCGAACGCCGGCCACGTCGGTAATGGCGTTGTAGGGGCCGGGCGCGAAGATGCCCGGGGCGATGCCCAGGGCTCGGGCGCGGAGGCGGGGCTCACTCTGGCCGGTGGCCAGCGAGGGGAGCGCCAGGAGGGTTGCGAGGGCGGTAGCGCGCACGCCGAGTGACAGGGGACGATTAGCCATTCCGCGAAGATATCGCCAGACGCCTCGCGCCACTACTCCAGCATCGGGTATCTTGCAGGGACCATGCCCCTCCTCGAGATCTATGGACACGAAGCCCTCCGCGAGCGCCTGAGCGATCAGGTGACCCGTGGCGTGCTCCCGGCCAGCCTGCTGTTGCAGGGTCCGCCGGGGATCGGGAAGCAGCAGTTGGCGCTCTGGCTGGGGCGCCGTCTGATTTGCGCGGAGCCTGGGTCGCCGTGCGGGAAGTGCCGCGACTGCGTGTATATGGGGAACGGGAACCATCCGGATTTGCGGTGGTATTTTCCGCGGGCGAAACTGAAGGACTCCAACGACATTTCGCCCGAAGAGGCCGCGCGCGAACGGGATGACGCTGTAGCTGAACGCATTGGCGCCAACGGTCTCTATCCACGTGCTGACGGCTCGGTCGCGATCTACGCCTATCACGCGCGCCTGTTACCCGCGGACGCCGTGCGGACCCCGGCTCTTGCGAAGCGTAAGGTGTACGTCATCGGCGACGCCGAGCGACTGGTGTCCCAGGCGGGAGCCGAAGTAGCTGCGAATGCACTGCTGAAACTGCTCGAAGAGCCCCTCCCCGACACCACGCTCATCCTCACGACCAGCGAGCCGGGCGCGCTGCTCCCGACGATTCGCTCGCGCGTGGTGACCGTTCGTGTCGCGCCGCTGCGTGACGATGATGTCCGTGCCTTTCTCGCGAACCCGGCCGTTGCCACCGCACTTGGCGCAGGGCGCACCGAAGATCGCGTGCGCCGCGCCGGCGGAGCGCCGGGACGTCTGATCGGTGCCACCGACGCCGATGCCATCGCGGAGCGCGCGCGAGGGCTGCTCGACGCCGCAACCGGCACGCGCGACGTTACGCTGCGAACGGCCTTCATTCAAGGCAGCTCAAAGTCGCGCGGCGGTTTTATGGACGTGCTCGACGCCGTCACGGTGTTGTTGCACGAGCGCACGCAAAGCGCCGTTCTCGATGGCAATGCCTCACGCGCCTCGGCACACGCGCGCGCCATACGCGTGGTGGAAGAAGCAAAGCTCATCGCCAACGGCAACGTCAATCCACAGCTGATCTCCGCACAGCTGCTCACCCAGCTTCGGGAAATCCTCGCGTGACCCCTCGCGTTCCTCGTCCCAAGCGCACCGCGCTCTCGCACATCTCCGCCAAAGGCACCGCACACATGGTCGATGTCGGAGCCAAGACCGCGACGACACGTCGCGCGGTTGCGGCCGGATCCATTCGCATGAGCGCGGCCGCATTCGCTGCCGTGCGCGACGACGGCATCAAAAAGGGTGACGTGCTGGGTGTGGCGCGGATCGCTGGCATTCAGGCGGCCAAGCGCACGGCCGAGCTGATTCCGCTCTGCCATCCGCTCGCCATCACGAGCGTGGAAGTAGAATGCACGCTCGACGCCACCCTGCCCGGCGTGCGCGTGCAGGCCGCCGTGCAGACGGTAGGTCAGACGGGCGTCGAAATGGAAGCGATGACCGCCGCGAGTGTCGCCCTGCTCACCATTTACGATATGGCGAAGAGTGCGGACAAAGCGATGGTGATTGAGCAGGTCCGCCTGCTCGAGAAGAGCGGCGGAAAGAGCGGGACGTTCCGCGCGCGCTAGGGCTTCTTCACCGCAGGCTTTTTCGCCGAGCTCTTTTTCGCCGGTGTCTTCTTCTCGGCGCTCTTCTTTGGCGACGACTTCTTCACCGTCGCCTTGCTGCCTGCAGGCTTCTTCCCAGACGCCTTGCCGCCCGCCGACTTCTTCCCAGCAGCCTTCCCTGACTTCGTCAACTTCCCCTTCGGCGCCGGTCGCCTCGGGAAGCGTTCAATCGACGGATCCGGCACGTCGAAGGCCGCCAATACCGTGCCCTGTGTCGGCACCAGAATTCCCTGCCCCGCCCGCAGATTCCCGCTCTTCAACCGCTCGACCTTGGGGTTGTACCATGCGAGCTGTTTTGCGGTAATCCCCGCCTTCTTGGCCATCGACGCCATCGACTCGCCCTTCTTGCTTGCGACGCGCTTAACCGACGTCCGTTCAGCCGCCGGCAGCTCGGCGATTGTTTCCGCGAGCGAACCCGCGAGCAAACCAGCGAGCGAACCAGCGAGCGAACCAGCGCCCACCGGAACGCGTACCAGGAAAGGGTCACCCGGCGGCGTTGTTCCGCGCAGGATATGCGGATTCAAATCCTTGAGGTCGGCAATCGACGCGCCTACTGTCGTGGCGATGGTTGCCATGGAGGTCAGCGGAGGAACGGTGACCGAGTCGTACGCAAACGGCGGCGCGGAATCGACGGTCATGCCGTAGCGCACTGGCTCTTTGCCAATCAGCGCCGCCGCAATCAACTTCGGCACATAGTCGCGCGTCTGGGGGCGGAGATACTTCGTGTCTGAGAGCGAGAAAAAGCGGTCCTCTCCTTCGACCCCTTTCATGTCGTCGGCGTACAGCGCCAGCCCGCGCGACACGCGGCCATCACCGCCGTTATAGGCAGCCGCCGCGAGATACAGCGAGCCGCCGAACTGATCCTTGAGCCCCTTCAGGTAGCGCACCGCCCCCTCAGTGGAGCGCACGGGATCACGACGCTCATCGATCCACCAATCCACACGCATACCAGAGCCGCGCGCGGTTCGGGTCATGAACTGCCACATCCCCACGGCCGCGGCACTCGAATACGCGTGCGGATTATACCAACTCTCAATCAACGCCAGAAAAATCATGTCTTCAGGCAAGCCGCCGGCCTTCAGGCGCTGCCGAATCATGCTGCCGTATCGTGACTGCCGCTTGAGACTCGCGGCAAAATCATCTTTGGCGCGCCCCGAGAAGATCCGCACAAAAAACTCCACACGGTCGAGCGTCTCGTACGAGCGCACGTCGATGTCCCAGCTCGGGCCGTTCGCCACACTGTACGCGCCGGGGGCCGGAAGCGGCGCACCAAACACCTTGCTGGCCTCGGCCAGCACCTCGGTGGGGCTTACATCGCGGCGGGCGGAATCCGTCGCCTTGGCGGTCGCCGAGGTCTGAGCGGACACGGCAGCAGCTGCCGCCGACGCGGCCGCGGCCGCCATGGAATCGCGGGCACTACTCGTGGCAACCGGAGCCGGAGACTGCGCGGGCTGACTAGACACTGCCATGGGAACGAGCGGCCCCCGCCCCATCGGGCGCAGTCCGCCACACGCCGCAACGCCGACGGCCAAAAGCCCCGTCGCCATCCGATGCACCGTGGCATCGCCCCACCAGCACCCACCCCAGTTCCTGAACAGTCCCTGCATCCCGTATATTCGACGCATGCGCTCCCTCTTGCCAGCCCTTGTATTTCTGTCAGCCTGTACCGCGGTACAGCGCCCAAACACGGGACTCCCCACCCCCGCGGCTACCAGCACGAGCAGGGCGGCGCTCGACTCGCTGCGCACGCGAATCGCGACCCGGATCCGTACGCTCCCGGGCGCAGAAGTCGCCGTCTGGTATCGCGACCTCAACAACTCCGATTCGCTCGCCCTCGACGCGGACCTCTCCTTTCATGCCGCCAGCACCATGAAAGTGCCGGTCATGATCGAGCTCTTCCGACAGGCGGACGCCGGTAAACTTCGCCTTGACCAGCCGCTGCGTATCGAAAACAGGTTTACCTCAATCGTCGATGGGTCGCCCTTCACCCTCAGCGCCAACGACGACTCCGACTCCACCCTGTACCACCGCATCGGCCAAGAGGTCCCACTCCGCGAGCTGAACCTCCGGATGATCACCCGATCCAGCAACTTCGCGACCAACCTGATCATCCAGCTGCTCGATGCGCCCACAATCACCACGCACGCCCGTGCGCTCGGCGCGCGCGACATTCAGGTGCGACGCGGCGTCGAAGACACCAAAGCCTTTGACGCTGGGCTGAACAACACCACCACCGCTCACGACCTAGGCGTGCTCATGGCCGCCATCGAGCAGGGGCGCGCGGGCTCAGCGGCGAGCACCGCCGCAATGAAGGCGGTGCTGCTGCAGCAAGAGTTCAACGACGAGATCCCTGCCGGGCTTCCCGCGGGTACGCCGGTGGCGCACAAAACCGGCTCGATCACCGCCACCTGGCACGACGCCGCGATCGTGTACCCCAAGGGCCGGCAATCGCCGTATGTGCTCGTCGTGCTGACGCGAAAGATTCCGAAGGAAAAGGATGCGCAAGCGCTGATCGCCGCGATCTCGCGCGAGATCTATACGTTCGCGATGCGTCGGGGCTGACCGAGCACGTCCCAGTAGTCGCTCACCAACCGATCGAAGATCGCGTCCCACGTGCGCGTCGCGGCCACAGCCGCGCCGGCGTCCGCGATCCCTGCACGCAACGCGGGGTAGGCAATCAGCTGTTCCACCCGATCCGCGAGCGCTGACGGATCGTGAGCCGGGAACTGCAGCGCCGTCTCCGGCGTGGCCAGTTCGGTGGTCGCTCCCCAGTCGGGCGCCACAAGTGCGAGCCGGCTCGCCATCGCCTCAAGCACGACGTTCCCGAAGGTCTCCGTAATCGACGGAAAGACGAACACATCGGCGCTCGCGTAAAACTCCGACAAGGCACGTCCACCAAGTTTCCCTACAAATGTCGTCCCCGGTGGAGCAATCGCTCGGCACCGCGCCTCAGAGGGACCGTCACCCGCCAGCGCGAATGCGACCTTCCGCGTCCCCGCGTGGCGCGCCATCACCTGGCGCATCCCTTCGAGTGCCACGTCTATCCCCTTCTCGGGCGCAATCCGTCCGACATACACCACGAGCACGGTATCGTCGTCCGCGCCGAGCGAGGCCCGCAGTTCGCGCGAGCGGAAGGATGGGTCAAAGCGCGTGTGATCAACGCCGCGCGACCAGACGCGCGTGCCGTGGAACCCCTTGGACTCAAGCTCCGCACGCACAATCTCCGAGGGTGCGAAGGTCCGCAGTCCGGCGTTGTGATACCACCGCAGGAAGGGCCACGTGATACCCTCCACGAACGTGAGGTGATAGTGCTCGAGGTACGCCGAGAAGTGCGTGTGATAACTCGTCACGAACGGTAGCCGCGCTTGGCGCGCAGCCATAAGCCCACCGATCCCCACGCCGAACTCGGTTGCCCCATGCACGAGGGTTGGGCGCCAGTCGTTGATCACCTGCATCGCCCGCGATGGCGCCGGCGCCGCGATCCTGAGTTGTGGATACGCCCAGAAGGGAATACTTGGCCAGCGCTCCACGCGGGGATCGTGCGTTGCGTCCGGATCCGCCACGGAAATCACACGCGCGGCTCCACCACGCGCTTCGACGGCACCAACGAGACGCTCGAGCGTCCGCGAGACCCCGTTCACCTGCGGTGGATAGGTATCGGTAAAAATCGCCAGACGGAGTCCAACCGCAGAACACTCACGCGCCACGTCCGGCACGAACAATGGGCGCGTGATTGGCACTACCAGAGTCGCAGCACCAGCACGCCCGTTGCGATGGCGATCAGCTGCCCCATCACCACGTCGCCCGGGTAGTGCACACCCACTCGCACCCGAGAGAACCCGACAATAGCAGGAGAACTTGTCCGGCAGCGCCACATGCGCGATCAGGTTCACGCGCTCCGTCGGTCGCACGCGCACCACGTTGCGCTTGATCACCTGAACGATGAGATGCGAAAGCCCCAGGGTCCACGCGGCCTGAACCGCGGCAGTCTTGTACGCGTCTTCTGCAAAGCCAAGCGGAACAAAGGCGATAATGATGCTGGCGGTGACGCCACCGACGTGAGTGAGCGCTTTCCAAAAGCTCAGCGTTATCGCCGGCTCGGACTCCTCCAAGACGAGGCGCAAATACCACGCACGGTCCTGCGCGTCGATTCGCTGAATGAACGCATGTTGCAGCATGCGTTGTAATCTAACGGATCTTGGCCGAAAAGAAGGATTCAAAATGCTGGGGGTCTGTGTCGGTAATGGCATATCAAGCCGCGACCGGAAGCGAGTACACAATGTCTGTGAGGGCGCGGCCCGCGTAGGACGCCGGGCGGGGGACCCCAAGGCTCCACAGGATGGTGGCCGGCACGTCGAGCAGGCTGACCGGCTCGGGAAGGGACGCTTTGACGATGCTCCCCCCGGCGAAGATCAGAGGGATTACGTTGTCGAGCGGATGGTCGCTATCGTGATCCTTCAGATCCACACCGCCGCCGCCGTGATCCGCCAGCACCACGAGCATCTGCGACGGATCATTCAGGTCGATCAACTCCGTCACCGTACCCAGGGCGCGATCCATCGAGCGGGCGGCGCGGCCGTACTGCTCGGACATCCACCCGTGCTCGTGTCCCGCACGGTCCGCGTCGGGCCAGTGCATGACCACCAGGCCGCGCCGTTGGATCTCGAGCTGACGACGCGCTGCATCGACAATGGCATGCGCGTCTTCGCCCACAAAACGCGCTTCCCCCACGCCGAGGACCGACGCCGCCTGATTCGCGAAGGGGCGCATCAGCGGTCCAACGTGGGCCATGAAGACAGAGGTCGGATATGAGTGCGCCGCCAGCTCACGCGGGAGCGGATGCAGCATCCCTTTCGGCCGCGGGAGCCGGAACTGATCGGACTGCACGCCATGGTATTCAGGAGCCGCGCCCGTGAGCAGACTCGTCATCGCGCATGCCGTCACACTGGGGCGCACCGTGCGCGCATGGAGCGTGCTCGCTCCGCTCTGCGCAAGTCGCGCAACCGTCGACAACTCAAACCGGCGAATCGCATCGGGGCGGAGCCCGTCCAACACCACCAGTACCACGCGGCGCACCGGACCTGCGAAAACGTGACGAAGCGTCATTCGCTGTTCTCCTGCGAGGAGTTCACGGCGCACACGGTGCCCGCCGCTCGCCCTTGAATAACACCGCACTCCGTGACGGCTCTCGCACGAAGAGGTCCCAGTCCGGTCACGAATCCGGACGGTGGGCGCGACGCGACCGTAGCACTACCGTCACACGCTCGTCGCATACACGCGTCATCGTCTTTAGTTATGCGCATTCTCTACTGCACCGACACATACCTCCCCCAGATCAACGGCGTGTCGATCGTGACCGCACTGTCAGTCGCGGGACTCCGCGACCGTGGGTGGGAGGTCCGGATTATCGGACCCGCGTACCCAAGCGCAGGCTCTGCGGCACGGCCCGAACCAGCTGGCCCAGCAGGAATCGCATATTGTGGCATCCGAAGTCTTCCCCTGCCGATCTACACCGACGTGCGCATCGCGCTCCCGGATTCGCGCGCCGTCGAACAGGTGATGCGTGAGTTTCGCCCGGATATCGTGCACTGCGCCACCGAGTTCGTCGTCGGGCAACTCGCGATGCGCGCCGCATCGCGCCTCGGCATCCCCGTGGTCACGTCCTACCACACCAACTTCGGCCAGTACGCGACCGCCTATGGGATGCCGTTTATTCGCGCCACCGTGGAGCGCTATATCCGCGCCTTCCATGAACGGGCAATCGCGACCCTGACCCCGTCGGATGTCTCACGCCAGCATCTGGTCTCACTCGGGCTCGACCGTGCACAACGGTGGGGCTGCGGCGTCGACCCGGTGCGTTTTAATCCAAGAACTCGCTCGCACGTCCTGCGCGAAAGCTTGGGACTCGGCACGGCATTCACCGTTCTCTACGTCGGCCGCCTTGCGGCGGAGAAACAGGTCGAGACGGTCATACGGAGTTACGCGTCCGCTCGACAGTTGCTCCCTCCAGGAACGCTGCGCCTCGTGATCGCGGGGACCGGCCCACGGGAAGCGGACCTCCGTCGACTCGCGCCGGCGGATACGCTCTTCCTTGGCCACCTCGACCGCGAACGCGAACTTCCGGCGCTCTATGCCAGCGCGGATGCCTTTGCCTTTGCCTCGTGCACCGAGACCCTAGGCCTCGTGGTCCTCGAAGCCATGGCCAGTGGTCTCCCCGTGATTGCCACGCCCGCCGGCGGTCCTGCAGGCCGGTGCGCTGCGAACCGCCGCGGCACTCGATTGGAGCGACGAACTCAATCGCCTCGACGCCGTGTATCGACGCGCACTGGGCGCCGTGGGCCAGACAGCGTCTCGCCCTAACGAGCCGCTTGCCGACGGCCATCCCAGTCCGCACGTTTTATAGGCTGTCCCTTGCTACTATTGCCGATTTGAGGACCCTATGACCGACCCCATGACCGCCCCCGCCGCCGCGACCGCCTCAAGCATCATCGAGGACATTATCGATATTTTCGGGTCGCCCTCGGCGGTCTTTGCCCGGCGGGCTGGACGCAGTGCCATGGCGCCATTCTTCACCGTCCTTGCGCTGTTCCTCGCCCTGATGTTCGTAAACCAAGGCGTGATGTCGAACATCATGGAATCGCAGCAAGCCACGAAAACAGCCGCCGCGCTCAAAGGAAAGAGCCTGACCGCAGACCAACTGGAGCAGGTATCGGCCTCGCAGAAGACAATGGCAAAGTTTGCCTTTGTCGCGATCGCCGTCGTGATGCCCGTCACGATTCTGCTCTTCGCCCTAGTCGCCTGGCTCGTCGGCAAGCCCTTTGGCAGCACCATGAGCTTTGGCACCGCCCTGATGGTGGTGTCATTCGCCTGGCTGCCGAAGGTCGTCGAACAGGTACTCCTCAGCGTGCAGGGAATGGTGCTCGACACCTCCGTCCTGACGGATCCGTCGCAAGTCACCCTTGGACTCGCGCGATTCTTGGATCACACCACGACATCCGCCGCAGTCGTGGCGTTGGCAGGACGTGTGGACCCGATTGTTCTCTGGGGCACATTCCTGCTTGCGGCTGGCTACGCAAACGCGGGCAAAATGGAACGCAACAAGGCCTGGGCCGCCGCAGCAACCGTATGGGCGCTCGGCGCGGTGCCTATGCTTGCTGGCGCGCTGATGACGGGCTGAGTGGCACCGTAAGCACAACAACGTTGTCTGCGGCGGCACGCTCAATCGTCAGCGTGCCGCCATGTGCCTCGGCGATCCATCGTACGATCGGGAGTCCCAGGCCACCGACGCGGTCGCCATCCCCTGTGCGAGCGCCCAGGGTGAACGGATCCCCCGCGCTGCGCACGGCAATTCGCGCGCCGTCGGCGGTGTGAAACGCAGAAACGGTGACGGTCCCGCCCGCGACGCCGTGCCGACACCCATTCTCGATCAGCTCGAGGAGCGCCTCGCCTAGCAGCGCAGCATTGGCGCGCACGATCACGTGGTCCGCAGTGCCGATGGCGAGTTGGCGACCGAGCGACGCGGCACGCCCGCGCATGAGGTCGGTGGTGTCGAGCAAGAGGCCGTCGAGTTCGACATTGTCCTCGAGCCGGACCGGCTCACCACTCTGCGCCTCCGCCAGTAGGAAGAGCTCGTCCACGCGGCGACGCATCTGCTCTGCCGCCAGACCGACGCGCTGGAGCGCCGCACGAAGCCCCGCCGCGTCAGCGTCAGTATGCTCGAGGACGTTCGCCGCCTCACCGAGCACGAGGGTGAGCGGCGTGCGAATTTGATGCGCAGCTTCCCGAATAAACCCGCGGTTCTGCCGTTGGGCATCGTCAAGCCGCGACATCAGGCTGTTGAACTCGACCGCGAGCCGATCCACTTCGTCCCCGGATCCTGATACGTCCAACCGCTGCGACAGATTGCTCGGTGCAATCCCCGCGATGGACTGCCCGAGGTCAGCAACCGGCGCCAGCGCACGCCCTGAGAGCAAGTACCCAGCACCCAGCGACAGCAGAAGAATAAAGGGCGCCGCGACCGCTAACGCGCTCCCCAGCAGTCGCACATCATCCTCGATCGCGCGCGTCGACCCAAACGCGAGCACCGTGAACCGTCGCGCCTTGCGGCGACGCGTCTCCGCAAGGGTGACGGTGCGCGCAACCACACGATACTGTGCGCCGCCGCGACGCACATCGAAACTCGCGGAATCCCCTGCTGAATGCGCGCCCGCCGCCACCACGGCCGCCGTTGAGTCACGGTCGAGCGCCGTGACCTGCGTACCCGTGGAGTCCAGCACGACGAAGGCATCCCCATTCGCCGGCCATTCGTACACCACTTCGTGCGCAGCAAAGGCGATCGACGAATCCGGCGATTCCTCGAGTTCGCGATCGACACCAGCCACGACATCCCGCGTCACGGCGCTGAGGCGACCGTCGAGTCGCCGTTCAGACTCGCGGCGCAGATACGTGACCGAGGCGGTAGCGAGTACGCCAAGGGCGAGTGCAAAGACGACCGCGAATCCCAACGCGATCCGCAATCGGAGGCGACTAGCCGACATCTGCGCCCCTCGGGGGTCGATCGGTGAGCACGTACCCCGCGCCGCGCACCGTATGGAGCAAGGGCGCACACTGCGGGGCCTCGATCTTTCGTCGCACGCGGCCCACCAGAACATCCACCGCGTTGGCGACGGGGTCGAAGTTGTCGTCCCACACATGCTCGAGAATCTGGGCGCGACTCACCACCCGACGGGGATTGCGCATGAGGTACTCGAGCAGGGCAAACTCGCGCGCCGTCAGTATAATCGGCAGACCGCCCCGATCGGCATGATGCGACGCCGGATCCAGTGCGAGATCAGCCATCCGGAGCACCGGCTCAACATTCGCGGAAGGGCGTCGCGCCAATGCGCGGAGTCGTGCCCGCAACTCGCTCACCGCGAAGGGCTTGGTGAGGTAGTCATCGGCACCAGCATCGAGCCCATGCACACGATCATTGACCGCGTTGCGCGCCGTGAGCATCAGCACTGGGGTGCGGTCTCCACGCGCGCGGAGCGCGCGGCAGACCGCGAAGCCATCGATCCCCGGGAGCCCAAGGTCGAGCACCATCAGATCGTACGCAGTCGCCCGCATCGCCGCGAGCGCAGCCTCTCCGGTACGCACGGCATCGGGCGCCCACGCGGACTCGCGGAGCACACGTACCAGGAACTCAGCGACCTCCGGATCGTCTTCGACGACAATTATGCGCATCTGGGGATTCTAGCACGAAGCGGGCTGGGACACAGGGGCGCGCACTCTACGCGCCTCCCGCTTCCCAGCCCGCCTCGTGAGCCCGGTGCTCGCTCGTTCAGACCGGCTTCTTGGGAGCCGGCTTCGCCGCAGCAGCCTTGTCCTTGTCAGCCTTGGCCTTGTCCGCCTTTGCTTCCTTGGCCTCGTCCTCGGGTGACTCGTGCTCAGTCTTCAAAACCTTGCCGGTCATTGCGTCGACGTTCACTTCGTCAATCCCGCTTTTGCCCTCGGTCTTCAAGGCGAAGGAGTAAATGAGCTTTCCGTCCTCGTCCTCGATCTCAGCTTCAGAAATCTTGGCCTTCGGGAACTTGGCCTGCGCGGTTGCAATCGCTGCCTCGGCCGTAATCTTCGCCTTCTTCAGCAGGCCGGGCTTGTCTTCCTTCACCTTCACCGCCTGATCAGCCGTTGCCGGCTTCGCGGCGGCGGGTGCCGCCGGCTTTGCCTGGGCCTGCGCCGCGACGCTCGTCACGGCCAGTAGCACGACCGCCATCCCTGCACGTGTGAACCGCATCGTTCTACTCCTTATCAAAGTGTCTCCAGTCAGCAGGCCTAGGTGCCCGCGAGACGGCGTGTCTCAACCCTACACGAACCAGATGTCAGCGCGATGACGTCGGCAACCGATACCCGGCACCGCGAATCGCCACCAGCAGGACCGGCACCACAAACAGTGTGACAGGCGTCGAGAGTGCCAAACCGCCAATCACAGCGAGCGCAAGCGGCTTCTGCAACTCGCTCCCAGCGCCAATGCCCAGCGCCAACGGTAGCAACCCGAAGAGCGTGCAGAGCGTCGTCATCAGAATCGGGCGGAGTCGAACGGCCGCCGCCTCGCAAATCCCGGTCTCGAGGTCGGCTCCGCCCTCCTGCATCCGGTGCCGGGTGAAATCGAGCAGAATAATGCCATTCTTCACCACGAGCCCCACCAGCAGAATCAGTCCCATGAAGCTCGCCACGTTCAGCGGTGTCTTGGTCACAATCAAAATGGCCAACGCCCCAACAAAAGAGAGCGGCGCGGCGAGCCGCACCACCAGCGGCTCCACAAAACTCCGGAACTGCAGTACCATCACGGCCATCACACTCACGGCCGCGAGAGCGAGCACAATCAATAACGCACGGAAGGCCCGCTGCTGGCTGGCGTAACGCCCACCCAGCTCCACGCGGATTCCTTCTGGAACAGGATTCGCGTCGAGAATCGCACGAACGTCAGCCATGGCCTCACTCAACGCACGCCCCTCGACACCCGCGGTAATGGCCAAGAGCTGCTGCTGATTCTCTCTGAGGTGCTCACTCCGCACATCCTCGGTCGTGAAATCCGCGAGCGACGACAAGGCTGCGGCCTGATGCGTCTGCGGCGAGTAAATCGGCAGCGCGCCGAGTCGATTCGCATTCAACCGCACCGCGTCGCTGGCGCGCACACGTACGCCGATGGATCGATCATCCAAACGAATCTCGCCAGCCCGCACACCAAGCAGGGCGCCGCTCACCGCGGCACTGACTTGCTGGGCGGTCAGTCCAAGCCGCGACGCTTCCGCGGTCTTGACATGCATGCCCATTTCCGCTGCCGGCGGTGCGACCCCCGCAAAGAAGTCGTCCAGCCCCTCCACCTTCTGCATCGCTGGCGCGATAAGGGCTGCGTACTTCTCCAGCGCCACGAGATCCGATCCAAACAGCTTCACCTCCACCGGACGCGCCGCACCCGATAGATCGTCTAGCACGTCAGACAGGATCTGCACAAACTCCACACGCAGTCGTGGTGTTGCGACCTCGATCTTACCTCGCACCTCGTCCATCACTTCCGCAATGTTCCGCGTTCGCTGCCCGTGCGGCAGGAGACGCACCGCAATGTCGCCCCGATTCTGCTCGGTCGCGAACAATCCGAGTTCAGCCCCCGTGCGGCGCGACGTCCCCGCCACTTCCGGCGTCTCGGCGAGGATCTTCTCTACGATCCGCAACTGGCGATCCGTCTCCGTCAGCGCCGTGCCACCGGGACTCCAGTAATCGAGAATAAATGAGCCTTCGTCCATCTCAGGAAGAAAGCCCGTCCCCACAATCTGATAGGCCCCAACGCCGGCTCCGGCCAACAGCACCGCAACTACTAAGATCAAGCGACGCCGATGCAGGATCGCCGCAAGGCCGCGCGAGTACCGACTGGCCAACGAGTCGATGGCGCGTGAAATGCGTACGAGCGGCCCCGCCTTCCCCTCTGAAACAGTTTCGTGCGTATCCTCGTCACGCAGAAACTGCTCGCTCATCAGCGGAATGATGGTCAGCGCAAGCACGAGCGACACGAGCACCGCAATCGTCAGCGTGAGCGACAACGCCGAGAAGAACTGCCCCACGACACCCTCGAGTAATCCGAGCGGGAGAAACACCACCACCGTCGTGACCGTCGACGACGTCACCGGCCAAATCAGCTCCTGCACGGCCTCGCGGATCGCGCCCGTACGATCTTTCGTAAGTCGCAGGTGTCGCACGATGTTCTCGGTAATCACCACCGCATCGTCGATCACGAGTCCAATCGCAATCGCCAGCGCACCCAGCGTCATCAGATTGAACGTCTGCCCCACGAGCCGCATGATAAACATCGTCACTGCGAGCGTCAGCGGAATCGCCGTCGCACTGATCGCGGTAATGCGTCCGTGACGCAGGAACAGCAGGAGGATGATCACGGCGAGCAGTGCGCCAATAAGCATCGCATCGCGCACCGCGCTTACCGCATCGGATACCAGCGCGGCCTGGTCATAGACAGGCTTCAGGTGCACGCCCGGCGGGAGCGACGACGCCATCGCCTTGGCCACCTGCGCCACACTGTCACGGATCTCAATGGTGTTCCCGCCAACCTGCCGCGTCACATTGATCAGCGCCGCTGGCTTTCCGTCGCCGGCCACCACACGCACATGATCTTCCGTGCCGGGGACCACCGTGGCCACATCGCGCACGCGCATCGAACCTCGCACGATCACCGCGGCGACATCCTCGGCCGAATGTGCTTCCTGCGCCGCGACCACCAAATACTGCTTGTAGTCGCGCGCCACGCGGCCAACCGCATCCACGGCAATCCCCGCCTTGATCGCCGCGGCAAGGTCGTCGTACGTAAGCCCCGCCGCGGCCAAGCGCGCCGGATCGGCAATCACTTCGATCTCGCGGACATCAGTTCCCTGAATGTCGACGCGCCCCACACCGGGCACGCGCGAGAGCACGGGCTTGATCTGATACCGCGCAATGTCATACAACGTCGCGGGGTCGCCCCCTTCGAGATTGTACGACACAATCGGAAAGAGCGACGGCGCCAACCGCTCAACCTGAATATCGAGACCGGGAGGGAGCTCACCCCGAATCTCCTCGACGCGCGTCCGGACCAACTGCAAGGCATACGGCATATCCGTATGCTCATTGAACGTGATCGACACCTCGCTCGACCCGCGAATCGAGCGCGAATTCACGCGCTCCACCCCCGGCACAATGCTTACCGCCTCTTCGATCGGGCGGGTCATCGCGAACACCACCTGCCGCGCACCCAGCGACGAGCCCTCGGCCACAATCGTAATGCGCGGGAAGGTCAGCTCAGGGTAAATCGCCGACGGCAACTGCATCGCCGACCAAATACCCGCAGCACTCAGCAGCGCGACCGCGAGATAGATAAAGCGCCGCTGTCCCGAGAGGAAATCGAAGAGCGAACCGCCACGCTCGTCGCTACGCGGGCCGCTCACGGAGCCTTTGCTCCCCGCTTGCCCACGACCTTCGCGCTGTCGTCCATGCCGTACGCGCCAATCGTCACAACCTTCTCACCCGCCTTGAGCCCCTCACGCACCCAGATCCCGTGGTCGCTGCGCGCGCCAACCTTCACGTCGCGCGCATGGGCGATCCCCTCGTCGTCCACCACAAACACCCGGAACCCCTCACCCGTCGGTACGAGCGCGGCAATCGGCACGACCACCGCCGCGGCATGCTCCGCCACAGCCACACGGGCAAACACCGTTTCACCGAACCGTAGCGGACGCGACATGTTGTCCACCGTCACACGTACCGATACCCCACGACTCGCCGTGTCGACCGCCATCGCGACATCGGCCACCGTACCGCGCGCCACCGGCGTCCCCTCAGCCGCCGCTCCAGCGAACAGCGTCACCGATTGCCCACGCTGCACACTCGCGGCCGCCACCGGGTCGAGCCCAACCACCACATCCAACACCGAAGGATCCGAGACCTCCACCAGCGACTGCCCAGCATCCGCGCTCGCGCCGAGCACCGCCGAGAGGCGCGTCACCACGCCAGCGATCGGGGAGCGGAGCGTGGCCAGCTCGCGCGCGCGTCGCGCTGTGACTGCGTTTGACGTCGCGGCGGCCAACTCCGCCGCCGCTGACTCCGCATCCTTTCGCGCACCGACGCCAGCATCGGCGAGCCGTTTCGCCCGTTCCGCGGCGCGCTCCGCGGCAAGCAACGCCGCTTCAGCGCTCGCCGCGGCCGATTCGAATGGCGCCCGCTCAAATTCAATCAACGGATCGCCGATTTTCACTATGCCGCCTGTGGTCACAAAGACTCGCGCCACGCGCGTCGGCGACGGCGCAGCCAGCGAGGCAACGCGCCCCACCCGTGCCGTCACAATCCCGACCGCCTCGGCTACCTCAAAGAACTTCTCTGCGGTCGCCGGCGCCACCTCAGCGGTCACCTCGGCTTTGGCCTTCTCCTTCTCCGCCTCCTTCTTTTCGCACCCCGTCACCGCAAGCAGGAGCGGGAAAGCAAGCATGGTCGCGAAGTTCGAAAGTCGTGTCATGGGATCGTGTCGTTCACGGTGAGCGTGGCAAACTGGAGTAATGCGACCGCCGTCCGGGCCGCGGCCAGATCGTTCACGTACTGCGTCATCGCGGCGCGCGCACTCCGCTGGGCTTCAAGCACCGAGGGGAGCGCCGCCGCACCTTCGCGGAAAGCCACGAGCGAGAGCGCTGCAACACGTTCTGCGGCGCTCAGCAACTGGGCACTGCGATTGAGTCGGGACTGCGCCGCCGTAGCCTCGCGCAACGCCTTGGAGGCCTGCTGTGAGGCCCCAATCCGTGCCAGCAAGACCGTAGCTGCCGCCCGGTCTCGGGCCGCCTGAGCTTGCGCCACGGCCCCAGCGTTCTTGTTGAGCACCGGGAACGGGAATGAGAAGCCGATTGTAGGCAGAGCCTGATTCTCCGTCCCCCCGGGATCTCGGCTCTCAAAACCCAAGGAAAGCGACGGCGCAGGCCACAGCAGCCCACGCGCGAGCGCCAACGCCCGCTCAGCGGCCACCAAATCCGCCTCCGCTGCCGCGACCGCCAACAACGTCGCGCCCTCCTTCGCAGCGCGCGCCGTTCCCGCCTCCAGCGTGTCCGTCAGGATCACGCGGGCGCTGTCGGCCGCCATCCCAATCGCCCCTTGGAGCGCCAGCAGCGTAGTCTGCGCGTCCAGCTGATCACGCTCGGCGTCGTTCGCGAGCTGTCCGGCATTCACAATTGCGAGCTGCACATCGAGCTCCGACCCATCGCCCGCGTCGCGCCGGAGCTTGGCCAGCGTGAGCACGCTATCGGCATCGTGCGAGGTCAGCGCCGAGAGGCGCGCACGCTTCGCCGCTGCCAGTGCCTCGGTGTAGCCGGCATCCACCTCGAACGCGGCCGCCGCTCGCTCGAGCTTCAGTCGGATGCGAGCCGCCGCATACCCCGCCTCGGCGCCCCCGACTCGGTCGCGCCGGAGCCACGGATAGTCCAGCGGCAGGTCAACCGCGTAGTGCGATTGTGGTGTTGAGCGGCTGTAGCTCAACACGAGGGTCGGATTCTCAAACTGGCGCGCGGTGAGCAGCGCCCCCTTGGCCATCGCTGAATCGGCGCGGGCCATGCCCATGCGCCCCCCTCGGGTGAGCGCGGCGCTCCACGCCTCCGCCCGGGACAGCGGCTGTTGGGCCGATGCCACGCCTGTAACGAGTACGGCGAGGCCTACAGTACGGACAATCGATCGCATAACGAGTGACAATTCCTACAGGGGATGTCAGGGGGATGACAAAAGGCGTCCTTTTGCAAACCTCACCGCCCTGCGTCGGCGTGTATGCTTCTTTATAGATGGGTCAGCGCATGGCCCCGGTTGCCCTACTCGAAGGCTGGAGCCCACATGAGACTCGTCCCTGATCGCATCAATGGCACGTGGATAAAGACGCTGGCTGACGAGGATCTCATTGACGTCGAGGAACGCCTGTACGGACGCTTTCTGATTCTCGATAACAAGGAAAAAAAGCTCCGCGGTGGGCGCTATCTGATGTTCCGTGGTCCCGCTGAACTGCTGACCGCCTGGGATCGGTGGTGCCGCGTACGCAATGCACTCCAGTTTCGGTCGCTCGTCGCGCGCCGCAAGGTCACCGACGTTGCGACTCTTGAAATGTAAGGCGTACGCCGCCGTCACGAGAGGCTGTCCACAGTGGTAGCGTGAAACACCAACGAGGGGCCTCCAGCACGCATGCGCTGGAGGCCCCTCGCTTTCTCATGACCCGGCCGGGTCTCGAACCCGGGACCTACGGATTAAAAGTCCGTTGCTCTACCAACTGAGCTACCGGGTCCAACAGCATATAAGATAAAACGTTAGCAGACACTTTGCATAGTTGCTCCCGACGGCCCGTAGGGAGAAACGCCACGGCCACACCCCTGCCCGGCGTCGGCTATTTCAGGGCCGTCACGGGAATGCGATAGATCCCACCCGTGTTCGTGGCCGCCATCAGAAATCCGTTGCTGATCACGAGGTCAAAGACGGTTTTGTCCGTCAGTCCGGTGTTCAGTTCGGCCCAAGTGTCACCGTTGTCTTTCGAGTAGAACACCCCGCCGCCAAACGCGCCGGCCACGATAAACAGTGCGTTGCTCGCGAAGCCGCGGTACGACGACGAGGGCAAACCGCCGGCGAGCGGGCTCCAGCTCGTGCCGCCGTTGATGGAACGGAAGACGCTCGTGCCGATCTCGCCGCCGCGGCAGCGCGTGGTGCCCTTCGCTTC
>JAPLKT010000069.1:7907-22566 GCA_026387895.1 Gemmatimonadota bacterium | reverse complement strand
GCTTCTCCCTCAGTCGCGCGGGAGAGGTCATCGGACACGAAAACTTCTCGATTCGCAGTTCGCCGAGCGCCCGTGATTTTATGATTATTGCACGCGCGACCGTGCTCACGGGACCCCGTCGCGTAGATCCGATTCTGAGCGCCGACAGCGGTGGATTCCCGTCGGCCTACCAGTCGCAAGTCAAGGTGGACGGCCGAGAGATCCAGCGGTACTCCGGGGTCACGTCGGGCACGCGCTACGCCTCGCGCGCACAGCTCCCGGACGGCGAGTCCGCAAGGGAGTTTCGGCTTGTGGCAGGGACCGTCGCTGCCGATGACGAAATCGTCCATCACCTCTGGTTCATCGCCCGAAGGGGCGTCGGAGCAACAGTTCCTGTCCTAGTGCCGAACCGGAACGTATTGGAACTCGTACGCGTTGAAGGTGTTGGTCAAGAGCGCCTTAAGATCGACACCCGCGATGTCGAGGTCACGCACCTGCGCCTCGTCACCCTTGGGACCAACGTCACGCGTGACGTCTGGCTGGACATGGACGGACGGCTCGTAAAAGCGAAGATCCCCGCCCTCCGGCTAGACGCAGTGCGCGATGACCGCTAACCCGATGAAACCCCACGGAGCGTCCCTCCGTAGGGCCTTCCGTAAGGCCTTCTGTAACCACCTTCAGGAATCGACCTTGATACGAACACTGCGCTCCATGCGCTCCATGCGCTCCGCGCTGCTCTTGCTGCTCTTGCTGCTCAGCACCGCCGTCGCACCGCTCGTGCTCCAGGCACTCCACGCGCAGGGCGGCACGACACTTTCGCTGGACGAAGCCATCGGCCTCGCCAAGCGCAACAACCCGAGTTATCTGCAGCTCGTCAACAGCCGCACGCGCGCCGACGCGAACCTGCGCGCCGCCTACGGGAGCTTGATGCCGTCGGCCAGCACGAACATCGGGACTGGCTTCCGGCAGGGCAAACAGGAAATCGTCAGCGGTGTGTCGTTCGGCTCCATCAGCGACATTCTCTCGTCGAGCTGGGGGCTGAACGTTAGCTACAACTTCAGCGCCCGCACGCTCACGAACCTACGATCGGCTCGCGCCGCGATTGACGTCGCCAACGCCGACATCGCCAACGCAGACCAGCAGCTGCGGTCCGTGGTGGTGCAAGAATACGTCGCCGTCCTCCAGCGTCAGGCGCAGTCCGCGTTGCAGGACACCCTCGTGGTGTTCAACCAGCTCCAACTCGACCTCGCCAAGGCAAAGGCCGGGGTTGGCACGGCCACGTCCCTCGACGTCATCCGCGCCGAAGTCGCGCTCGGCACGCAGCAGGTCGCCGCGCTGCGCGCGCACAACGACGAGGCCGTGGAACGGCTGCGCCTCTACCAGCAGCTCGGCGTTCCCGCCGTCGACAACATCAAGCTCAACTCCACGCTCCCAATCACCGAGCCCAGCGGCGACCTTGCCCAGCTGCTCGGGATGGCGCAGAAGACGAATGCCTCGCTCGTCTCGCTCCGCCAACGGCAGATCATGGTGGACCAGAGCTATCGTGCCGCCCAGGGGGGCTACCTCCCCACCTTCTTCGCATCGGCCGGACTGGGCGGATCGCAGCAGAAGTACACGGACATCAACTATCTGTTGAGTCAGGGCACAGCGCAGGCCGCCTCGGCCAAAGCGTCGTGCTTCACGCAGGATTCGCTGCGCCGCGGCGCCGGGATGCCGGGGATTGGCTCGTGCGGTGCAATCAGCTTTAGCGCCGCGCAGGCCGATGCCCTCCGCGCGAGCAACAGCCAGTGGCCTCTAAGCTTCAACTCGAACCCCCTCACGCTCTCGTTCGGCGTGTCGCTCAACTTGTTTGACGGGTTTAACCGGGAGCGGACGCTCCAGTCCGCAGCCGCCGATCAGTCCGATGCCCGCTACAATATCCGCGCGCAGGAACTCAAATTGACCGCGGACGTGTCGCAGGCCTTCAGTACACTCAGCGCCGACTTTCGCGTCCTAAAATTGCAGGATAAGAACTCCACCGCCGCGCGTCAGGCACTCCAGCTGGCTCAGGAGCGCTACCGGGTCGGATTGAACAGCTTGGTGGATCTGCAGCAGGCCCGCGCCGATTTTGATCGTGCGGAAACGGATCGGATCAACTCGATCTTCGAATACCACCGCGCGTTTGCAGCGCTGGAAAGCGCTGTCGGCCGCCCTCTTCGCTAACTCGGACCATTTATGAACAAGACCACCAAGTACATCATCGCCGGCGTCGTCGTTGTGGCGGCCGCGGGCGCCGCGTACGGCGCGTCCCAGAAGAACAAAAACAAACCGACCGAAGTGCGGATCGAGGCCGTCGAGAATCGCGATCTCGTGGCATCCGTCACCGCCAGCGGTCAGGTACGTCCCCACACGAAGGTCGACCTCTCCTCCGACATCACGGGCAAGATCGTGAAGCTCGAAGTCAAGGAAGGCGATTATGTCACCAAGGGGCAGTTTCTGCTCGAGCTCGACGCACAGCAGTATGACGCCGCCGTGCAGCGCGCCGAAGCCGGACTCGCGAACGCCAAGGCCTCGGGGGCGCAGAGCACCGCGAGCCTAACGCAGGCGCAGAGCAACTATCGCCGGCAGATGGAGATCCGGAAGAGCAATCCGAACCTGGTCTCGGAAGATCAGCTCGAGCAGCTCAAGACCGCTGTCGAGGTGAACACCGCGCTCGCCGACGCCGCCAAGCACAACGTCGAGCAGGCCGAAGCCGGCGTGAAGGACTCGAGGGTCGCATTGGCCAAAACTAAGATCTACGCCCCGATGAGCGGTCGCGTGACGCGGCTTGTCGTCCAGAACGGCGAAACAGCGATCATGGGCACGCTCAACAAGGACGCCGCCACGCTGCTCACCATCAGCGACATGACGGTCCTCGAGACCAAGGTCAAGGTCGACGAAACCGACGTCAGCCGCATCGCCCTCGGCGACTCAGCCATCATCCAGCTGGACGCGTTCGCCGACACGACGTTTGTAGGCAAGGTCGTGGAGATCTCGAATAGCTCAGTCAAAGCTGCCTCAGCCGGCTCGAGTGACCAGGCGATCGACTACGAGGTCACGATTCGCCTGCTCAACCCGCCCAAGGACACGAAGCCGGACTTCTCGGCGACCGCCAAGATCATCACCAGCAGCCGCAAGCAGGTGCTCTCGATCCCGATCATTGCCCTGACCGTGCGCGAAAACGAGGCGTTGATCAATAAGGACACCGCCGGTATGCCGGCGGCCAAGGCCCCGACGAAGCAGGTCGGCAAGAAGGACGTGGAGGGGGTGTTTGTGGTCGGCCCAGACAACAAAGTGACGTTCCATCCCGTAAAGATAGGTATCGCAGGGGAGAAGCACTTCGAGGTTATCTCCGGCCTGAAGTTGGGCGACAAGATCGTCGGTGGCACTTATCAGGCGATCCGCGAGTTAAAGGACGGCACCATCGTGCGCGAAACGAAGCCCATGACTGACGCGAAGACGGAGAAGAAGAAGCCGTGACCAACCACGTTGCAGAAGTCCCGATGACCACCACCGCCGAACGCCAGGCGGTGCTGACGGCCGCCAACACGGCGCCGGACAAAGACTGGGTCATTGTCACCCGCGGAGTGTGCCGCGAATACGACATGGGCGGCGAGATTGTGCGCGCCCTCCGTGGCGTCGACCTCGCCATCCGCCGGAACGAGTACGTGGCCATCATGGGCCCGTCCGGATCGGGCAAGTCGACGCTGATGAACACCATCGGCTGCCTCGATACCCCGAACTCCGGCGAGTACTGGCTCAACGGCCAGAAAGCCTCCGAGATGAAGGATGACGAGCTCGCGCGCGTGCGCAACAAGGAGATCGGGTTCGTCTTTCAGACGTTCAACCTGCTCCCCCGCGCCACGGCACTCGCCAACGTTGAGCTCCCGCTGGTGTACGCCGGCGTGCCGAGCGCCGAACGTCACGCACGTGCCAAAGAAGCCCTTGAGCGCGTGCAGCTCGACAAGCGTATGGGACACCGCCCAAACGAGCTCTCCGGCGGTCAGCGTCAGCGCGTCGCGATTGCCCGTGCCCTCGTGAACCGCCCCTCGATCCTGCTGGCTGACGAACCAACGGGTAACCTCGACTCTACGACCTCGGAAGAGATCATGCGCGTGTTCGAGGAGCTCGCGAGTCAGGGACAGACGGTCATTATGGTCACGCACGAACCGGACATCGCCGCACATGCGCGTCGTGTCATCGTGCTCCGTGACGGCGTGGTCGCCAGTGACGACCGCCGCGAGAACTTCACGACCAAGCTAGGTCTCTAAGCAGACACGCCGCACCGCAGGCCCGAATCCGTTGGTCGGCGGGTGAGGCTCGGAACACGTTCCGGCCCTCACCCGTTGCTCTCTCGCCCCCCGCTTACATGAAGTTCTTCGAAGCAGTCCGGCTCGCATTCGCCACCATTCGCGTGCAGAAGCTCAAAAGCTTCTTCACCGCCCTCGGCGTCTGCATTGGCGTGATGTTTCTCATCACCGTCGTGTCGATCGTCGAGGGGATGGGCAAGTACATGGAGAACGAGCTGGTGGGCAAGCTCATCGCCATCAACTCGTTCGAACTCCGGCACCGCCCGAGTATCAACATCGGCGACGTGTCCCGCGAGACGTGGCTCGAGTACAATCGGCGCCCGCGCATTCTCGAGAGTGATGTGGAGCCCGTCGTCGCCGCACTCCCGACCGATGCCCTCTGGGCCATGTACTCGAACGGCAGTATCCAAGTCGAGTCAAGCTTCGGCAAGCCACGCTCGGCGCAGATCACCGCCTTCGACGGCCAGTACCTGGAAATCAAGAAGGTGGGCGTCACGACGGGACGCAGCTTCTCGCAGGTGGATATCAGCACGGGCACCAGCGTCGTTGTGATTGGCCCGGACTTGGCAAAGCGCCTCTTTCCCGATCTCAATGCCGTGGACCGCCAAGTCAAGATTGGTGGGCGCTTCTACACCGTGATCGGCGTTGGCGAGTCGCTGGGCAGTGCCTTTGGCATGTCGTTTGACAACTATGTCTACGCCCCATTCCGCTCGCCTGTGCACCGGCTGCTCAACCCCGGCGCACACCAGATCGATGGGATGATCGTGCAGGTCGCAACCGCCGAGGCGCTGCCCGACGCACAGGAGTCGGTCCGCGGTATCATGCGCGCGCGCCATCAACTTCGCCCAGCGCAGAAGGACAACTTTGTGCTTGAGACCTCGGACACCGCGCTCGAGTTCTGGAACAAGATCAAGAGTTATCTCGTCCTCGCCGGCATCGCACTCCCGGCCATCGGACTCGTCGTGGGCGCCATTGTGATTATGAACATCATGTTGGTCGCGGTTGCTGAGCGCACGCACGAGATTGGCATTCGCAAGGCGCTTGGCGCGAAGCGCCGCGATATCCTGCTGCAGTTCATGATTGAGGCCTCCACCCTGAGCACCTTCGGTGCCGCCATGGGAATAGCACTCGGTGCAATCGGCGCCTACGCCATTCGGACGATGACGCCAATGCCGACGTACGTCGCGCCCTGGTCGATTGTCGTTGGCGTGCTAATCGGAGCCGGCGTGGGGATTATCTCGGGGGTGTACCCGGCGAGTCGAGCTTCGTTGCTCGACCCCGTCGCCGCCCTTCGGCAGGAGTAGGTTATGCGCCTTATCGACAAGATCAAGATGTCGCTCGAAGGTGTGGGTATCGCCATCGATGCCATGCGCCAGAACAAAGTGCGCGCAGGCCTCACGATTCTCGGCGTCGCAGTCGGCGTGTTCGTGGTGGTCGTGATTGCCGCGGCCGTGCACGGCATCAACGAGAGTGTCGCCAAGCAGTTCGAGTCGGCGGGCCCGACCACGTTCTTTATTCAGCGTCGGCCGATTGTATTTGAAGCGTGCGACGGGACGAGCGACACGTGCAAGTGGCGCTCCAATCCCCCGCTGCTCTTCAGCGAAGCCGACATGCTGAAAAAGCTCGAGTCAGTGGGCGAAATTGGGATCCGCCAAGGCTGGGGTGCCGCGGCCAAGTTCCGCGACAAGGCGCTTCCCAATGTGAACGTGATGGGGATTACCTCCAACTGGCCTCAGTTGAACCCGCCCAACATGATCGACGGGCGCGTCTTCACCGAGCAAGAAGCGCGCAGCGCTGCGCGCGTAGTCGTCATCAACACCACGGCAAAAGATCGCCTCTTCGGCGAAGAGGACGCACTGGGCAAAGAGATCACCCTCACGGGACTCTCTGGCCCGCAGGGATCGAATCGCGGAGGCCCCTTTATGGTGATTGGCGTCTACAAGGACGAGGCCAGCTTCCTCCAGGGCGGCGAGCGGCCCGCGATCGTTACCTCGGTGTACGCACTCTCGCGCCGACTTGGCGCACAGCCCCAGTGGGCATCGTTCATCATCAAGCCCACGGCCAACGTGTCGCAGGCACAGACGATCGACGACGTTACCGCCGCGCTCCGTGGTTCGCGTGGACTGCGGCCCAGCCGAGAGTCGAACTTCGCGATCATCACGCAGGACAAGCTGTTTGACGTCTACAATAAAGTCTTCGGGATTTTCTTCCTCGTGATGATTTCGTTGTCGTCGGTCGGACTCCTGGTGGGTGGCGTGGGTGTTGTGGCCATCATGATGATCTCGGTGACGGAGCGCACGCGTGAGATTGGCGTCCGCAAAGCACTCGGCGCGACCCGCGGCGTGATTCTCTGGCAGTTCTTGGTGGAGGCCATCACCCTCACCGCGACCGGTGCGCTCATTGGTCTCGGACTCGGCACCGTGGTGGCCATGCTCGTGAAGGCGTACAGCCCCATCGCCGCCTCCGTCCCGCCATTGGCGGTCGTGGCAGCCCTTGGCTCAAGTGCGCTGACCGGCATTTTGTTTGGGATGCTGCCCGCCTTGCGCGCCTCGCGTCTCGACCCTGTGGCCGCGCTGCGGCACGAGTAGCTGGCTACTCTCGCCAGCGAGAGTCGCCAGCCGGTGGCGGTCGCTGGGACCCTGAGCCACATTTCGGCTAGTAGTTTGGGGGTCGTAGCACCGAAGGACGGCGGCTTGGGTTCCCCGCCTCGGGGGAGGCCGCCTAACGAACGTAGGGGGCAAGTCGTAATTAAAGGGCTGGCGGCCAGTTGGCCGTCCCCTTCAACCGGATTCGGAGGAGTTTGACTATGCGTAAAATGATTGCGGCAGTTGCGATGCTTGTGGTGATGGCTGGTTCGGCAGCGGCTCAGGGCGGCGGTGGCGGCGGCATGGGTGGCGGCCGTGGCGCGATGACCCCCGAGCAGATGCAGGCGATGATGGATACGCAGGTCGGCACGATGTTCAAGGACATCACGATCACGGACGACCAGAAGAAGGCCGCCGTCGCAGTTCTCACGGCGGCTCAGGCTGCCACGCGCGGTATCGACCGCCAGGCCCCGGACGCGGCTGAGCAGCGCGCTAAGGCGACCACCAAGCGTAACGAAGATCTCGCGGCGATCCTCAAGAGCGATGCCGACAAGGCCAAGCTCGCTGAGAACATCAAGAACATGCCGCAGGGTCGTGGCCGTGGACCGGGCGCGCTCTAAGCGAACCTGCTCCTGACGCACTGAAGGGGGAGTGGCCTCGGCCGCTCCCCCTTTGTGCATCCTAGACCTCAGCTACTGCGAGTCTCCAAGCGCCGCAATCGCCTGCACCTCAATCTGATAGCCAAAGTGGAGGTCGTTCACAGGAACCACGGCGCGAGCTGGCCGGTGATCGCCCAGGAAGGCCGCGTACGTGGCGTTCACGCGCCCCCAGAGCGACATGTCGGAGACGTACAGCGTCATCTGACAGACCCGCGCTATCGAGCTCCCCGAGGCGTCCAGGACGGCACTGACGTTGCGGAGCACCTGCTCCGTCTGCTCCTCGATCGTCCCCACGGTGTGCGCGGTCTGCCCGGGCACCATCGGGAGTTGCCCCGCCACAAAGACGAAGCCGCCGTGGACAATGGCCTGGGAATAGTGCCCGCCGGCTGCGGGGGCGTTTGGCGTCGAGATGCTCTGCATAAGGAAGGTCCGAGGTGGGGCAACACGTGAACTGTCTGTCCCGAAACATGGCGACCGGCTCGGACTCTCGCACCGGGGGCCCAGCGGGGGCCCAGCGGGGGGCCCCGCCCCGCGCCAGCGGCGGCCGCGGGCCTTATCTTTTGAGCATGACCACTGTTGACGTGCTGGCGGTCGCCGCGCATCGCGACGACGTCGAACTGACCTGCGGCGGGACCATGGCCAAGCTGGCCCGCCAGGGGCACACCACGGGGATCCTCGACCTCACCCAAGGGGAGATGGGGAGTCGCGGCTCAGCGCAGACACGCGCGCACGAGGCCTCGGTGGCCGCGACCGTGCTCCGCGTCACGCTGCGCGAGAACCTCGAGTTGCCAGACGCCGGAATCGTCAACACCCCGGAAACCCGGCTGCTCTTGGCGAAGGTCATCCGGCGGACTCGTCCCCGGATCGTGATTGCGCCAGCCCCGCGGGGTCGCCACCCCGACCACCGCGTGGCCTCGCAACTCGTGCGCGACGCCTGCTTTCTGGCCGGACTCACCAAACTCGACCCGGACTACCCACCGCATCGCCCGCTCAAGGTCATCCACAGCGTCACCTTCCGCGAAGATCAGGTGAAGCCGACGTTCGTCGTCGATATCACCGACGAGTTCGAGACCAAGCTCAAGGCCATTCGCTGCTACGCCTCGCAGTTTGACGGCACCACGCAGGCCGGCGAGGTCTATCCCAACGGCGAGCCGCTGTACGACATCATACGGCATCAGTCGGCTCACTATGGCGCACTGATTCGGTGCAAGTACGGCGAGCCCTTCTTTACCTACGAGACCATGCGGGTGGACGACCTCACCGCGCTCGACGTCTCGACCTTCTAAGCGCTGGGTACCCCCCCTGCGGATGACGGGCTCCCTGGGCGTCCCCTATATTTCCACTATGAACGATCCGATCTATCTCGATCACGCGGCCACCACGCCCGTGCGTGCTGAGGTACTGGCTGCGATGGAGCCCTACTTCGGGGTTCGCTTCGGCAATCCGTCCAGCGCACATCGGTGGGGCCGTGAGGCACGAGCAGCCCTGGACGAAGCCCGTGAGCGGGTCGCCCGCTGCCTTGGCGCCCACCCCGACGAGCTCTGCTTCACCTCCGGTGGCACCGAGGGCGACAACCTCGCCATCCTCGGCGGCTGGCGCGTGCTCAAGGCCACGGGACGCAACGCTGTGGTCACCTCGCCGATTGAGCACAAGGCGGTGCTCGCCTCGGTGCACAAGGCAGCCGCCGAGGGCGCAGAAGAACGGATGCTCACCGTGGACGCCACGGGTACGGTCACGATGGACTCGGCGCGCGCCTTGGTGCGCGACGACACCGCCCTCTGCTCCGTGATGTGGGTGAATAATGAGATCGGCACGATCCAGCCGATCGCAGAACTCGCGAGCCATTGCCACACCGTTGGCGCGATTTTCCATACCGACGCCGTACAGGCTTTCGGGAAAGTCGAGGTGGATGCCCGGAAGACTCCCTTCGACTTTCTTTCGATCAGCGGTCACAAGATTGGCGCTCCAAAGGGCAGCGGCGCGATGTTCATCCGCCGCGGCACCCCGCTCGAACCGCTCTTCTTTGGTGGATCACAGGACCGCGGGCGTAGACCGGGCACCGAGAACGTGGCCTACGCCGTGGCGCTCGCGACCGCCGCGGAACTCACGCTGGCCGAGCATGACGCCGAGGGCGCGCGGTTGGGCAAGCTTCGTGATCGTCTGCAGGCGGGAATCGTCGCCGCCATTCCCGATGCCGTGGTGCATGGGCGCGACGCGAAGCGTGCCGCGCATGTGCTCAACGTGTCGATCCCCGGCACCGACAGCGAGTCCATGCTGATGGCGCTCGACCTACAGGGCGTGTCCGCCAGCGGTGGCTCCGCCTGTCAGAGCGGGAGCATTGAACCGTCGCATGTGTTGCGGGCACTCGGCGTGCGTGCGGACATCGCCGGGGCCGCGATCCGTATGAGCGTGGGCTCGCTCACCACGGACGCAGCGATCGACCGTGTCATTCACGTCTTCGCCGCCCTCGCGCTGAAGGCTCGCGGCCTCTCGGCGGTCTGATCCCATGAAGGAGCGGGTGCTAGTCGCTATGAGTGGCGGCGTTGACTCGAGCGTCGCCGCGGCGATGCTCGTGCGCGCGGGCTACGACGTGGTGGGCGCCACCATGAAGCTGTATCGCGACGGCGCCGAGGTGCCCGACAAGCCCTGCTGTTCACTGGATAGTGTGAACGACGCACGCCGTATCTGTGAGAAGCTTGGTGTGCCCCACTATGTGCTGAACCTCGAGACCGCCTTCGGTCACGACGTGGTGGACGACTTCGTGAACGAATACGCCAACGGCCGGACGCCGATCCCCTGCGTGCGCTGCAACACGTTCACAAAATTTCGCGACCTTGTAGTGAAGGCCGACGGAATCGACGCGACGTACGTGGCCACGGGCCACTATGCGCGCATTGTGGATGGGGCCCTGCACCGCGGTGCCGACGCCAACAAAGATCAGACCTACTTTCTGTGGGGCATCGATCGCTCGGCGTTGTCGCGGATGATCTTGCCCATTGGCGAGATGACCAAGCCCGAGACGCGGGCGCTCGCCGAGGAGTTGGGACTGCACTTAGTGGCGCAGAAGCCAGAGAGCCAGGAGATCTGCTTTGTTCCCGACGGCAACTACGCCGCGATCCTCGAGCAGAAGCTTGGCGCCGATGCGCCGTCGCTGTCGCCAGGCCCCTTCGTGACGAACGACGGCACCGTGGTCGGCACGCACGACGGCTTTGCGCGATTCACCATTGGGCAGCGGCGTGGACTGCCGGGTGGCTACGCCGATCCGATTTTTGTGACCGGAATCCGCCCCGCGGATCGCGCCGTCGTCGTTGGGCCGCGGGAAGAGTTGCTGGGGCGAGGGCTCGTGGTGCGCGAGGCGAACTGGCTCGTATCCCCAGTGCCGGCGGTGGGGGATCGCGTGGGGGTACGCGTCCGACATCGGGCGCCGATCGCGGCCGCCGAAATTGTGCGCATCGAGGGCGCTGAGGTAGAACTCGCGCTAGACGAACCCGTGGCCGCGATCGCGCCGGGGCAGTCGGCCGTGTTCTACCACGGGACTCGCGTGCTCGGCGGTGGGGTTATTGAGCACTCGATAGGCAATCGGCCCATGCGTGCGGCCCTCCCACTGCTATAGCGCGGCGGCGCTGCCGCCGAGTCGGGAAGGGCACTCCGGTTCGCTAGATGTATAGTTTCTAAACATTGTCGTTATTATGGTCGTGTCGTATTGTTGGGAAGGTTCCTCCCCTGCCCTCGACGACGAGTTCTCACCGCCATGCTCCTTCGCACGCCGATTGCCGAGATTCTTGCCAAGTTCCAAATCGAACCGGCAGACATCTCCCGCGTGCGCGCGGCCGGCGAAGTGCTCCGCGCCGAGCTTCCGGCACACATCAGCTCGTTCTATGACTGGATGGAGCAACATCGCGAATACAAGCTGTACTTCGCGGACCATCCGACTCGGCTCGCTCGTGTGAAAGAAATGCAGATGTCGCACTGGCATACGTTCTTCGATGCCGAGCTCGACGAGCGATGGTTCACCGCGCGGCGCCATGTGGGCGGCGTGCATGCGCACATCGACTTGCCGCATGACATCTACTTTGCTGGCATGTCGATGTCAGGCAAGTCGTTGGTCGATCGTCTACGTCGTGGCGCAACAGACATTGCGGATGCGGACGAAACGGCGAACTCGCTGATCAAGCTGGTGTTTCTCGACACCTTCGTGGTGATCGAAGAAATTTCCCGGATCCAGAAGGAGAAGATCGCCGCGAGCAGCAAGACGCTGCTCGAGATGTCCACGCCGGTCACACCGATCTGGGAGGGCATCCTGCTCCTGCCGCTGATCGGGATTATTGACTCGGAGCGGACCCAAGATGTGATGACCAAGACCCTCGACCGCATTGCGGAGACGCGGGCGAAGGTCTTTGTGTTGGACATCAGCGGCGTGGCTGCGATGGACACAGCCGTGGCCAACCAGCTGATCAAGATCACGAAGGCCACGCAGCTCATGGGATGCGAGACGATTATCTCTGGCGTGTCGCCGGCGATTGCGCGGACGCTGGTCGAGTTGGGCGTGAATATCGGCGAGGTTCGCACGACCTCGACGCTCCGTGATTCGTTTGAGCTGGCGCGTCGTGCGGTTGGCGTCGATCGCGGATTGCTGGGCACGAACGGACCGGCGAAGTCCTGAGCTGACGCTCAGGCGCCGTCTCACACAGTGCATCATCGATGATTTCCACGCAAATCCGCGACGGCCTGGTCGTCACCGCAGGGACGGAGTTGTCCGAGCAGGCCCTCTTGGGCATGACCGAGACCGCCTTAGAGAACGTGCGCTCGAACGGCGTGCGGACGGTGATCTTTGAACTGTCAGCGCTGCGGGTGCTTGACCGCGCGGAGTTTCGCGAAATCCGCGCCATCCAGCAGATGATTCGCATGCTCGGGGGCTCCTCGGTGCTGGTCGGCCTGCGCCCCGGCATCGTGATGTACCTAGTTGAGTTTGATGAGGATTTATCGGACATCCGCGCCTTTCAAACCCTTGAGGATGCGCTGAATGCGCTGGCGTTGAGTGCCTAAGCGCACCAACGGTCGCGAGCCTTTTGAGGCCGAGACATTTCGGGTAGCGGATGCGGCTGACTTACGCGTTTTGTTGATGCGCATGCACAGCTCCCCGCTCATTGAGGGTGCAACGCCGAATGATCGCGCGGTGCTCGCGACGATTATTTCGGAACTCGGCACCAACATTGTCAAATACGCGGATCGGGGACGGATTCGATTAGTACGCGAAGCGATAGACTCGCGCCCATACATCGACGTATGGGCCGAGGACGATGGGCCAGGAATCGCCGACCTCACTCTCGCGATGCAGGACCATTTCTCGACGGGCCGGTCGCTTGGACTTGGGCTCCCCGCGGCTCGTCGCCTTGCCGACGCCTTTGAGATTGAATCACAACCCGGCGCCGGAACACGCGTGCGCGCGCGAAAATACCTCGGTGGCTCCTCGCGGGCCCCCGCCCACCGACTCTATGAACTGACGAGCGACAGCGCTCGGCCACCGGTCGCTCGCCCCACGCCACCACCAAACGTCCATGCGTTTGAAACGTCGGCGTGCAATCGTCCACTCGCGCCGTACGCCGTTGGGGGCGATGTGGCGTACTGGCTTCCCTGCGACAATGGATTACTACTCGTCGTTGCCGATGTCACGGGGCATGGAGAGCTGGCCTACCGGATTGCCGTTCGGGTGCCCGCGATGCTCTCCCAGCTTGCGACCTCGCATGTGGGCGATCTGTTGCGAGCACTAGATAATGAGCTACGCGGCTCAGCCGGCGCCGCCATTGGAGTGCTCTTCCTTGACCCCGATGCACGCGAGTTTCGATACGCCGGTGTGGGAAATACTGGGGTGAGTCGCGTCAATGGTTCTCCGTGGCGCGGGGTGTCACGCGACGGCGTCGTTGGCTTGCGTATGCCCGACGTGTTTGAGCAGCAGGGAGCACTTCAGCATGGCGATCGCTTCGTCCTGTGGACGGACGGCGTCGACGGCGCGAAGATTCGCCCAGCACGCATCAATGGCCTGACGCTATCCGCTGATGAACTGTCGCGCGATATCATCGCCGAGCACGGTCACGTGCACGACGATGCATTAGCCGTCGTCGCTGGGTGGCCCGGATGACCACACTGGGATCCATGCACCTCGCTCGCGCGGAGGATGCCATCACGATTCGAAGCAAGCTGTTCGAGATCGTCACGATAGCCACCCGCGACCAGAACCTCGCGGCGCGCATTGCCGGCGAGTGTTCGGACGTAGCGCGGTGGCTGCTTGCGCAGCAGTTGACGGCGGTGGTGGAACTCTCGTGCCGCGACTGCGTCGTGGGACTCTCGCAAACCACCCGCGACATGATTGGGGTGGATTTTGTCACGCAGGACCCGCCCAGTGCTCGCCCCCGTTCGCATGCGGGTGAGCTGTCCTTTCTGGGCCGCATGCGGAAGGAAAGCGACGGGTGGCATCTGACAGTCGAACACCCCTGCCGCGGACGCCTGCAAGAAATCTCGTTCGAGGATCTGCGCGCGATTCTCGACGCGCGCTCCCGCGATGAACTGCTCGACGAGCTGCGGGCGAACAACGCCGCGCTCACTGAAGCGACACGTCGAGCCACGGAGGCAACGCGATCTAAATCCGAGTTCATGGCGAACATTAGCCATGAGATTCGAACGCCGATGAACGCGATTATCGGCCTATCGCATCTCGCCATGCGCGGCGAACTGTCGCCGCGCCACCGCGACTACCTGAGCAAGATTCATACGGCCGGCTCGAATCTGCTCGGCATTGTGAATGACGTACTGGACTTCTCAAAAATCGAGGCGGGAAAACTCGAGCTGGATGTCCTGACGTTCTCACTCCCCGATGTCATCGACGAGATTGCCGCGCTCGTTGGCCATCGCGTCGGGGAGAAGTCGCTCGAGCTCCTCTGCCGCGTGGATGCCGATGTGCCGCTCGCCCTCATCGGCGATGCGCTCCGCCTTCGGCAGGTTCTCACGAATCTGGTCACGAACGCCGTCAAGTTTACCGAGCGCGGCGATGTCATCATTCATGTGTCGCTCGCGGAAGTGGAGGCGTCGCGCGTACAACTGCGCGTTGACG